>CAYGWM010000017.1:0-57853 GCA_964353555.1 uncultured Spirochaetales bacterium
GTCCTTCGAGCGCCGCTTCGGCGCCGATCTGGCCAGCGGCCGCGTGCGTCCGATCGTCGACCGCGTGGTTCCGCTCGAGCAGGTCGCCGATGCCCATCGAGCGATGAAGGCGAGCGAGCACTTCGGGAAGATCGTGCTGCGCGTCTCATGAAGTCTCGCCGCTCGCCTGCGGCTCGCTACGCGGGATCCTATGGTTGGAGTTCGTTGCCTGCTCGACTGCGCTAGGTTGCGCGCCCCGAACCAGGCGAGGAGAGAAGCGAGTCATGGCCGTCGAGCGCACGTTTTCGATCATCAAGCCGGACGCCGTCGAGAAGAACGCAGTGGGCGCGATCTTGAAGGCGATAGAGGACTCGGGTCTGCGCGTGATCGCGCTGAAGATGATCCATCTCACCGAGCGGCAGGCGGGCGGCTTCTACGCCGTTCACAAGGCGCGGCCGTTCTTCGCGGATCTGGTGAAGTTCATGACCTCGGGGCCGGTGGTCGTCTGTGTGCTCGAAGCAGAGGGCGCGATCGCTCGCTGGCGTGAGCTGATGGGGCCTACCGATTCGAAAAAGGCGCCGAAGGGCACCATCCGCGGCGACTTCGGGACTGATGTGGAGCGCAACGCTTCGCACGGCTCGGATGCTCCCGAGACCGCACGGGTCGAGATCTGCTACTTCTTCAATGCGAGCGAGATTCAGGGCGTGGTCGAAGCGCTTCCCTGAGTCGTCGAACTCAGGTGTAGGCGCGAACCAATAACAGCATGATGGTCACGTAGGCGACTGTGAGCCAGAGCTGGTGGCTGCGAATGGCGCGCGTCACGATACCCCCCGAAACCGTTTCGATGCTCATTCGACGAAAACTCTCCCCGGCTTGAGACAAGCCCTTCGATACGCTGACGGTCAACGACCCTCGAAGCGCGGCGAGCGTTTCTCACGCAGCGCGCGAAGACCTTCGGCCAGATCCGCGCTTTCGTAACAAACGGCCTGCTGCTCCGCTTCCAAATCGAGCTGCGCTTCGAGCGTGACTTCGCCCGCCCGGGCGAGCGCGCGCTTGGCGCCTCGCACCGCGATCGGCGCGCACGACGCGATCTCGTCGGCCGCTGCGAGCGCCGTCGCCAGCACGGTGTCGCGCGGAACGGCCCGGTTCACGAGACCGATGCGCTCGGCGAAGGCGCCGTCGATGATGCGACCGCTGAACAGCAGATCGGCCGCGTGCGCAGGACCCACCAGCTGCGGCAGCGTCCACGACGAGCCCATGCCGGGGTGGATGCCGAGCTTCGCGAAGTTCAGACCAAGCTTTGCTTCACGGGCTGCGATGCGCAGGTCGCAGGCCAGCGCGACGGCGAGGCCAGCACCGATCGCGGCGCCCTCTATCGCCGCGATGCTGGGGCAGGGCAGGTTTCGCACCGAGAGGAAGAGCCCGTAGAAGTCGCGCATGAAGGTGCGGTTGCGCGCGCGCGCCGCTTCGCCGGGTTCGGCGCGACCGGCACGCGACTTGTCTTCGAGCATCGCGAGGTCGCCGCCCGCAGAGAAGGCCGCGCCAGCGCCGGTCAGCACGACAGCGCGCACGGCGGAATCGGAGCTGAGCCGGGCCACTACATTCGTGAGGGCCCGGCCCATCGTCTCGGTCATTGCGTTGCGACGCTCGGGATCGTCGAAGACGACCAGCGCGACGCCGCCGCGCAACTCGACACGCACCAGCTCCGGCGCCATGCGCGCCGCTCCGTCCGAACTAGTCGGCAGAGCGGCGCAAGAAGGCCGGGAGCTCGCGATCCCCGTCGTCGCCGCGGCGCTTGCGCAGGAATGCCGGCTCGTCGAACTCGTCTTCGAAGGGCGAGTCGAAGCCGTCGAGCTTCTCCTGCACGGGCTCTTTCTGCGGACCACGCGCCTGCACTTCGAAGTCGTGTTCGGCGGCGGTGCTCGGTTCTTGCGCGACCTCGATGGGATCGCGCCGCAACGGCGTGACCTTGCCGAATTCGCTGCTGCGGTCCGTGGTGGGCTCGGGGCGATCGCGACCACGGCCAATGCGGCCGTCGTCGAGACCGGTCGCTATCACCGTGACGCGCACTTCGCCTTCCATCGCTTCATCGATCACCGCGCCGAAGATGATGTTGGCGTCCTCGTGCGAGGACTCCTGGATCAGCTTCGCCGCTTCCTCCACCTCGTGCAGGGTCATGTCCGGCCCGCCGGTGAAGTTGATCAACACGCCGCGTGCGCCCTCCATCGAGAGATCCTCGAGGAGCGGGTTCGAGATTGCCGAACGCGCCGCGTCGGTCGCGCGCGTCTCGCCTTTCGAGACACCTGAACCCATCAGCGCCATGCCCATCTCATTCATGATCGCCCGGACGTCGTTGAAATCGAGATTGATCAGGCCGTGTCCGGTGATCAGGTCCGAGATACCGCGCACCGCACCGAGAAGCACGTCGTCCGCGAGGCGGAAGGCGTCCTTCATCTTGGTGTTCTTCCCAGCCACCGCGAGCAGGCGCTGGTTGGGAATCGTGATCAGCGTATCGACGACGCGATGCAGCTCGTCGAGCCCGCGCTCGGCGTGTCGTTGCCGCACGCGTCCCTCGAACAGGAACGGCTTCGTGACGACGGCCACCGTGAGTGCGCCCACTTCTCGGGCGACCTCGGCGACGATCGGCGCGGCGCCCGTTCCGGTGCCGCCCCCGAGGCCAGCGGTCACGAAGACCATGTCCGCGCCGATCAGCAGCTCGCGCAGTCGATCGCGCGCTTCGAGCGCCGCATCGCGACCCTTGTCGGGGTTCGCGCCGCAGCCGAGCCCGCGCGTGACCTCGTTACCGAGCTGCACGCGCACCGACGCGAGGCTGTTCGTCAGGTCTTGTGCGTCCGTGTTCGCCGCGACGAACTCCACGCCCGCAAGACCCGAGGCGATCATCGTGTTCAGTGCGTTGCCGCCGCCGCCGCCGACGCCGACGACCTTGATCACCGCTTGGAGCTTCGTTGCGTTCTCGAAGTCCAGCAGGTCGTCTGAACCGTCGTCCGGACCGATCTCGAGGAGATCGACCGAGTCATGCGACGGGTTCGACTGATTCGACTCGAATGACTGTTGCTTGCGCGCGGAGACGAACATCTCCGCGTCCCGCTTGTCGCGGTTACTCGGCGCCATACTCACCCCCCTTGGCACGAACGGCGCAATATATTGTGCGCAGTTTACACAAGACGTACTAAACCGCAGCGGCCTTTCAGTCGAATTCGCCGTGAAACCACTCGCGCATTCGTTGTCGCACCCGCCGGAAGATCGATTCATCCCGGATACGGAAGCGACTGTACGGGAATGCGCGGCCGTGATTCGCACCGTAGAGCGCGAGACCGACACCAGTTGCGTACATCGGGTCGCGCACGACGTCTTGCAGACCGCCGACGCGGGTCGGCATTCCCACGCGCACCGGCGACTCGAAGATCTCCTCCGCGAGCTCCGCGATGCCGGCGAGCGCTGCGCATCCGCCCGACAACACGATGCCCGACGGAATGCGGTCCTCCATGCCGGCGCGCATCAACTCCTGTCGCGCGAGCGAGAGGATCTCCTCGACGCGCGGCTCGATGATCTCGCAGAGCAGTTTGCGCGAGACCTCACGTGGCCGGCGTCCCCCGACGCTCGAGACCGACAGGATGTCGTCGCCTCCGAGCAATCGCGCCGAGGCGACGCCGAACTTCTTCTTGGTCCGTTCGGCCTCGTCGAAGGGCGTGCGCAGCCCGACCGCGATGTCGTTGGTGATGTGATTCCCACCCAGTGCGAGCACTGAGGTGTGCGCGATCGAGCCATCGCAGAACACGGCGAGATCGGTCGTGCCGCCGCCGATGTCGATCAGGCATACGCCGAGTTCGCGCTCGTCACCGGCCAGCACCGCCTCGGCCGATGCCAGCGGTTCCAGAACGATGTCGATCACGTTCAGGCCAGCTTTGTTGGCGCACTTCACGATGTTCTGGGCGCTGGTAACGGCCGCGGTCACGATGTGGATCTTGGCTTCGAGCCGGACCCCGCTCATGCCGAGCGGCTCGCGGATCCCGTCCTGTTCGTCGATCACGAATTCCTGCGGGATCACGTGGATCACCTCGCGATCCATCGGGATCGCGACGGCTTTGGCCGCGTCGATCACGCGCCGCACGTCTCCTTCGGAGACTTCGTGATCCTTCACGGCGACGATGCCGTGCGAGTTGAAACCGCGGATGTGGCCGCCCGCGATGCCGGCGTAGACCGACGAGATCTCGCAGTCGCTCATCAGCTCCGCTTCTTCGACGGCGTGCTTGATCGACTCGACGGTCGCGTCGATGTCGACCACCACTCCCTTGCGCAGTCCGCGCGACGGGTGCGTGCCGATGCCGACGACGTCGACCCCGTCTTCCGTGCGCTCCGCCACCACGGCGCAGATCTTGGTCGTTCCGATGTCGAGTCCGACGATCAGGTCTTCCTTGCGAGCCATTCCCCTCACCCCTTCCTTTGCTCGGGAGACCGCCGGCTCTCGCCGGGCCGGTCTCCGGTTGCACGACGCGGCGCCGGGACGCCGGTCGCAGAACCCGGCGCATCCGCGCCGGACGTCGGGCCGTCGTTCCCCAATTCGGGGGCGACGACGGGCCGCAACACCACTTGCTCCTCGAAGCGGAGATCGATCTCGCGCGCCTGCATGGCGCGCAGCGCCTGGCCCGCCGGATCAGAAGGCATGGCGCGCAGCGCCTGGCCCGCCGGATCAGAAGGCATGGCGCGCAGCGCCTGGCCCGCCGGATCAGAGGGCTGGTCCTCTGGATCATGGGACCGGTCGCGGGCGAGCAGTCGCACCAGCTTTGCGAGCTTCTGCGCCGGGTCGCCTGCGCCGAGTACGATGCGTGCGTCCACGCCTTGCACGCGCAATGCGGGCAGCGCGTTCGGATCCTCGCCGTCGAGCGACAACTCGATGCCGCTGAAGCCCGCCTCCGAAACCGCGCGTGCGAGTGCGATGCCCTGCGCGAGCAGCGGATCGCGGCGATCGCGCGGCGGCGGACTCGCCACCACGAGCCGCGGGAGCGAATCCCACTCGGCGCCCTCGGCCTCCGCGAATGCGACGCCCTGCGCGTTCACCAGCAGTCGCGCTTCGCCCACCGCGCAGGCCAGCGCCGCGGGCTCTTGTTCCTCGATGCGCGCGACGACGGCGCTCGGCGCGACGCGCGCGACCGCCGCGTGCGCGATCCACGGATGCGCTTCGAGTCGCGACGCAATCTCCTCCAGCTCCATCGGCTCCGGCGCGCCTTCGGGCAACACGGCGCGCGCCAGCGCGGCCGCGTCGAGACGCTGCGCACCCTCGATCTCCAGTCGCTGCACGACGAACAACTCGGGCCGCGCCGCCGCGCCGCGCGCCGCAACGCGATCCGCGAGCGCGAGTCCCGCCAGAAACGCCAGCGCCGCACAACCCGGTAGGCCGATGCGCAGCCACGCTCGCCGGCGCGATTCGGCGCTCTGCTGGCGGCGCAGTCGTTCGCGGGCGCGCTCGAGCGCGGCCTGGCGCTCGGCGTAGGTCGGTCGCAGGTCGTTGGCCTTGCGGCGTCGCAGCCAGCCGATCATCCGGGCCTCCCGACGACACGCGCCTCGGGGACGAGTTCGATGCCGCGCTGTTCTCGCACCGCGTGCTGCGCGCGCTCGATCAGCGCGATCACATCGGCGGCCGTGGCGTTCCCGGTGTTGACGATGAAGTTCGCGTGGAGCGACGAGATCTGCGCGCCACCTTCGCGCGCGCCCTTCAATCCCGCCGCTTCGATCAAGCGGCCGGCATGTTCGCCCGGCGGATTCTTGAACACCGAGCCGCAGGACTGCTGATCGATCGGCTGCGTCTTCCGACGGTGTGCGAGATGGCGGTCGATCTCGATGCGGATCTGCTCGCGATCGCCTTCCTCGAGCTGGAAATGCGCCGCGAGCACGACCGCTCCCGCCGGGATCCCGGAGACGCCGCGGTACTCGAAGCGCAGTTCGTCGCGCCCGATCCACATCGTGCCGTCGCTCGGTGTCGCGACTCGAATTTCCGCGACGAGCGGGCCGACCTCGTGCTCGGGGATGCCGGCGTTCATCGTCACCCAACCGCCCACCGAGCCCGGAATGCCCGCGCTGAACTCGAGTCCGGCGAGGCCGCGCTCCTGGCAGACCCGGGTCACCTGCGAATGCGAAACGCCCGCCTCGGCGTACAGCAAACCGCCACGGGAGACCTCGATCTCGCGCAGTCGCTGCGTGCGCATCGCGACGCCCTCGATGCCGCCGTCGAGCACCAGCGTGTTGAAGCCGCCGCCGAACACGTGGAGCGGGACGTCGTGCTCGGCGCACAGCTTCACCAGCGCCTCGACTTCTTCGGCCGTCTCTGGAACCGCCAGCGCATCGGCCGGTCCGCCCACGCCGAGCGACGTGAAGCGGCCGAGCAGCGCATTGAAGCGCACGCGCTCGGCGAGGAGATTCCGCAGTGCCGTGCGCGCCTCCGCTGCGATCATTCCACCGTCTCTCCCAATGCCTGTAGCAGCCTCGGGCCGAGCGCCGACACGTTGCCGGCGCCGAGCGTGATCACCAGGTCGCCGGCCGTGAGGTCGGGCACGAGCGCCGCCGGGACCGCGTCGACGTTGGCGACGAAACGCACGTCGCGCTGGCCGTGGGCGCGGATCGCTTCGGCGAGTCGTGCGCTCTCGACGCCGGGGATCTTGTCTTCGCCGGCCGCGTAGATCTCGGTCAGCACCAGCAGGTCGGCTTGGTGGAACGCGGTGGCGAAATCTTCGAAGAGCAGTTGCGTGCGCGAGTAGCGATGCGGCTGGAACACGACCACCACGCGACCGCTGTGGACCTGGCGCGCGGCGGCAAGCGTCGCGCGGATCTCGGCGGGGTGATGGCCGTAGTCGTCGACGACGCGTACCCCGCGTGCCTCGCCCTTGTGCTCGAAGCGCCGCTCGATTCCCGGGAACGTCGCCAGCGCGGCGACGGCGACGGCGAACGAGACATCGAGTTCGAGCGCGACGGCGAGTGTCGCGAGCGCGTTCTGGACGTTGTGCTCGCCGGCCAGCGGAACGCAGGCGCGGCCGAGCGGTTCGCCGCGGTGTCGGACCGCGAACGAAGTGCCGCCCGCATCGAGTTCGAGTTCGCTGGCGACGAGGTCGGCCTGCGGCGAGAATCCGTAGGTGACAGTGCGACGGGTCATGCGCGGCAGCAGCGCCTGCACGCCAGGGTGATCGAGGCAGAGTACCGACAACCCCCAAAAAGGTACCCGATTCGCGAACGACACGAATGCTTCGTGCAGTGCGTCGACGCTCCCGTAGTGATCGAGGTGCTCGGGATCGATATTGGTGACGACCGCGATGATCGGCGCGAGCCGCAGGAACGAACCGTCGCTCTCGTCCGCCTCCGCGACGAGCAGGGGGCCCGCGCCGAGGCGTGCCCCAGTGCGTTCCGAGGTCGACAGCACGCGACCGCCGATCACGGCGGTCGGATCCAATCCGGCGACGTGCAACACGTGCGCGATCAGCGAGGTGGTCGTCGTCTTGCCGTGGCTGCCGCCGACGGCGACGCCGTCCTTGAGCCGCATCAGCTCGGCGAGCATCTCGGCGCGCGGGATCACCGGGATCTTGCGGCGTTCCGCCTCGACCAACTCGGGATTGTGCGGCCGCACTGCGGACGAGTAGACGACGACGTCGGCGTCGCCGACATGATCGCTCGCGTGGCCGACGCTCACTTCGACACCAAGCGAGCGCAGTCGCGCGACGGTCGGGCCTTCTTTCAGGTCGGAACCCGTCACGCGATAGCCCTGACCGGCGAGCAACTCGGCGATGCCGCACATGCCGATGCCGCCGATGCCGACGAAATGAACGCGCTGGATGCGGCGGAACATCAGCGCCCCCCTCTTCGCATCGATCCCTCAGGGGCAGAGGATGTCGCTGCGGCTCCGGGTCGCGGGTTGGGGCCCCGCGACTCGTTCAATAGTTGATGGCAGCTATCGAGGATCTGCGCGGCGGCGTCCGGCCGCGCAAGAGAATGCGCGATCGCGCCCATCTGCAGCAGTGTCTCTGGCCGCTCGCAGAGCGCCGAGAGCGCGTCGGCCAACTGCTTGCCGTCGAAGCTGGAGGGATCGAGCACGCGCGCCGCGCCGGCCTCTGCCAGCGCACGCGCGTTGGCGCGCTGGTGGTCGTCGGCGGCATGCGGGTACGGAACGAGCAGCGAGGGCAAGCCCGCCAGCGCGAGTTCCGCGACCGTGAGCGCACCCGCCCGACACACGCCGACGTCTGCCCAGCGATAGCGTGCGGGCAGCTTCGAGTCGAAATCGACCACCTCTGCGTTGAAGCCGGCGCGCGCGTAACCCGCGGCCACGCGCTCGCGATCTGCTGCGCCGGTTTGATGGAAGAACTCGAAGCGGGCGGTGTCTAGGTAGCGGAGTGCTTCGAGCATCCCTTCGTTGAGCTGGTGCGCGCCCTGGCTGCCGCCGACGACCAGCACGCGGAACGGCGCCGCCGGTCTTCGCCTCGTCGCTGCGTTCGCGAAGGCGTCGAGTAGTTCGCGGCGCAGCGGCGCGCCGAGCGAGAGCACGCGCCCGGGCCCGAGCGTCGCGACGAACGGCGGAGCGGCCGCCTCGAACGCGGTGAAGACGCGCGCGGCAAAGCGCGCCATCGCGCGATTCGTGCGACCCGGAACTGCGTTTGGCTCGACCAGTACCAGCGGAACGCGCGCGAGCACGGCGGCCGCGGCGGCAGGCGCAGACGCGTAGCCGCCCACCGAAATCACCAGCGGGACGCGGCGCCGTCGCAGCAACGCGAGCGCCTGTGCGGACGCGCCGGCGAGCGCGAGCGCGCCTGCCGCGCGCGCGAGTAGCGGCCGGCCGAGCAGCGGCTGCGCGGGCAGCTTTACCAATTCGAAGCCGGCCTGCGGCACCAGCTTCGCTTCGAGCCCGCGCTCCGAGCCGACGAAGAGCACGTCGTCGCCGCGCCGCGCGATCTCTTCTCCGAGCGCGAGCGCCATCGTCACGTGGCCGCCGGTCCCGCCGCCCGCCACCACCCAAGTCCCCTGACTCGGGTTGGCGAGTCGCCGGCCAGCGGCGAGCGGTTCGACGCGTTTGTTCACGGACTCCATGACCGCCACGAGTCGCCGCCGGCAGCGACGGGTTCCTTGGTTTGCGCTTCGCGTCGCCCGATTCCGACCAGTGTGCCGACCGCGATGAAGCTCACGAGCAGCGACGTGCGTCCGTACGAGAGGAACGGCATCGCGATGCCCTTCGGCGGCACCATCCCCATCACGACCGCGGCGTTCAGGGCTGCGGGCACCGTGAGCAATGCAGTCATCCCCGCGGCCATCAGAAAGTTGAAACGATCGCGCGATCGCAGCGCAATGCGGCAGCCGGCGATCAGCAGAGCCGCGAATGCGCCAATCACGAATGCGACACCGACCAAGCCCAGCTCTTCGGCGAGCACCGAGAGCACGAAGTCGGTGTGCGCTTCGGGCAGGTAGTAGAGCTTCTGACGACCGTCGCCCAGCCCGACGCCGAAGAGGCCGCCACGCGCGAAAGCGACGAACGACTGCACGAGCTGGAAGCCCTGGTCGTCCGCGTGCGCCCACGGATCGCGGAAGGCGAGGATGCGGTCCCAGACGTAGGGACGGAACTGGACCGCGACTGCGAGTGCGGCGCCGAGCAGCGCGCCCGGGATCGCGAAGATCCGCAGCGGCGCGCCGGCGACGAAGAGCAGCAACGCGACGAGGCCGAGCAACACGATGGCGCTGCCGGTATCGGGCTCGATGAAGATCAGGCCGGCGGGGACCGCTGCGAGCGCGAGTACGCCGAGCGTCCCGGTCCAGGCGCGGCGCGCAACTTGATCGCGACTGGCGAGCATCGTCACGGCCGCCACTAGCGTCACCCAGCGCGCAAACTCGCTCGGTTGGAACTGGAAGCCGAGACCCGGAACCGTCAGCCAGCGGCGCGAGCCGTTCACCTTGTCACCGACCAGCGGGACGAGCACGAGCATCACGATGGCCGCGCCCCACAGCGGCAACGCGATTCGCTTCCAGCGCTCGGGCGTCATCCGACTCGCCGCGAACGCGAGAATCAGCCCGATCGCGAGACCCGCGAGCTGGCGCACGAAATGCGGCGGCACGAACTCGCCGGGCGCGAAGGGCGCCGTTGCGCTGTAGACCATCACGATGCCGATCGTTGCGAGCAGCGCCGTCACGATCAATACGGAACCCGTCTGCGGCAGCAGTCTGCCCGCGGTCTCACTCGTCACGTGTTTTCCCCCTGCGCTGCGATCCATGCGCGCGCGGCTTTGCCGAAGCGTTCGCCGCGATCTTCGTAGTTGCGGAACTGGTCGAAGCTCGCGCACGCCGGCGAGAGCAGCACCACGTCACCGGCGCGCGCCACTTCCGCTGCGATTGCGACGGCATCCTCGATGCAGGGCGCGCGGCGCACTGGCAGACGCCCGGCGATGGCGGCTTCGATCGCACCGGCCGCTTCGCCGATCAGCACCACGGCGCGCGCGCGCTTCACCGCGAGATCGGCGAGCGGGCGCAGATCGACGCCCTTGTTGCGGCCGCCAGCGATCCAGACCGCGGGCCCCGTGAGTGATTCGAGTGCGAGACGCGCAGCGTCGGGATTCGTGGCCTTCGAGTCGTTCACGAACGCGACGCCGCCGAAGCGCGCCACGACCTCGCGCCGATGTGGCGGCGGCGTGAAACCCTGCAGCGCGGTAGCGGCCTTCGCGACGTCGGCGCCGACGGCCCGGCACGCGAGCAGCGCGGCGAGCACGTCTTCCACCGGCGGCGCAGCGTCCGCGCTCTCGAGCGCCTCGAGCACGATGCGCTGCGTCTCCGCGCCGTCGCGAAACACCGCGCAGCCGGCATCCCAGAACGCGCCGTGTTCGACCGCGTTGCGCGCCGAGAACAGCCATGTGTGGCCGCGACTCTGCTCTGCAATGCCGCGCGCCGCATCGTCGTCGGCGCAGGCGATCGCGACGTCCTCACGCTGCTGCCGCGCGACGATGCGCGCTTTGGCCGCAACGTAGCCCGCGAAGTCGCCGTGCCGGTCGAGGTGATCGGGCGTGATGTTCAGGATCACCGCGGCCCGCGGTCGGAACGCGTCGACGGCTTCGAGCTGGAACGATGAGACTTCGAGCACCGCGACGTCGAGCGGGCGTCCCACCAGTTCGAGCGCAGGGCGCCCGATGTTGCCGGCTGCCTCCGCGCGCAGGCCCGCAGCCAACAGCATGCGTGAACACAGTTCGGTGGTGGTTGTCTTGCCGTTCGTTCCGGTGATCGCGATCACCGGAACCGTCAGCGAGCGGAACGCGAGCTCGACGTCGCCGAGTGCGCGCCGCGCCGACGCGAAGCGCACAGCCGGCACGCCCGGGCTCGGCACCACCAGATCGAATGCGCTGGGATCCGGGAACGGCTCGCCGAGGCGAAGTTCCACGTGACCACGCAGCGCGTCGAGTTCTTCGATCAGCTCGGGTGCACGCTCATCGGCCGCGACGACGTCGGCCCCGCGGGCAGCCAGGAACCGGGCCGCGCTGCGACCGGAGCGGCCGAGACCGAGCACCAGTACGCGCTGCCCGGTGACGTCTAGCATCAGCGCAGCTTCAGCGAGGAGAGGGCAACCAGGCCGAGGATCGCGGAGATGATCCAGAAGCGGATCACGATCGTCTGCTCGTGCCAGCCCATCTTCTCGAAGTGGTGGTGGATCGGCGCCATCAGGAAGACGCGCTTCCCAGTCAGCCGAAACCAGCTCACCTGGATCATCACCGAGAGTGTCTCGATCACGAAGATGCCGCCGACGACACCGAGCAGGATCTCCTGGCGGATCAACACCGCGATCGTGCCGAGCGCGCCGCCGAGCGCGAGCGAACCGACGTCGCCCATGAAGAGGTTCGCTGGATAGGCGTTGAACCACAGGAACGCGAGACCGCCGCCAACCATTGCGCCGCAGAAGATCGGGAGCTGGTCCGCGCCGGCGACGTACTTGATCGCGAGATAGTCCGCGATCTTCACGTGCCCGGCGGCGTAGGAGAGCAACAAGAACGTGCCGGCGGCAATCATCACCGGGCCGATCGCGAGGCCGTCGAGGCCGTCGGTGAGATTCACGCCGTTGCTGGCGCCGACGATCACGATCACCGCGAGCGGGATGTAGAGGATGCCGAGGTTGGGCGTGAAGTCCTTGAAAAACGGAACCGACAGCTCGCGATCGAAGCTCGGATCGGTGTAGATCGCGATCGCCACCGCGGTGGCGATGACGACCTGCCCGAGGATCTTCGCGCGCGCCGAGAGGCCCGCCTCGTTCCGCTTCTTCGTGACCTTCTGGTAGTCGTCGAGGAAGCCCAGCGTTCCGTAGCCGATCGTCACGCCGACGACGATCCAGACCAGGCGGTTCTCCAGATTCGCCCAGAGCAGCACCGAGATCAGCAGCGAGAGCAGGATCAACAGGCCGCCCATCGTCGGTGTGCCGGCCTTCGATTGATGCGCAGGACCGATCTGGCGGATCGGTTGCCCCGCGCGCAGTCGGGCGAGCGATCGGATCAGTGTCGGGCCGACGAGGAACGCGATGAAGAGCGCCGTGAGCGAGGCCGCCGCAGTGCGGAACGTGACGTAGCGGACCACGTTGAGTCCGGGAATCTCCGACGACATCGAGTAGAGCAGGTGGTAGAGCATCTAGGGCTCCGCCTCGGCCGCGGACGCGGATCCGTTCTGCGAGAGCGCCTGCACGACGCGCTCCATTTTCATCGAGCGCGAGCCCTTCACCAGCACCCAGTCGCTGCCGCGCAGCACTGCGCGCACGCGGCTCGCGAGATCGTCGTGGTCGCTGCCGGCGATCGCGCGCTCGCGCGGAAGGCCGCCCGCGACGGCGCCGGCCACGACGTCGCCCGCGTGCTCGCCGAGGGCAAACACGAAGTCGATGCCCAGTTCGGCGGCGAGGCGACCGGCTTCGCGGTGCGCGCCCTGCGCGGTGTCGCCGAGTTCGCCCATGTCGCCGAGTACCGCGAGGCCGCGGCTCGAACCCTTCAGTTCGGCGAGAGATCGCAGCGCGACTTCCATCGACTGGGGGTTGGCGTTGTAGGTGTCGTTCAGCAGGATCACGTTGCGCGGCAGCGCCACCGGTTCCAGGCGACCGCTGGGAGGCCGGTAGTCTTCGAGGCCGGCCCCGACGTCGTCGAGCGTCGCGCCCGCCGCGAGCGCCGCAGTGGCCGCGGCGAGTGCATTCAGCACGGGGATCTGTCCGATGCCGGCGACGCGCACCGACGCGCGTCCCGCCGGCGCGATCAGCTCGAACGCACAGCCGCGCTCGCCGAGCGCGACGACATGTTCAGCGCGCACATCGGCGCCGATCTCGCGCCCGAAGGTGACCGCGCGCGCCTTGGTGCGCGCGAGCTGCGCGACGACGCGCGGGTCGTCGAAGTTCGCGACCGCGACGGCGTCCTCGCCGAGCGCCTCGAAGAGCGCTCCCTTTTCGCGCGCGATCGCGTCCTGCGAGCCCAGATTCTCGATGTGCGCGGTGCCGACGTTGGTGATCAGGCCGACGGTGGGCCTGGCGATTGCCGCGAGCGGCGCGGTCTCGCCGGCGTGATTCATGCCGATCTCGACCACCGCGGCGCGCTGCGATTCGTCGCGCCGCAACAGCGTGAGCGGGAGTCCGTACTGGTTGTTGAGGTTGCCCTCGGTCTTCAGGCAGGGCGCGCGCACCGCGAGGATCGCTGCGCACATCTCCTTGGTCGTGGTCTTGCCGTTGCTGCCGGTGATCGCGACGACGGGGCCTCGGAAGGTCGCGCGATGGCCCGCCGCGAGCAGTCCGAGCGCGCGGGTCGTATCGCCGACCGCGACGATCGCGCAGCGCGCGCGCACGGCGCCGGGAATCGCAGCGCCGGCTTCGACGAGCAGACATGCGGCGCCGGCGTTCGCGGCGTCCTGCAGGAACGCGTGGGCGTCGTGGTTCGGACCGCGGATCGCGATGAACAGGGAGCCCGGCTCGACGCGTCGCGAGTCGATGCTGACGCCGCGGCACTCACGGCGCGCATCGCCCGCGAGCAGGGTGCCGCAACTCCAGCGGACGACATCATCGATGCCGAGGCGAGCGCTCACCGCGAACTCCCCCTGGTCATCGGGTTCGGAGCCTCCCGGCGAGCGCGCGACGCGCTTCGATGCGGTCGTCGAACGGAAGTCGCTCGCGGCCGACGATCTGGTAGTCCTCGTGGCCCTTGCCGGCGATCACCACGGTGTCGATTCCGCGCGCGATCCCGATCGCCAGCTGGATCGCCGCGCGCCGATCGGCCAGGCACGCATAGGACGCGTCGACGCCGTCGAGGTCGGCGGGTTCGACGCGGCGCAGCCGCCGCAGGCCGAGCTCGACGTCGGTGAGGATCGCCTCGGGATCTTCGCTGCGCGGATTGTCACTGGTTGCGATGGCGCGGTCGCTCCAGCGCGCGACCGCTTCGGCCATCGGCGCACGCTTGGTGCGGTCGCGATCGCCACCGCAGCCGAACACCGTGATCAGCCGCCCGCGGGCCATCGGGCGCACCGTGCGCAGCAACTTGTCGACGGCATCGGGCGTGTGCGCGTAGTCGACGAGGACGGTCGGCGTCTCGGCGAGGCCCGCGTCGACGCGCTCGACGCGACCCGGCACCTGCGGGCACGACTCGACGCCAGTTGCGATCGCCGAAGCGGGGATATCGAGGCCGACCGCGACACCGACCGCCACCAGCAGATTCTCGACGTTGAAGTCGCCGAGCAGCGGCAGCGCGACTTCGAGCGGGCCCGACGGCAAGCGCAGCCGCACGCGCGTACCGCCGAGGTCTACGTGCGCTTCTGGCGCCGCCACGTCGACGCCCGGTCCGGGTTTGCGCGCCACACAAATCGGTCGGCCGCCGCCGTCGCGCGCGGCGGCGAGGAACTCGGCGGCAGCGGGATCGTCGAGATTCACCACCGCCGCCGCTCCCGGCCGTAGGTGTTCCCGGAATAGCCGCGTCTTCGCGAGGCGATATGCCTCCATCGTCTCATGGAAGTCGAGGTGGTCCTGCGTGACGTTGGTGAACGCGGCGGCTTCGAAGCGGCAGCCATCCGTGCGTCCGATCGCCAGCGCGTGCGACGAGACCTCCATCGCGACGGCGTCGATGCCGCGGGTTCGCATCGCGCGCAGCAAGCGTTGGAGTTCGAGGCTCTCGGGAGTCGTGTTCACCGAGCGTAGATGCTCGCCGGCGTAGCGCACTTCGACCGTACCGATCAGCCCGGGACGACGCCCGGCGGCACCAAGGATCGATTCCAACAGGTACGTGGTGCTGGTCTTCCCATTGGTTCCAGTGACGCCGATCAGAGACAGCTCTTCGGACGGATGGCCGAAGAAGAGCGCGGAGAGCGGAGCGAGGCTCTGGCGTGCGTCGCGTACTGCGACGGCGGGGCGCCCGCGCAGGTCGATGCCGGCCGGGATGCGCTCGACGACGACGGCGGCGGCGCCGCGGTCGATTGCCTGCTGCAGATGCTCGTGGCCGTCGACCGCCGAGCCGCGCAGCGCGACGAAGAGGTCACCGGGCACGACGGCGCGGGAGTCGATTGCAATGCCACGGATCGGCGTATCGTCCTCGTGCTCGCCCTCGATGCGCAGAACGCCCCGTTCGGGAGGCAGGCCCGCTAGCAGCGCGGCCAGGCGCATCAGCCCTCTCCTCCGGGCTCGGTAAAGCGCACCCGCAGCCGGGTGCGTCCGTCCGAGATCACCGTACCGGGATCGGGCTCTTGCGCCACCGCGCGACCACGACCGAATACTTCGAGCTCGACGGGTGCTTGGGACACGATGCGTTTCACCTCGGCCACGGTGAGTCCGTGCAGATCGGGGACGAGCAGGCGCCCCTCTTGCTGGACCACGGATTCGCCGAGTTTCTCGTCGACTGCGTTCGCGTTGGCGTTGCGTTGCGGCTGCGAGTCCGGCTTCGCAGTCGGAGCGGTGGTGGCGGTGCGCGTCGTCGGTGTGGGCGGGAGCAGCGGCTCGGTGGGAATGCCGAGCTGCGTCAGCAGGGCGCCGGCAACGCGAGCGAATACAGGCGCCGCGACGGCGCCGCCCGTGTGGACGCCGCGGGGCTCGTCGATGCCCACCGCGATCGCGACGCGCGGCGCTTCGATCGGCGCCAGACCGATGAACCACGCGACGTACTTGTCGTTTGCGTAGTGCCCGCCGTTGAGCTTCTGCGCGGTCCCGGTCTTGCCGCCGACCCGTACGCCGCGAAGTTGCGCACGCTTACCGGTGCCGCCTTCGCCGCTGACCACGCCTTCCATCATCGCGCGCATCGCAGCGGCCGTCTCGGGTGACACCGCGCGACGGGCTTCGGCCGCTGGCGTCGCCTCCCACTTGCCGCCCGGCCGCCGGCGTCCGCGTACGATCTGCGGCTTTCTCCAGACGCCTTCGTTGCCGAGTGCGGCCGTAGCGGCTGCGAGCTGCAGCGCGGTGACGCTGACGCCCTGGCCGAATGCGACCGTTGCCGCATCGACCGGTCGCCAGCGCGTGTAGCTGCGAAGGATCCCGCTCGACTCGTCCGGAAAACCGCTGCCGGAGCGCTCCCCGAAGCCGAAACGCCGGAGCGTTTCGTAGTGGCGCTGCGGTCCGAGCCTCTGTCCGATCTTCACGGCGCCCACGTTGCTCGAATGGCGAAGGATGCCCGCGACGTCGAGCGAAGGCCGCGGGTGGAGGTCCTTGATCTGCTTGCCCGGGACGTAGAGACCACCGCGCAGGTCGAAGACGTCGGTCGGTCGCACGACGCCGGCATCGACTGCCGCGGCGATCAAGAAGGTCTTGAAGGTGGATCCCGGCTCGACGGCGTCGGTGAAGTTACGCGCGCGTGTGTCGGGGAAGGAGAGGTGCCGGAAGTCGTTCGGGTCGAAGCGCGGCTGTTCGGCGAGCGCGAGCACTTCGCCGCTGCGCGGATCGATCGCGACGACAAAACCACCGCGCGCCTTCGCCGACGCAATGCCGTCGGCGAGTGCCTGCTCGGTCTCGGCCTGCATCGCGATGTCGATGGTGAGCTCGACGTCGCCACCGACCGTCGTGTTGCGCTCGAGTCCGGGCCCGAGCAGCAGTTGTCCTCGCGCGTCGCGCTCGACCGCAACGCGGCGCGGCTGCCCGAGCAGCCACTTATTCTCCTGCTGCTCGATGCCGCGTACGCCCGCGCCGTCCATGTTCGAGAAGCCGACGAGACTCGCGGCGAGCGCGCCGAACGGATACGCGCGACGCGGCTCTTCGACGATTCCGATCCCGGGGAGTCCTCGCGCCATCAGCACTTCGACGCGCTTGGGGTCGACCCAGCGCTCGATGTAGACGAAAGAGCGGCGCTGCGAGAGTCGCTCTAGTGCACGCTTCGCGTCGGTACCGAGGATACGGGCGACCTCGGCGGCGGTCGCCGCCGGATCCTGCACGGCGGGCGGCACGCCGTACACCGCGGGCACCGCGACGGTGAGCGCGAGTTCGTTGCCCTGCCGGTCGACGATGCGACCCCGTTCGGGCGGCAGTGAGAGCGCGGTGTCGAGCTGACTCACGCCGCGCTGCTCGCCGCGCTCGGCGTACAGTGTCAGATGTGCCGCTCGAACCGTGAGCGCGAGAAACGCGGCGAGCACCACCGTCTCGGCGATGCGCAGCCGCACGCGCAGCGGTCGGAGGTCGGCGGCTCTCACGGAGGTCCGCCTGCGGGCGCGGAAGGCGGCTGCGCCAGCGCACTCACCCATTCGGGTCGCGCGAGACCGAGCGAACGCCCGAGGGCGGCCAGTCGCACCGGATGCCGCAGCTGTTGCTGCTCGACGGTGAGTCGGCGCTGCTCTTCGAGCAGCAGCTGCTCGTTCTGCATGGAACTCGCGAGTCGGTAGCGCAGATCGATCGACTCGGTTCGGAGCTGCACCAGTACCAGCGCGGCGGCGAGACCGCCGGCGGCGATCGCAACCCACGCGCTGCGCGGGACGGAACGGCGTTCGCGGCGCAGCTCGGGCGCCGACAGATCCTGGCCGGTGGCGATGGGCGGAACGCCGCGAGGCCCGCGGCCGCGCGTCCGCGGTCCTACGCGCGCCCGCTGGCGCCGCGACGGAGCGGCGGGTCGCGATCGCAAGTCCCTGCCAGTCGTCTTTCGGGTGTCCATCAGGCTGCCTCCGGTAATCGCTCGGCGACGCGAAGTCGGACCGAGCGGGCGCGCGGGTTTTCGCGCAGCTCCTCGGCGCTGGCTTGCACGGCGCGCGGCGTGACGATGCGCACGCGCGGCTTTCGGCCGCAGGTGCAGACGGGTTGGCGGGGCGGGCAGACGCAACCGCGCGCTTCCGCGCGCAGGCGTTGCTTCACGAGCCGGTCTTCCAACGAGTGATACGAGAGCACGACGAGGCGACCGCCGGGCACCAGCGCATCCATGGCCGCGTCGATCGCGTCGGCGAGTGCGCCGAGTTCGTCGTTCACGGCGATTCGCAGCGCTTGGAATACCAACGTCGCAGGATGGTGACGGCGCCCGCCGCCGACCCGGGCGTGTTCGATGACGCGCAGCAGGTCGCGCACGGTGCGGAGCGGGGCATGGCGACGCGTCTCGTCGATGGCGCGGGCCAATCGGTGTGCTCCGGGCAGCTCTCCGTATTCGCGCAGCCATCGTTCGATCTCTGCCGCGCTGGCGCTCGACAACAGATCGGCGGCGGTGGCCGGAAGACGTTGGTCCATGCGCATGTCGAGCGGCGTCACGTCCGCCGTTTCCTCGGAAAAACGAAAGCCCCGTTCTGGGGCATCGAGCTGTCGGGAGGAGACACCGAGATCGAGCAACACCGCGTCGACCCGCGCCCACTCGAGCTTTTGGAGTACGCTCCGAAGCTCGCGAAATGACGCTTGTTCGAGATGGACGCGGTCGCCGGCGGGAGCGAGCCGCGCGGCAGCGGCCGCGAGCGCCTCCCCATCGACGTCGAGTCCAAGCAAAGTGCCGGTAGGACCGATCAGCCGGAGAATCGCCTCGGCGTGACCACCACCGCCGACCGTCCCATCCACCACGTGGTGGCCCGGTCGGAGGGCGAGCCCGTCGAGGCTTTCGCAGAGTAGAACGGGCCGGTGGTGGAAGGAGCCGGCCATGTGCGAAGTCTCCAGCTGCCTTCTCGACGGCATCCGCCGCCGAGAAAAAAGGGGTGCCTCGGAGCCCCTGAGAATGCGGTTCGAACCCCCCTTTTCTCCCCGCATTCCATGTTGGGGCTCCGAGAACACCCCCTCTCGATCGGAGACATTGCTGTCTCCGATCCCCCCAGCGTGTCGAACCTCTCCCCCTAAATCCCTTGCTTCGGGGTTCGCGCGGCGTTCGAGACGACCGTTTGAATCTCCCGGAAATTGCCTTGCGTGCGCGCGATGACCTCGTCGAAGCGCGCGCGGTCCCAGATCTTGATATGCGTGCCGGCGCCCGCGATCACGACGTCCTTGTCCAGGTGCGCGTGTTCGCGAAGCGCGGGCGGGATCAGAATTCGACCCTGGCCGTCGGCTGCGCAGAGCGACGCGCCTGATAACATGAACAGCTGGAGATCCTGCGCCTCGGGCAGGAACGGATCGGTCGAGAACAGACTCTCTTCGTAGGCGAGCCAGTCTTCATGCGGGTAGAGCGCCAGATGGTCCGGCATGTTGGAGAGAAACGGAGCGTTGTCACTTCGCCGCTGCAGTTCCACTCGCAACTCCGCCGGCAGACTCACGCGACCCTTTGCGTCGATCGTGTGCATGTAACGGCCTCGGAACATCGGGGGCCTCGAACCACTTGGTTGGCGTCGTGGGCCCCACTGAATGAACAACCACTCAATCCCACTTCATCCCACGAAACGCCACCCTTATAACTCCCCATCCCACGGGAGTGCAAGCAAAAAAATCAATCAAATCAGAGCTTTCGCCGATGTTTCGCCTGTCACGCCAAATCTTGTGGATCGGCACGCGACGAAATACGAAATGGCGACGTGGGAAAAACGCGGCGCGGATCAGGCGGCGCCGAGGTCCGCGAAGCGATCGCGATGAACGGCCGCGACCCGGCGAATCAGCTGCGCGAGCGTGCTGCCGGCCACGGGCTCGGGCGCTTGCGCGAGAAGTGGCGCGGCCGGGTCGAGCAAAGCGTCGAGCACCGCCGAAGTGCCTTCGTAGAGGCCGCTCGGGGCGTAGCCGCCTTCGAGCACGAACAGCAGGCGACCGCCGCAGACCGTCTCGGCGAGCGCGCGCACGATGCGCGTCATCTCCGCGAAGCCCGCGCGGCCGAGCTCCATCGACGCCAGCGGATCATCGTGGTGCGCGTCGAAGCCACACGACACCATAATGAGTTCAGGGCGAAACGCGAGTGCGACGGGCACGAGAATCCGGCGCAGCACGCCAACGTAGTCCTCGTCACCGCAACCGGGTGGGAGCGGCACGTTCACCGTCGCGCCGACGCCATCCCCGCGTCCCGCTTCGACGAAGTCGCCGGAGCCGGGATAGAACGGGAACTGATGCGTCGAGAAGTAGAGCAGGTCGCGATCTTCCTCGAAGCAATGCTGCGTGCCGTTGCCGTGGTGAACATCCCAATCGACGATCAGTAGCCGTTCTACGCCGTCGCGTCGCAACGCCTGGGCGGCGATGGCGATGTTGTTGAACAGGCAGAATCCCATCGCGCGACTCGCTTCCGCGTGATGGCCGGGCGGGCGAACGGCGGCGAACGCCGCGTCGGCCCGACCCTGCGCGACGGCGCGCGCAGCATCGATCGTCGCTCCTGCGGCGAGTCGTGCAACGTCGTAGCTCGCACGCGATACATAGGTATCCGGATCGAGTCGCATCGGCGCCATTCGCACCGCGGCCGCGATCTGCCGGAGGTGGTCAGCGGCATGTACGGCGACCAGTTCGCCTTCGTCCGAGGGCCGCGCCTCGATGGGAATCAGCTGGCTGCGACGCTCTGTGATCGCGCGCCCCACGGCGGCGAGTCGCTCAGGACACTCAGGATGACCGATCGGAGAACGGTGCTCGGTGAAGCGCCGGTCTTCGACGATCGCGACGCGACGGGTGGCGCTCATCGAGGCGCATGGTATCTGACCGGCAGCAGCGTCGCTGGATCGCGACGCGGGAGGGAGCGTTCGTGAACGCGCCTGCGACTGTCGCGGTCACCGGCCTGCGCACGTTCATCGGTCAGCGCATCGCCGAGCGACTCGCCACGCGCGCGCCGCGGCTGCGCGTGGTGGGCATCGACCTGCGAAGACCGCAGCGCCTCGAACGCAAGATCGCGTTCGAGCGCGTCGACCTCACCGATCCGGCTTCCCACACGCGGCTCGCCGAGATCTTCGCTCGCGAGCGCGTCGAGGCGGTGCTCCACGCGGCCTTTCGCCGCGATCCGACGCCGGACCTCGAGACGGACCACGAACTCGAGACGGTCGGCACGCTGCAGCTTCTACACGCCTGCTCGGCTGCGAAGGTGCCGCGCCTCGTGGTCGCGTCGAGCACGATGCTCTACGGGCCGCGCGCGGACAACCCGCAGTATCTGTCGGAGTCTCATTCGCTGCACGGTCATCCCGAAGCCCACTGTGTGAAGAACCGTGTGCAGGTGGAAGCGTTGCTGGCGGAGTGGGCGCGCCGACACCCGCACGCGCAGGTGACGGTGCTGCGCTGCGCATGGCTGATGGGACCGACCTATTTCGACCGCGTCGTGCGTCACTTCGCGCGGCCCATCGTGCCGACGCTGCTCGGCTACGACCCGCTGCTCCAGTTCGTGCACGAGGAAGACTGTCTCGATGCCTTCGAGCAAGCCGTGCTGGACGCCCACCCCGGCGTCTACAACGTGGTGGCTCCCGAACCGCTGTCGCTCTCGAAGATCCTGCGTCTTTCCGGTGTTGCGAGCGCACCCCTGCCGGCGCCGATCCTGTATCGTCTGCGCGACCTGGCCGCTCGCGCGGCAACCGGCGATCCGCCGGCTGCGTTCTACGACTACTTGCGATGGACGTGGGTGGCCGACGGCGAGCGTGGCTACGCGGCCTTCGGCGAACCGGCCTACACGTCGCGCGAATCCTGGATCTCGTTCCTATCGTCGCGCCGGCTGCGGCAATACCGCTAGGAGATGTACTCGTGAATCACGGGGTGCGCAGCGACGCCGAATCGAATGAGTCGCGTCGAAGCCGAAGCGGTGGCACCTTCGTCGCATCGGGGGATCTCGCGCGTGAGTGAGCAGGACGGCGATCTCGGCGCGCCGGGCGCGGCACCCGGTCACGCACCCGTGCTGAGCGATGCGCTCGATGCGTTGCGCGATCGACTCGGCGAGCGCTTCACGCCTCCGCGTTCGGACGGCGTCGACTGGATGGCGCTCTACGAATCGCTGCGGCGGCGCTTCGCTTCCGCAGGCATGCGCGATCTCTCCGCCGACGTCGACGACTTCGGCATGGATGCCGATGCGATCGCCAGCGCACGGCCGTGGCTCGACCTGCTCTACGACCGCTGGTGGCGCGTTGGCGTGTCGGGGGCGGGCGAGGTCCCGCGCGGAAGGCCGAGTCTGTTCGTCGCGAATCACGCGGGCCTGCTGCCTTGGGACGCGCTGATGATCGTGAGTGCACTCGAGAGACACCAGCCCGCTGCTCCGCGCGCGCGCTTCCTGGTCGCGGATTGGCTAGCGACGCTGCCTTTTGCGCAGCCGTGGATCACGCGCCACGGCGGCGTGCGCGCGTGCCGGGAGAACGCCGAGCGATTGTTGGACAGCGGTCGCTCGGTGATCGCATTTCCGGAAGGCGCGAAGGGAGCGACCAAGGTCTTTCGCCAGCGCTATCGCGTGCAGCGCTTCGGCCGTGGTGGCGTCGTGCGGACCGCACTCGCACTGGGTGTGCCGCTGGTGCCGGTCGCGGTGGTCGGGGCGGAAGAGGCGCACCCGGTGCTCTTCAAGCTGGAGACGGCCGCTCGCGCGCTCGGGCTTCCCTTCATCCCGGTGACACCCACTTTTCCGGCCCTCGGGCCGCTCGGGATCGTGCCACTGCCGACGAAGTGGTCGATTGCGTTCGGCGCCCCGATCGAGACCGCCGAGATTGGCCCTGCGGCCGCCGACGACGAGATCCTGGTGTGGCGCATGACGGAGGAACTGCGCTCGCAGATCCAGTCGATGGTGGAAGCGGGCGTTCGCGAACGCGCCTCCGTCTGGCGCTAGCAGCCTGCTAGTGCTCGCTCGGCTCGAATGCGCGGGATTCCGCCGCGGTTCGCTCGGGGGCAGGCGCTTTCGCATTCTCGTGCGGGCGCGCGCCGAGCTCCTCGAGCACGCGGTCGAGGCGCTGCTCCAAAGCTTCGAGATCCGAGCGACGCGGCAAGTCGAGGACGCGCAGCACGCGCTCGAGCGCGCGCTGCACGAGGCGGTCGAGGTCCGGCGACGACAGCGCGATCCAATCGGGACGTTGGCCGGCGGCGAGCTCGCGCGGTGACAACAGCTTCTTCATGTTGCGCTGCAGCTCTTCGAAGCCTTCCGACGCGTCTCCAACGCGGCGCTTCAGCGCGCTGTAGAGCACGTCGCCACTGCGCTGGATCAGATCGGAGAGAACGGTGCCAGGCACGCGTCGATTGGTCCGCTCGGTGTCGACCAGGATCTGCGACAGCGTGACGGAGGTGATGTCCTCGCCAGTCTCGTTGTCGATCACACGCACTTCGTCGCCGGCTTCGATCAGCTCGGCGATGCCCTTTAGCGTGATGTAGCGGCTCGTCGCGGTGTTGTAGAGCTTGCGGTTCGCGTAGCGCTTGATCAGGATCACGCCGGGCTGCGAATGGGGCGACGGTTCCACGGCGACGTGTTCCTCGATTGCGGATGGGGGCGCGCAATCTAACGAAACGGTCGTGGCCGGTCAGCCCTTCACCGGGACGCGCTCGATCCGGACCGACGGAACGCGAGGGGACGGCCGCGGAACGCGCGCACGACGCGAATCGAGCGGTGTCTCCTCGCGCGGCGACGCGCTACGGCGCAGGCCCGCGTCTTGGGACGGCTCGCGCGCTTCGGGCTCGCTTCGCTTGCCGTGGGCCGGGCGAAGTCCGAACTCCCAGAGGATCTCGCGCACACCGAGGAAGGCGCGCAGCACGGCGCGCGCCTCAGGGTCGTCGCGACCCCTCGTCTCCCAGCGCTCGATCTCCGCGTCCAGCACGCGCGCCACTGCATCGAGCCACGGCGCTCCGCTACGCCCGGCTCCGGCTTGCAGCTGCTCCGCGATCTGGTCGAGCCAGCTGCTCGCGCCCACAATCGCTGCGTGCGCATCGGAGGGAGCACCCGTCGCTGCAAGCGACGCGGCGTCGACGAGTGCGCGCAACGCGAGAGCGCTTTCCGCGAGCGCCGCGAGTCCGTGTTGGCGCGCTCGCGCCATCGCCTCGTCGGCGCTGCGCGGCGGCGGCGCGGTCTTCGGTCCTCGTTCGTGATCTCGATCCGTCATCGGTTCTCTCCGTTCTCGCGTCCGCTCGGCTCGGCCTCGAGTACCAAATCTGCCACGCGCGCGAGGCCCTCGAGGTCGTGCACGTCGCCCGAGAGCTCGGGAACACGCCGCACGAAGCCACCCATCCTTGCGACGCGCGCCGTGAGTTCCGCGGTCGACTCCGCGTCCGCCCGCACCAACGCAGCGTAGCCATCGGCCGCGGCCAGCGCAGCGCGCGCGGCTGCATCGGCGGGGAACGCCGGTCCCGCGGCACTCGCGAACGCGGCTGCGAGGGCGCGCTGCGCTTCGGATGCGCGATCTGCGGTGGGAACGCGGCCCGGTGTCGAATCGCCGCCTGGCCAAGTGTGAATGCGGTTCACCACCACGCCCGCGAGCGGCACGCCGGCCGCGGTGAGTCGCTCCAGCATGCTGAGCGCGTGGCGCGTCGACTGCGTTGCCGGTGACGCCGCCAGCACGAACGCCGCATCGGGTCCAACGAGTCGGGCCTGCACCTCGCGCGCGCGCTCGCGGAAGCCCTCGGACATCCCCTCGAAGGCGAGCAGGAACTCGGAGATGTCTTCCAGGAACGCAACGCCCGACACGCGCTCGACGAGACGCAGCACGCGCTCGCTGCCGCGCTGGAAGACCCGCACGCCGAAGCGGCCCGCAGCGAAGGCCGGATGCAGCAGCAGCTGCACGAGCCGACTGTCGAGGAACTCGACGAGCCGTCGCGGCGCTTCGAGGAAGTCGAGCGCGTGCTGCGAGGGCGGCGTGTCGACGACGATCAGGTCGAAGTCGCGCCGTTCCGACAGCTCGAAGACCTTCTCCATCGCCGAGTACTCGGCGCTGCCTGCGAGGGCATCGGAGACGTGCTGATAGATCCGGTTGCCGAGGATGCGCTCGCGTGCTTCCTCGGAATCGGTGAAGCGCGCAACCAGTTCGTCGAAGGTTCGCTTCATGTCCAGCATCAGCGCGGCGAGTCGTCCCTCCGGCGGCACGCCCAGCGCGGCGAGGCGCTCGCGCGGGAGATCGGTCGGTTGATTGCCGAGTTCGGCGATGCCGAGTGCATCGGCGAGGCGGCGGGCCGGGTCGATCGTCAACACCGCGGTGCGGCGCCCGAGGCGTGCGCCTGCGAGCGCGAAGCTTGCGGCGAGCGTGGTCTTGCCGACGCCCCCGGTGCCGACGCACACGATGATGCGACGATCGCGCACGAGCTCGATGGGACCCTGCGCTGCGCTCACGCCGGCGGTCCTTGCGGCGGCGCAACGAGCGCTTCCGCGAGCGGCGCCAGGTCGTCCGGACCGTGCACACCGCGCGCAATCCGCGGCAGCACGACGAGTCCGAGCTTCGTCGTGTCGGCGAGCACCCGCATCCAGCGAGCGTTCAGTTCGTGGCGCGCGCGCAGATGAGCCGCGCACGCGGCCAGCGTTCCCGGCGACGGCGCGCCGGGCACGACGAGATCAGCGGGCAGACGCGCGAGCCACGCATCGAGGTCGTCGAGGCCGGGCGGGAAGGGCGCGGCAGTCACCGCGTTCACCACCACGCGGTCGACGGCGACGCCCACCTGATCGCGCAAACGCGCGACCAGTTCCGCCGTCTCGCGCGCCGGAAGTTCTTCTGCCAGCGAGACGGGCAGCAGCGCGGTGCGTTTGGGATCGCGGACCATGTCCTCGACCCAGCCCGCGTGGCGACGCAACGGGCCCGCGCGCACCGCCGATCCCACCACGCGCGGCACGTCCAGGAAGGTGAGTCCGTGTCCGGTCGCGGGCGCGTCGACCACGATCAGATCGAAGCGCGGCTTCCCATCCTTCTGTTTCATCTGTTCGAGATGCCAGATCTTCCCGAGCGTGATCAACTCGCGCCAACCGGGCGCGGCGTCCATCAATTGCCGAAACGAGTGATTGCCGAGCACCCGCCTCGCCAGACCGCGCAACCCGATCTGCAGCCCCAGGTATTCGGCGAGCGCTTCGTAGGGATCGATGCGCATCACGCGCAGGTGCTTGCGCAAGTCGCGACCTTCGTAGCCGACTGGGCTCGTGCCGGGCGCGAGCAGCACGGGTATGTGCTCGTCGAGGCCGACTTCAGCGACCAGCACGCGGCGGCCGGCCGAAGCCGCCGCGATCGCGAGCGCGGCCGCGACGGTGGTCTTGCCGGTGCCCCCCTTGCCGGTGACGACGACGAGCCGGCGATCTAGCAGCGAGAGAAGGGGCACTCGATTCCGGGGATGCGGCACCGCATGGCGGGGCCAGGAATGCTGGCGGCTAAAGACGTGCGCCGGCACGTCCGAAACCAACCTGGGCAGAAGCGAACGCGAGCGGACGCGACGTAGTTCCGGCGCAAACAGCCGGTGCACCTATAGCAAAAGCATCCTTGGCCCAACGGCCCACGGACCGCATCGAGGCACCCTTGAACCTCAGTTGTGAGCGCTGCGAGACGCGCTTTCGCCTGGACGAGAAGCGACTGCCGGCAGGCGGCGCGCGCGTCCGCTGCTCGCGCTGCAAGCACGCATTCTTCGTGAACCCCGGCGGCGCGCCTGCCCCGGAAGTCGTCCACCAGCTGGCCGAAGCCGCCGTGACGCAAACCCGTCCGCCCGCGCCCGCACCTTGCTGGGATCTCAAGGAAGACGCGAATGGTCGCACCGCACAGCCGGTCCACCCCGTGCGCGCGCCGGTCGCCCCCGATCCCGCCGCGGCGGAGTTCGAGGAAGAGAGCGACTGGCGCTTCGAGGACGAGATGCAACTCGGCGACACGGGTGCGTCGCTCGATCTGCCGAACGGCCAAGCACCGACGCCTCCGAACGCGGATCCGAACGAGAGTTCCTTCGCCGAACTCGGCGATCCGGAGAGTTGGGATCTGCTCTCGAGCCCCGCGCCGGATCCGACGCCACCGGTGACTGCGCGGTCCGCGATGCCGACGCCGCTGCCGATCGAACGCGTCATGGCGAAGGTGTCCGTGCCGGAGCCGCGCGAGCCCGCTCGTGACGTCGCGATCGCTGCCAGCGCCGTCGAGGTGCTGCCGATCGTCCCCGGCTCCGATCTTCCGCCGGCGCTGCGCTGGGGCGCATGGATCGCGCTGGCCGTGCTCGTCGCGCTAGCGACCTGGACGAGCATCGTGCCGGTGGCACCGGCGGCAGCGCCGCCTCTCGGTGTCGTGTCGTTCGGTGCGCTGGAGTTGAGTTCTCTGCGTGCGCGGCAGATCGAGAACGCCGCGGTCGGTGAGATCTGGGTCGTGTCCGGCGAAGTGCACAACCCGACCAAAGATCCGCAGCCGATCGGTGCGACGCTCGCTGTGTCGCTGCTCGATCGTGCGGGCGCACCGATCGGCGCTGCCCAGACGACGCTGCGCGCGGCTCTCGCGACCCAGCGGCTGCGCGAAGAAGATCCGCAGCGCTTGCGCGCGGAGTCGGACGCTTCCGCCGCCAAGCTCGCATCGCAAGTGCTTGCGCCGGGTGCGTCCCTCGCGGTCGACGCGGTCTTCGCGACCCCCGCACCCGAAGCCGCTCGCTTCGTCGTGGAGACGCGGCCTGTGAACTAGGCCGGCGGACCGCCGCGATCCGAACCCTCATCGGGTTTGGTCGGCGTCACGTCGATCTCGTCCTTGCCCGAGATGCCGGTCTTGAAGTTCTTGATCGCCTTGCCGAGACCAGAGCCGATCTCGGGAAGCCGTCGCGCGCCAAACAGCACGACGACGATGGCAAGGATGATCAGAAGTTCAGTGGCTCCGAGGCCGAACACTGTGGTCTCTCCCGCTGGAGCGGAACCCGACTACCAGAATGCCCCTCGTACTGGGTGGGGTCAACCGGCCCGACTGCGCCCCAGGGCGTCGCGGCTAGAATGCGCCGCCATGTCGATTTTCAAGGCATACGACATTCGCGGCGTGGTTCCGGGCGAGCTGCGCGCCGAAGCCGTCTACCGGATCGGTCGGGCGGTGGCGCGCTGGCTCGGAGGCGTCGAGCTGGCGGTGGGTCGCGATGCGCGTCGCAGCTCGCCCGAACTCGCCGAAGCGCTCGTGCGCGGCATCAACGACGAAGGCGTATCGGTCGTCGACATCGGTCTGGTCTCGACGCCGATGCTCTACTTCGCCGTCGACCAGATGGCGCTCGCCGGCGGCGTGATGATCACCGCGTCGCACAATCCCGCCCACTACAACGGGCTCAAGATCTGCCGCGAGCACGCGATCCCTGTGGGCGGCGACTCGGGCTTGCCGGAGATCGAGAAACTCACAGCCGAAGCGACCGGTGTCGCCCGTGCGCCGCGCGGCTCCATGCGCAGTGCCGACGTCCGGGACGCATACGTGCGCCACGCGAGCTCCGTCGGCGGCCGTTGCCCGAAGCTGCGAATCGTCATCGACTGTGGCAACGGCATGGCGTCGGTGGGACTCGAACGGCTGCTGCCCGGACTGCCGCTCGACGTTGAACGGCTCTACTTCGAGCCCGACGGCACCTTTCCGAATCACGAAGCCGACCCGCTGAAGCGCGAGAACCTCGAAGATCTGATCGCCGCCGTAAAGCGCAGCGGTGCGCAACTCGGTGTCGCATTCGACGGCGATGGCGACCGCGCGATGTTCGTCGACGAAACCGGCGAGCCGATCAGCGCGGACCTGATCACGGGCCTGCTCGCGGCTTCGCAGCTCCGCCGCCACGGTGGCAGGGGCCTCGTTCTCTTCGATCTGCGCTCGAGTCGCGCGACGGCCGAGGCGATCGCGGCCGCGGGCGGCACGCCCCGCATGTGCCGGGTGGGGCACGCCTTCATCAAGGCGCAGATGCGCGAGAGCGGCGCGATCTTCGCGGGCGAGCTGTCGGGTCACTTCTACTTCCGCTTCAGCTCAACACTCGTTCACGACGACGGCACGGCCGCGCTGGTCGCGCTGCTCGACGTGCTCGCGGAAACGGGCAAGCCGCTCTCGGAACTGGTGCGACCGCTGCGACGCTATGTAGCGAGCGGTGAGCTCAACCAGCACGTCGCCGACATTCCCGGGCTGCTCGCGGCGCTCGAAGCCGATCACGCTGGCAACGCGGAGATCTCCAAACTCGATGGGCTGCTGGTCCGCTATCCCGAATGGTGGTTCAACGTGCGCGCTTCGAATACCGAGCCGGTCGTGCGGCTGAATCTCGAGGCAGCGAACGACGCCGCGATGTGTGCGCACCGCGATGCGCTGCTCGCGCAGATCGCGACCTTCGCGCGCAACTCATGATCCTCGCCGCTCGCCGTTGGCTCGCTACGCGGGACTAGCGCGGCGCCCGTCACGCGACGTTCAGGTGCTTCGCGAGGAAGCTCCACATCGTCTTGAGGCCCGCGCCGGGCAGATCGTCGTGACCGCATTCGAACCAGGCGATCTCCTTCGGGTCGCCCGCGGCAGCGTGCAGTGCTTCGGCGGCGGCGCGCGGGATCCGCTCGTCGCGGGTCGCGTTCACGAAGAGCAGCGGACGCGGCGCGAACGCTCCGATTCGCGCCGCCGGGTCGAAGTCCAGCGGGCCGATGCCCGCCCCGCCGAGTGCGAGCGCAGCGGCACGCGGGCGCGGATCGGTCGGGCAGAACAGCGCGCCGAGGATCGCTCCGAGGCTGAATCCCGCATAGGCGACCCGCTGCGCATCGAGTTCGGGGAACTCGGCGAGCGCGTCGAATGCGCGTCCGAGATCGACGACCGATTGTCGCGAGAACTCGCTCCAGAGCGCGATCGTGTCCGCGTGCGCCGCGCGCACGGTGTTCGCCGCCACGCCGAGCAGCTGCTCGCTCAGCTTCGCCGAACTCCGCTCGCCGTGGAGCGGGAAGTCGATCGACGCGACCGCGACTCCGCGCTGCACCCACGGCAGCCGCGCCGCGTCGAGGTAGTCGGAATGCTTCGAACCGCCGGCGCCATGCTGCAGCAGCACGAGCGGGAAGGGCCCGTGACCTTCGGCGGGGAGCAACAGCAGCCCCGGCACGCGATCGCCGCGACTCGAGTACTCGAAGCGTCGCGCGCGCAGGCTCGGAGCGTCTGCGGGCGCCTCGGCATCGGTGGTCCACAACGCAATGGGTTCGGTCATCGGCGCAGTCTACCGCCGGCAAAGAGCGGGCAAGAAAAAGCGCGCAAGAGCAGAGCCCTCGCGCGCTTTGGAATCGGCTCCATCCAGCCCTAGCTGGCCAGCAGTAACTTACGGGCGCGGTAGAGATGCGACTTCACCGCGTCCTCGCTCTTCGATAGCAACTGCGCGATCTCTTGGATCGAGCGGTTTTCGATGTGATGGAGTTGAAAGAGCTGGCGCTGCTCGTCGGAGAGGTCGGTCGACACGGCACCCTCGAGACGCGCCAAGCGCTCGGAATACTCGTACGCCTCGAGCGGGTCGGGCTCACGGGCGACGCCGTGGTAGCCGGTCTCGGCATCGTCTTCGCCGAGCGGGACGAGAGTGGGAATCCGCTTCTTGAAGCGTCCGGCGACCGTGCGCCGCGTGAGTCCGAAGACCCAAGCGCCAAACGGCGCCTCACCACGGAAGGAGTCGATTGAAGCGAACACGTTGACGAAGACCTCTTGGACAGTCTCCTCGGTGTCCGCGCGATTTCGTAAGCGACGTGCCACGAAATGGAAGATGCGTGCGAAGTAGCGCTCATAGAGCTCGCCAAAGGCATCCTGTTCGCCCGAGCGGACCCGCTCGACCAGGATCTCATCGGCTACCGGACAAGCAGCGAGCTCAGGGCTCGCCAGCGTCGGTGCGGCCATACCGTCCGTTCCCCTTTCCCCAGGTTCCGCGGCGCACCCACTTCATGATGCAGCTCCACGTCGCAGGGTTCCGATTGCTCAGAACCTCTGCAGGCATCCAGCCCCCGGTGAGGTAGTGGCGTCGGCCCCTGCACAGGTGTCAAAAAACGTCACTTTTTGACCAGAATTGTCAGTGATGGCGCGTGGAAACGGCCCCGAAGGCTCCGGATACCGGCGAACCGAGCCCAATTGACCTGGCGCGCGAGGCAGCGCGCGCCACACCCCTCCGCAACCAAGGTGGCGCAGAGGCACCGCACGTGGCGTCTCAGTTGGCGAAGTCGGCCTCGCGGAGCCCGGTGCGGAACACCGAGGCGGGCCGACGCGAGGGCGCAGGTCCTGCGCGGTCGACGCGACGCTCCGGCTCGACGCATTCGAGTTCGACCTGCCCGGCTTCCCCGGCGATCCGCCATCGCGCCAGCACGATCGCAGCGCCCGCTGCTTCCCGCGCCGCGATACGCATGGCCCGGTCGAAGTCGCGAGCAATCAACAGCGCGCGCGCGGGCGGCTCCTCCCGCACGGCGAGCGTCGGCGCCAGCTTGCGCCAGTCGGCGATGCGCGCCTCCACCCAGGCTCGTTGCACGAGACCCGCTTGCAGCAGTGCCGCGCTTCCGGTGCCGTTCGCGACGAGCACCACGAATGCGCGACCATCCGGTGCGGCGGCCACCCAATCGATCACACCGTCTGCTTCGCCGAGCACGTCCTCGGCGATCACTTCGAGTGGCGTTCCCAGTTGGCCCAGGTGCGGCGCAAGTGCGCGACGCAGCGCTCTCTGGTCATCGTCGGCTTCAGCCATCCGCGGCGCCATGCGCGTCTTCGAGCAGCATCGCCGCGACGTCGGCAAGCGCACGCGCCGATGCCGCGTGGGCGCTCGCGAGCGCGATCGGCCGACCGGTGACGATCGAGCGCGAGAGATGGACGTCGTCGACCAGCAGTCCGTAACTGATCAGCGTACAGCCGAGCCGCTGCTCGGCGGCGGCGGCGAGCCGTTCGAAGCAGTCGCGGGCTTCTGCGATCGACCGGACGCCAAAGACGGTCACGCCGATACGAGCGTTGCGCGAATGCGTCGCGATCGCTTCGAGCGCGGTCCACGCGTCGTGCGCCTCCGCCTCGTGGGGCCGCACCATCAGCAACGTCCATCGGAGCAGCGCTTCTGCGTCCGCCGTCTTGTCGAGATACGATGCCGGGAGCGCCACCAGCGCGAGCGCGCGATCGCGTGCGGCGGCGCCACGCACCCACTCTTCGGCGATGCGCGCCAGCTCCGCGGGCGCGTCGGCCTCGGCGCGAATCGACAACGCGCCGAGCGGTCCGCGACCCGGCAGCGGCCAAGCGGGTGTCGCGCACAGCGAACGCGGCGCCAGCAGCGCAGCGCGTGCGTTCTGGCGGGCCGCTTCGACCGCCAGGTTCCACAGCAGCGCCCCGCGCACCGGGTCGGCATTCGCGAACGGCACACCGACGAGCGGCAGCGCCTCGTCCGTCCCGTCTGTGGGCACCGCAGCACTGCCGGTCAGCTCCGGCGCGAAGAAGTGCAGTACGTCGCCGAGATCGTGCGGCATCGGAACCTCATGAACTTCGATCGGCTGCGAAGACTTTCCCTCGCGGCGCGGCGACGGTCGCCTGTTAGCGGACCACCAGCAGTGAGTTCGGCGGCCCCATTGCGGTGGCTATGCGATCGGGATTGGCCGGATCCTCGCGCCACTCGCCGTCGACCACGTAGCGGTACTCGTAGGTGCCCGGCGCGAGTCGCAACACCTTGCGCCACACGCGCGTCTCGCCCTCCTGGTGCGTCGAGGACAACACGCCGCGATCGGGCACCCAGCCGTTGAAGTCGCCCGCGATGCGCACGTCGGCGACGCCGGGGTCGCGGTATTCGATCACCACCTCGCGCGGCGGCGGCGCGGTGATCGCCGTTTCCGCCATCTGCTCGAGCTGCGCAGGCGCGCGCGCGGCGACTTCGGTCGCGAGTGCAGCGTAATCGGCGGCCCCGTTCGAGGACGGCGCCATCCGCACGACGGGCAACCCGCGGCGCGCGGCCTCGCGGAGCTTCACGCTGTTGCGGATCACCGTGTCGAAGCAGGCGTCGCCGAAGCGCGTGCGGATCTCGGCGAGGGTTTCGCGGGCGAAACGCGTGCGACCGTCATAGAGCGTCGCGAGGATGCGTACATCGGGCGCAATTTGCAACCGCTCGGCCAGCAGCGCGATCGTTTCGAGCAGCTTGTGGACGCCGTGCAACGCGAAGTGACTCGCCTCGACCGGCACGATCACTTCGTGCGCCGCACGCAGCGCGTTGAAGGTGAGCAGCCCCACGTTCGGCGGACAATCGATCAGCACGTAGTCGTAGGGTTCCGGAAGCTGCGCGAGCGCGCGCGCCAGCCGATCGGTGCGCGATTCGGCGCGCTGCTGGGCGAGCTTCTGCTCGAGCGCCGACAGCACGATCCCCGATGGCGCCACGTGAAGTCGCTCGCCGGCGGGCACGATCACTTCGGCCAGCCGCGCGACGCCTTCCTCCTCGGCGAGTACTTCGTAGAGGTTCTCGTCGAGCGACTCCGGGTCGATGCCGAGCGCGATGCTGGCATGCGCCTGCGGGTCGATGTCGACCACGAGCACGCGTGCTCCGTCCATCACGAGACAGCCGGCGAGGTTCACGGCCGTGGTCGTCTTGGCGCAGCCGCCCTTTTGGTTCACGATGGCGATGGTGCGCATGACGATCCTCCCTCCGCTACTCAGGAACCCGATCGCGCCTCCGCTTCGAGCCCCAGTCCCTGCTCGACTTCGCGCTGGAGCTTCGACACCTCGAAGATCCACTCCTGTCCGGAGACGGCTTCGAAGGTCGAGCCTTCATGCAGCACCAGCACGAGGTCGCCCGTCGCGACCAGGACCAACTCGGAAAGCGGCCTCTGCACCTCGGGAAGGATCCGTTTGAGCGAGCCGATGCTGTGACGGATCCGCTGGACCGAGACGCCGGCGTCGATCAATTGCCTCGCAGCGCGAAGCGCCACGAGATCTTCGAACGTGTAGCGGTGGTGCCCTCCCTGGGTCCGAGCCGAAGGGGCGACGAGGTCCGTCTCTGCCCAGTACTGAAGCTGGCGGCGCGAGACGCCCAGGATCCGGACCACCTGACCGGTACGAAACAGACGCATTGCGCGAGCGCCGGATCTCGCAGCGAGAGCGGATGACGGACGCAGCGAAGAAGACGGTGAAGTCACGGACCGAACACCCCCAAACACGTCCTCAGTGCCGACGTTATCTGCGGGCGCGACAGGAAGTCAATCAGAAACACAGCGGATTTGTTGTGGTCGGACCGTTCCCGCTCGCAAACGCGTGCGGTAGGCTGCGCATATGAAGCCCCAAGCGAGGCGGGGCGACGCGACCACGAGCGGTCGCGAGCGCATCTACATCGAGCACGACGCGGTTCGGCGGCCGTTCATGCGCGGGATCCTGGTGCATTCGCTGATGGCGCGTGGGCTCGCCTTCGAAGACGCCTACGCCAGCGCGAACGCGGTGCGCGAACGTTTGCGCGGGCGCGGCTCGGTCACGGTCGAAGACCTCGGCCGCGCCGTGCAAGAAGTGCTGCGCGAGCGCTCGCTGCCCGAGGAAGTCGCGGGTCCCCCCGTCGGCCCCACCATTCACGTGACGACTCCCACGGGCGCGGCGCCCTTCTCGAAGGGCTTCCTGTCGCAGTCGCTGCACGCGGCGGCGATCGAGCCGAACGACGCCTTCGACGTCGCGCGCGAGATCGAGGGCCAGCTCGCGCTGCGTGGCGTTCGCGAAATCGATCGCCGCGAACTGCGCCGGCTTTCGTTCCAGGCGCTCGAGCGCCGCTTCGGGTCGCGCACGGCGGAACGCTACCTCGTCTGGCGTCGCTTCCAGGAACCGGATCGCCCGGTGATCCTGCTACTCGGCGGCGCCGCCGGTGCGGGCAAGACGTCGCTCGCGCTCGAAGTCGGACACCGGCTCGGCATCCACCGCGTGCTCTCCACCGACGCGATCCGCCAGATCATGCGCATCATGCTCTCGCCCGAGCTGATGCCCGCCATCCATGCGTCCTCCTACGATGCCCATCGCGCGCTCGGTCGTGGCGACGATGCGGTGATCGACGGTTTCCTCGCACAGGCGTCGATCGTGTCGGTAGGCGTGCGTGCGATGCTGGATCGCGCCGTCGCCGAGAATTCGAGCCAGATCCTCGACGGCGTTTCGATCGTGCCGGGACTCGTCGATCTCGCGGCCTACGCCGAGAGCGCGCACGTGATCTTCCTGGTCGTCGCGACGCTCGACGAGCGCTCCTTTCGCGCACGCTTCGAATCGCGCGCCCGCATGTCGCATCGGCCGGAGCATCGCTATCTCGAGCACTTCGACTCGATCCTGAAGATCCAGGACCACTTCCTCGAACTGGCCGACCGCCACGACATCCCGATCGTCGACAACGACTCGATCGAGTCGTCGGTGCTCTCGATCATCAAGCACGTGACCGAGACGCTGCGGAAGGTCGGGCCTTTCGACGCCCAGGAACTGCTCGCGTAGCCGCTGCGCCGCCGCCCGCCATTGCCGCTAAGATCGCCTCCCGCGTAGCGAGGCAAAGCCGAGCGGCGAGATCACAAAGATCACTTCCCGCGTAGCGAGGCAAAGCCGAGCGGCGAGATCACCAGGCTCGGCTCGCAAGCCCGAAGGAGAGCGCATGGCTTCGAGTCCCCCGGCACCGCGCACGCTCGGTGACCTGCGCAAGGCCGGGATCCGCACGCGACCGCTGCGCGAAGAACTGCGCACCAACCTGCTCGCACGAATCCGCGCCGGTCGCCCGCTCTTCAACGGCATTCTCGGCTACGACGACACCGTGGTGCCCGCCGTCGAGAATGCGCTGCTCTGCGGTCACGATCTGATCTTCCTCGGCGAACGCGGCCAGGCGAAGACGCGGATGATCCGCCAACTGACCGCGCTGCTCGACGAGTGGCTGCCGATCATCGCGGGCTCGGAGATCCACGACGACCCGTTCGCGCCGGTTTCCGCGTACGCCCGCCAGCTCGCGGTGGAGCAGGGCGACGAGACTCCGATTGCCTGGGTACACCGCGACGATCGCTACGTCGAGAAGCTCGCCACGCCCGATGTCTCGACCGCCGATCTGATCGGCGACGTCGATCCCGTGAGGGTGGCTGCCGGACGCTCGCTCGGCGACGAACTCACCATCCACTTCGGGCTGCTGCCGCGCGCCAACCGCGGGATCTTCTGCATCAACGAGTTGCCCGATCTCACGGAGAAGGTGCAGGTCGGCCTGTTCAACGTGATGCAGGAGCGCGACGTGCAGGTGAAGGGCTACCGCGTGCGGCTGCCGCTCGACGTGCTGATCGTCGCGAGCGCGAACCCGGAGGACTACACCAGTCGCGGTCGGATCATCACGCCGCTGAAGGATCGCTACGCCGCACAGGTTCGTACCCACTATCCGCCGACGCGCGAACTGGAACTCGCCGTCGTGCTGCAGGAGGCGAAGCTGCCGCAGCTGGACGGCGTCGCAGTGCACGTGCCACACTTCGTGCAGCAGCTCGTCGCGGAACTGACGCTGCAGGCGCGAAAGAGCGCCGACGTGAACCAGAGTTCGGGCGTCTCGGTGCGGATGTCGATCGCCAACTACGAGACGCTGGCCGCGAACGCGGTGCGCCGCGCGCTGCGACTCGGGGAACCCGAAGCGGTGCCGCGCATCTCGGATCTGGCGGCGCTCGGCGTATCGACCGCGGGCAAGCTCGAACTCGAGTACGCCGGCCAGGAGCGCACGCCGGCGGAAGTCATCGGCGATCTGGTGAAGCGCGCGACGCGGCAGGTATTCGACGAACTCGTTCCGCTCGAGGGAATCGGCAGTGTGGTGCAAGCCTTCGAGCAGGGTTGGAAGGTCGAGGTCTCGGCGGCGATGCCGTCGGCCGAGTATCAGCAGGGTCTCGACGGGATTGCCGGTTTGCGTGACGCCGCCGCGCAGCTCGCCGGCGGCGACTCGCCGCCGCGCCTCGCGTCGGCGATCGAGTTCGTGCTCGAAGGCCTGCATCTCGCCAACCGCCTCAATAAGACCGAGGACGACGGTCGCGTCCGCTATGCGCGGCGCTGATCGATGAAGGTCTGGCGCTACAGCCGCTGGGATGGATCGCAGCAGCAGTTCTCGCTCGATCCCGATGCAGCGCTGGGCGCGCTCTCCGACCTGATGATGGAAGGCCTCAGCGCCGAGGAGGCGCTCGCGTGGATGGAGCGCGCCGGTTTCGATCTGGCCGGTCAGGACATGCGCGTGATGGGCATCGACGAAGTGCTCGATGAGCTGCGCGCCGAGCTGCAGAACCTCGAGCGGCGCTATCGGATGGACGAGGCCACCGCCGACCTGCGCCGACGCCTCGATGAAATCCTCGACCGCGAGGAACGCGCCCAGCGCACGCAGCACGGCTACGAATCGCAGCGGATGAACGAGTTCCTCGATCGTCGCCATTCGCCGTCGGCGAAGGTCTCCGACGCGATCGAGCGCTTCCGCGATTGGGAGTTCGCCGACGCGGAAGCGGGCGAACAGTTTCGTGAATTGCTCGATGAGCTCGGACGCACGCGCAAGCTCGAGGAGTTTCTCGCGAAGCGCGGCGATCGCTTCCGCGGTCAGCAAGCCGCCGACTACGAGACCGCGCAGCAGATTCGCGAGCGCATCGAAGCGCTGGAGCAACTCGCGCGCGATCTCGCCAACGGCAATTTTCAGACGATCGATCCCGAGCAGTTGCGCGAGTTGCTGGCGGAGAACGCGCTGCGATCGCTGCTGCTGCTGCGCGATCTGCGCGCATCGCTAGATCGTGCCGGCTACCTGCGCGGCGGCGACGACGTGAAGCTTTCCGCGCGGGCGATCCGCCGCATCGGCGCACAGGCGCTCGCGACCGTCTACGGCGCGCTGCGCAAGGGTCGGCCCGGTGGCCACGACACGGTGCGCACGGGTGTCGCCATCCCGCGTCCCGATGAAACGCGTCCGTGGCAATTTGGCGACGCTTTCAACGTGGACGTCGTGAAGTCGCTGCTGAACGCGGTCAACAGGAACGGAACGAGCACGCCGATCGCGTGGTCTCCGGAAGATCTGGAAGTCTGCGAGATGGACTACCAGACGAACTGCACCACGGTGTTGTTGCTCGACATGAGCTGGTCGATGTGCTGGGCCGGACGCTTCCCGGCGGCGAAGCGGGTGGCGATCGCGCTCGATCACCTGATTCGCACGCGCTACCCGCGCGATCATTTTTTCGTGGTCGGCTTCTCGACACGCGCCCGCGAGATCCGCGTGCACGACCTGCCCGAAGCCAGCTGGAACGCGGGCGAGCCGTTCACGAACTTGCAGGAAGGCCTGATGCTCGCCGAGCGACTGATCGCGCGGAACCCGAGCCCGAGCGCGCAGGTGCTGGTCATCACCGACGGTCAGCCCACCGCGTACTTTCAGGGCCGCGAACTCCACGTCGAATGGCCGTCGGGCTTCGGCGGCGTCTCGCCCCACGCGGTCGCCGAGACACTGAAGCAGGTGCGCCGCATCACGAGTCGCGGGGTCACGATCAATACCTTCATGCTCGACGCTTCGCCGCAACTGGTCTCGTTCGTCGAGTCGATGACGCGGATCAACAAGGGGCGGGCGCTCTACACGCAACCGTCGCGGCTCGGCTCCTACGTGATGGTCGACTACTTGTCGCGACGCCGGACGCTGCGGCGCTGATGGCGCTCATTCCCGGAGTCGTGCGCCGCGCCAGCGGCAACGCCGCGCGCGCGGCGCGTCTGTTGGCGGCGCGCGCGGTGCTGGGTCGCCGCGCTCCATTCTGGTTGCTCGTGCGTCTCGCACCGCCGTTCGAAGAAACGCGCACCGCGCGGCTGCCGTTCTCGCGCGGCCGATCGCCGAGTCTGCTCGAAACACTGCGCGCGCTCGATGCCGCGGTGAGCGACCGGCGCGTCGGTGGCGTGCTGCTGCGCTGCGCCGGCGCGCCGCATGGCTACGCCGCCGCCGCTTCGCTGCGTCGCGCGGTCGCTGCGGTGCGCGCGGCCGGCAAGCCCGTCGCCGCCTACGGCGAGAGCATGCACCAGGCGGAGTACTGGGTGGCGAGCGGCGCTGACAAGCTGTGGCTGCCGGAAACGGGATCGATCCATCTGGTCGGGCTGCGCAGCGAATCGATGTTCTTTGCGCGACTGCTCGCACGGCTCGAGTTGAAGCCCGATGTCGTGCGGGTCGGCTCGCACAAGGCGGCCGCTGAGAGTTTCACGCGCGAGTCGATGTCGCCGGAGAGTCGCGAGCAGATCGAGGCGTACCTCGACGACGTGTTCGGTGAACTGGTCGCTGCGATCGCAACGGGCCGTCGTCTCGATGCGGCCGTCGTGCGCGAGCGCATCGACGCCGGCCCGTACCGCGCCGAAACCGCGTGCGAAGCGGGCCTGGCCGATGGCTGCCTGTATCCGGATCAAGTCGAGGAAGCGCTGGCCGACCTGTTGCCCGCGAGCGGCGAGGCGCCTACGTCGGGTGCGGCGCCGCGCGCGCGTCTGATCGACGCGGAGACCTACGCTGCAATCCACGCCGACGACCCGGGCTGGTCGCCGCTCTTTCGCGCGCGTCCCCGCATTGCGTATCTCGTTGCGAGCGGCGCGATCCAGCGGCGCACCGGCATGGCAGGGATCTCGGCCGAAGCGCTCTCGCGCACGCTGCGCGCGCTCGGTGAGGACGACGATGTCCGCGCGATCGTGCTGCGCATCGAGAGTCCCGGCGGCGACGCGCTCGCCTCCGACATCCTGTGGCGTGCGGCGAGCGTCGCGAAGCGCGAGAAACCGCTGGTGGTGTCGATGGGAGAGGTGGCGGCATCGGGTGGCTACTTCGCCGCGGTGGCTGGCGACGCGATCTTCGCCGAGGCGCCGACGCTGACCGGTTCGATCGGCGTGGTCGGTGGCAAGCTCGACGCCGGCGCATTGCTCGAAAAGCTCGGCGTCGATCACGACGCGGTCGAGCGCGGTCGCCGTGCGGGTCTGCTGACGCCGCTGCGCGGCTTCACGCCCGAGGAGCGGAGTCTCGTGCGCCGCGACATGGAGGCGGTGTACGACGTATTCCTGCGCCGCGTCGAGGCCGGTCGCAAGCTCACCCGTGCAGACCTCGCGGGCATCGCGCAGGGTCGGATCTGGAGCGGCCTGCGTGCGCTCGCGCTCGGTCTGATCGACGCGCACGGCGGACCGCTCGAAGCGATCCGCGAGGCGCGTTCGCGCGCCGGCCTTGCTGCCGAGGATGCGGTTGCGCTCGATGTGCAACCGAGCCATGCGCCGCTCGACCTGGTGCGGGGCCTGCTGGGGATCGAAACGGGCCTGTGAGCGTCGCTTTGCATCGGCGTCGCGGCTTCGGGAGCTGACTCCTAGACTGCGCGGATGCCGCGGCGCCTGAAGCTCGATATTCCCGGTCCCGACCGCCGCGTGACGCCCGGTGACGTGCTCGCGAAGGGCTGGACCCCACTTTTCGCTCCCGATCTCGCCGCACCGCTCCGCATGGTGCTCGAGATCGGCTTCGGCCGCGGTGAGTTCCTGATCGATCTCGCGCAGCGGGCGCCGGCGGTCGCGCACGTCGGTGTCGAGATCTCGCGCAAGCGCGTGCTGAAGCAGGCGCGGCGCCTCGCGAAGAGCGAGATCGCGAACGTGCGACTCGTGCACTGCACCGGCGAGCAGGCGCTGGCCGATCTCGTAGGTCCGGCGTCGCTCGAAGCGGTGTGGATCAACTTCTCGGATCCGTGGCCGAAGAAGCGCCACCATCGCCGCCGGCTGGTACAGGCGCCGCTGGTCGCGGCGGTCGCGAACCGGCTGAAGCGCGGAGGCATGCTGCACGTGGCGACCGACGACGTCCCGTACGCCGAGCACATCGACGCGGTGCTGGCGGCCGAGTCGCAACTCGAGAATGCCTTCGCACCCGCGCGGTGGCTCGCCGACGTGCCCGGCCGCATGCCGACTGGCTATGAACTCGAGTGGCGCGCCGAAGGTCGCCCGCTGCACTTCTTCGCGTATCAAAGGATCTCGGGCTGAGATGCGCGAAGCGCAGCTGCACCTGCAGGATCACTCGATCGAGTCGCTGCGTGCGTGCTTCGCAGCGCAAGGGATCGAGCCGTGGCGCGCGGAGCAGGTTGCGGGCTGGCTCTACGGTCGCGGGATTGCCGACCCGTCGCAGTGGACCGATCTCCCCGCATCGCTGCGCGACCGCTTCATCGCAGACTGGCAATGGCACGCGCTCGAGTGGGACGGGGTTCAGCGCTCCCGCGATGGCACCGTGAAGGGTCGCCTGCGCGCGCGCGACGGCGCGCTGGTCGAATCGGTGCTGATTCCCGAGGCCGACCGCACGACGCTCTGCATCTCCACCCAGGTGGGATGTCCGCTCGCGTGTTCGTTCTGCGCGACTGGCGTACTCGGTTTCACGCGCAACCTCACGGTTGCCGAGATCGTCGACCAGGTGTGTCGGATGCGGGAGCAGCTCGCCCCGGGTCAGCGCCTCACCAACGTCGTGTACATGGGAATGGGCGAGCCGCTGCTGAACCTGCCCGCGGTGCTCGAATCGGCGCGCCTGCTGCTGCATCCGAAGGCCTTCGCGCTCGGCCCGCGCAAGGTGACGGTGTCGACGGCGGGCGTCGTGCCGAAGATCCCGACGCTGCTGGCGAGCGTGCCGGTGAATCTCGCTGTTTCGCTGCACGCTGCGACCGACGCGGTGCGCGACGAACTCGTCCCGCTGAATCGCCGCTTCCCGCTCGCGATGCTGATGGAGGCGCTACGCAGTCTCGAAACGGTGACGCCGCGCCGTCCGGTTTTTTTCGAGTACACGCTGATCGAGGGCGTGAACGATTCGCCCGAAGACGCGCGCGCCGTCGCGCGTCTGGTGCGCGGCTTGCCCTCGAAGCTCAACGTGATTCCGATGAACGCGCACGAGGATTCGCGGTACCGGCCGCCGTCCGACGCGGTGCTGACGCGTTTTGCCGGCGATCTGGTGCGCCTCGGCCTCACCGTCACCGTGCGCCGGCCGCGCGGTGCGGACATCGACGCCGCCTGCGGGCAGCTCGCCGCAAGGCGGGCCGCAGGCCCGCCGCGCAGCGAGCCGGAGGCGAGCGAAGTCGTCACCGGGAGGCGGGCCGCAGGCCCGCCGCGCAGCGAGCCGGAGGCGAGCGAAGTTCATCTGGCCGAGGGCGCGCTCACGCCGGCGGCGCTGCTGCCCTGATGCTCTACGCGGTCGGTGACATCCACGGGCGTCTCGACAAACTCGAAGCGCTGCTGACGATGCTCCCGCTGGAGCCGGGCGACCGGCTGGTCTTTCTCGGTGACTACGTCGACCGCGGTCCCGCTTCGCGCGGCGTCGTCGAGCGGCTCCTCGAAGTAGCCGACGCCTATCCGTGTGCGTTCTTGCTCGGCAACCACGAGTCGATGTTCCTCGACTACCTCGGCTGGGAAGGGCTGGCCTATTTCGGGGCCGACGTGTTCCTGCCGAACGGCGGCGCCGAGACGCTCGCTTCCTACGGCTGGCACGAAGCGCGCCCGCCGCGTCCCGGCGAGTTCAGGCTGCCACCGAAGCACGCAGCGTTCTTCCGCTCGCTGCGGCTGCACCATGCCGAGGGCGCCTACGTGTTCGTCCACGCGGGGCTCGGTCGCACGCTCACGCGCACCAGCGATCCAGGCTGGGCGCTCACACACGCACGCGTCGAGGAACTGCTCTGGGATCGCGCGACCGCCGACTCGCAACACGAACTCGGCGTGACGATCGTCTACGGCCACACGCCGCGCCCCGATTTCCAGGTGCGCTGGAACCTGCCGCACAGCATCGGCATCGACACCGGAGCGGTCTACGGCGGACCGCTGACGGCGATCCGGCTCCCCGACGAGACGATCTTCCAGGTCTGATGGGCTGGTCGCGCTCGCGATCAGTCGGGAATCCGAAGTCGTTGGCCAGCGCGTACGCGGTGCGTCGCGGAGATCCCGTTGGCAGCGGCGAGTTGCTTGACCGAGATGCCGCTGCTGCGCGCGATCGCGGTGAGCGTCTCTCCCTGCTTCACGGTGTGGCTGCGCACGACCGGTTTTGCCTTCGCAACCCTCGTCGTCTTCGTCGTTTTGGGGGCCGGCTGCGCCTTGGCGGCGCCCGCCGTCGTGGTCGCGGCCTTCGCGGTGGCCTTCATCGGCGCGCGATCCGCAGCGGCGACTTGCCGATCCGCTTTCGCCGCGCCCGGAATCCGCAGCGTCTGGCCGACGCGCAGGTGGCTGTTCGTGCGCAGTCCGTTCGCCTTCGCGAGAGTGCTCGCCGAGACGCTGTACTTTCTTGCGACCTTCGTGATCGTGTCGCCGCGGCGGACGCGATGGCTGCGCGCGGAACCTCTCGGGCTGATGTCGGGCTCGCTCACTTCCTCGCTGCGCGGAAGCGACGCTGCGAGTTGCTCGGCCGACGCACGTCCGGCGACTTTCGGAATCCGTACCGCATAGCCAGCCGGCACCGAGATGCGTCCGCTCCAGACACTGTCACGCAGGCCGAGGTTCAGTTCGCGCAGCAGGCCCACATCGACGCCGAAGGTGCGTGCGAGCGCGGTAGCCGAGGTGGGATGACGCGTGACGATGATCTCATTGTCCGCAGGCACTTCGCGCGAGATCGCACCGAAGTGACGGCCCGCGGCCTTCTCGACGTCGTGCGCGGCCAGGAACTCGGTGTAGAAATTGCGCGATGCGAAGCCGAAGCTGTCGCTCTGGTAGCGGTCGATGATCACCGAGATGTCTTTGGTGCCGAGCTGCTTCACCGCGCGCATCATGCCGCCGGCGCCGTGGTTGTAGGCGGTGACGGCGAGCGGCCACGCTCCGGTGATGCGGTAGTTCTCCCGCATCAGCGCGGCGGCGGCCTCGCTCGAACGCCACGGGTCGTAGCGCTCGTCCACCGCGCGATCGATGCGCAGGAAGCGCTTGCCGGTTCCCGGCATGAACTGCCACAGCCCCGCGGCTCCCACCTTCGAGTACGCGGCTGGGTTGAAAGACGACTCGACGTGCGGCAGCGAGGCGAGTTCCTCCGGCAGGCCGGCGTCGCGGAACACGCGCCGAATATGGGGCTCCCATTGCCCGGCGCGGACCAGCCCGTCGCGGAATCGATCGGCGAGTCCGCGCTGAAAGCGCACGCGATCGACCGCAGCGCCGAGCGATGCACGCGACACGCCCGGCGGGAACAGCGCGAGCACGCGCCGCTCTTCGGCACTGAGCGGTGTCTTGCCGCTCGCGAGTCGTTCGAGGATCGCCTGGTAGTGCTTCTTGGTGCGCGCGATGCGCGCCTCTTGTTCGCCGCCCGAGAGCGTCTTCGGCCAGCGAATCACTTCGTAGACGACGTCGAGTTCCTCGGCGTCGTGGATCAGGCCACCGTTCGAGTCGACTTCGGAGTAGACGCGTGTCCACAGCCGAATGCGCGCATGAATGCCCGGCGGGCGCGGGAACTGCGCTTCCGACGCGGCGGCCGAGCCGGCCGCAACGGCGATCCCCGTAGCGACGGCAAGGGCAAACGCGACGGTGCTTCGCATCATCACCTCGGCATCGACGGACCAGGGATCGTTCCCTGGCGCATGGCAACGGTTCGCATCAACGACGCCGACCCTTCTTGCGCGCCTTGTTCGCATCCTTGCGCTTCTTCTTGGCCTGCAGGCGGCGGCGCGCTTCGGCTGTGGCGGAGAGCGGCCGCCCGCGACCGGTGGGGCCGCCGAGTCCCGCGAGCATCGAAGGGTCGATGCCGCCGGCGCCGGCGCCGGAGAGGCGCCCCATGCCCGGCATGCGCGACAGCAGGCCGGCGCCGCCGTCGCCGCCGATCGCCGCCATCACTTCGCGCATCTGTCGAAAGCGCTTCACCAGATCGACGACTTCGCTCTGCTGGCGTCCACTTCCGCGTGCGATCCGCGAGGCGCGGCTGCGGTCGATGCATTCGGGGTCGCGACGCTCGACCTTCGTCATCGACTGGATCATCGCCTCGACCTTGCCGAGTTCGCCCTCGTCGACGTGCTCGGCCACCTTGCCGAAGCCGGGCATCTTGGCCATCACGTCGCGCAACGGGCCGAGGCGCTGGATCATCCGCAACTGCTTCAGCAGATCGTCCATGCCGAAGTTGCCGCGCAGGATGCGTTCGGCGTCTTCCTCCGCTTCTTCGGCTTCGCGCTCGTCGACGACCTGCTCGAAGTCCTCGACCAGGCCGACGATGTCGCCCATGCCGAGGATGCGCGAAGCCATCCCTTCGGGCCGGAACGTCTCGATCCGATCGACCGCCTCGCCGGTGCCGAGGAACTTGATCGGGACGCCGGTGACGGCCTTCACGGCGAGCGCGGCGCCGCCTCGCGCGTCGCCGTCGAGCTTGGTGAGGATCAATCCGTCGAGCTTCAGCCGTTCCGAAAAGGCCTGCGCGACGTTCACTGCGTCGCGACCCATCAGTGCGTCGCACACCAACAGTGTGTTGACGGGTGCGACGCGCGTGCGGATGTCGGCGAGTTCCTGCATCAGCTCTTCGTCGATCGCGAGACGGCCGGCGGTGTCGTAGAGGATCGCGTCGAAGCCCTGTTTGCGCGCGCGCTCGGCGGCCGCCTGGCAGATCGCCGGCGCCGAGTCGCCGGTCGCGCCGGCGTGCACTTCCACGTCGATGCGTGCGCCGAGCTGTTGGAGCTGCAGCACCGCGGCGGGCCGGTAGATGTCGGCGGCGACCAGCAGCACTTTCTTGCCCTGGCGCTGGAGATGCTTGGCGAGCTTCGCGGCGACGGTCGTCTTGCCGACGCCCTGCAGCCCGAGCAGCATCACCGACACCGTGCCGCGCGCGTCGCGCGAGAGCTTGGTGTCGACCGGACCCATCAGCTTGATCAGCTCGTCCTGGCAAATCGAGACGAAGTGCTGACCCGGGGTCGCGCGCAGTACGCGTCCGCTCTTGTCGCGGATCTTGGTCTTGACCTTCTCGCCGAGCGCCCGTTCGCGCACGCGACCGAGGAAGTCCTTCACCACCGTGAAGTCGACGTCCGCTTCGAGCAGCGACGCGCGCACTTCGGCGAGCGCTTGCGAGACGTTCTCTTCGGACAGTTCGCGGACGCCTTGTAGGCGCGCACGTGCGGCGCCGAAGCCGCGAGTCAGGGTTTCGAGCATGGCCGCCTCCGAGAGGGCGCAGCATAAGGGATTGGCCGGTTGCTTTCCCGGGCGCGGCCGTGCTAGCTCCCGGCGACGACGCGAGCGGAGGGCAGATGCCGACCCAGGTCGAGGCGCAGATCACCGGAAACGTGTGGAAGATCGTGAAGGCGGTCGGCGACTCGGTCGCCGAGGGTGAGGAACTGATCATCCTCGAGTCGATGAAGATGGAGATTCCCGTCGAGGCGCCGTGCGCCGGTCGCATCGCCGAGTTCCGCGTTCGCGAAGGCGAAAGCGTCGAAGAGGGCGCCGTTCTCGCGCTGATCGAGTAGCCCAAGCGAAGTTGCTTCGGATCGGAGATGTCGCGATGGCCACCGCCCCCGAAGCGCAAGGACGCACTGGGCGCGTGATCGTCCGAACGCTGCGCAACCGCGATCGCGAAGTGGCGCTCGCGCGTTTGCGCGGTCGCGCTCGCGATGATCTGTTCCTGCTCGATCTGGTGCGCCAGATCGGCACCAACGCGAGCGCCGATCTCCCGTCCGAGGTGCTCGGCGCGTGGCGCGGTCCAAACCTGGTCGGCGTCGCGTCGCTGCGCCCGACGCTGGTGATCGAGTCGCAAATCGAGCGGCCCGTGCTGGAGGCGCTGCTCGGACCGCTCTCCGATCTCGGCTCGGGACTCGTCCGCTCCGAGTTGAGCGCGACGGCGGCGCTGTGGGGGCGACTCGCCGGGCGTGGCCGGCGCGCGCTGGTCGATCGTCGCGAGACGTCGCTGGTGCTGGAGCGAGACGACCTGCGCGCGACCGCGCCGTCGCGCGACATCGCGATTCGCGCCGTGTCTTCCTCCGATCTCGAGCCGCTCGTCGAAGCCGCGCGCGCGAGCCTGCGCGAGGAGGGTCGCCCCGATCCTTTCATCGGCGACCCGCGCGGCTTTCGCCGTTGGGTCAGCGCGCGCTTGCCGCGCGCACTGATCGCGGAATGCGCCGGCGAGGTCGTCTGGGTCGGCTACGCCGACGTGCGCATCGAAGAGGGCTGGTTGCTCCAGGGCATCTACACCTGGCCCGCGTGGCGGCGTCGCGGCCTCGCGGCCGCGGGCGTCACGGCGCTCTGCCGCAGCGCCTTCGCGTCACGCGCCGAGCACGTGCAACTTTCCGTCGTCGAAGGCAACCTCCCCGCCCACTCCCTCTACGAATCCCTAGGCTTCCGCCCCCACACCACCCTCCGCACCCTCCTCTTCATCTAAGAGGAGAAAGGGGACGGTCCTCGATCGTGCCTGGCTGTGGAGAAAGGGGACACGCCTCGCGAGGTGTGTCCCTCGAGTCCACGGTTCGGTCACGTTGAGGACCGTCCCCTTTCTCCCTAGGCTGCTTCTCTCTCGACACTAGGAGGCAGAGGGAATGGGCGTTCTGGACGGGAAGGTGGCGATCGTGACGGGGTCGGGCGGCGGGATCGGACGCGAGCATGCGCTCGCGCTCTCGGCCGCGGGTGCGGCGATCGTCGTGAACGACCTCGGCGGCACGCGCGACGGCGCGGGCGCGGGCCACAACATGGCCGACACCGTGGTCGAAGAGATCCGCAAGGCGGGCGGCACGGCGGTCGCGAACTACGACAACGTCGCGACCGTCGCGGGCGGGAAGGGCATCCTCACGACCGCGGTCGACACCTTCGGTCGCGTCGACGTGCTCGTCAACAACGCCGGCATCCTGCGCGACAAGACCTTCGCGAAGATGGAAGAGAGCGAGTGGGACTCGGTCATCGCGGTCCACCTGAAGGGCGTCTATTGCGTGACGCGCCCGGTCTTCCAGCACATGCGCGAGCAGACCGGCGGCGGCTCGATCATCAATACGTCGTCTACCTCCGGTCTCGAGGGCAACTTCGGTCAGACCAACTACGGCGCGGCGAAGGCGGGCATCGCGGGCTTCACGCGCTGTCTCGCGCTCGAAGGCCAGAAGTTCGGCATCCGTGTGAACGCGATCGCGCCGGTCGCGCTGACGCGCATGACCGAGGATCTGCCGTTCGCGCAGAACGAAGCCTTCAAGGAACGCATGCATCCCCGGCACATCGCGCCGCTGATCGTCTATCTCGCGAGTGACCTCGCGAAGGACGTCACCAAGAAGATCTTCTTCGTCGGCGGCGGTCAGATCTCCGAGATGCGCATGGTCCGCACCGAGGGCGTGACCAAGAAGAACGGCGTGTGGACGCCCGACGAGATCGCCGCGCAGATCGGCACGATTCTCGGGTGACGTCGAGATGACGCGTGGCCCGGTCGGCGTTGCCGGCCCGGCCGCCCGCTACGGCATCGGCAGAGTCGCTGACCTATCTTCGCCCGATGCCTCCCGTCGATCTTCGCGATCCGCTGTCGGCGATGACGCCGCGCTTCAACTTCTTCTTCCGCTGGTTCGCGAAACGATTCTTCGGCGAGATCACGCTCGACGAGCCGACCGCCGTGCGGCTGCGCGCACTCGAGTCCGCCGGCAGCGTCGTCTACGTGATGCGCTACGCGAGTCGCCTCGACTACTTCCTGTTCAACTGGCTCTTCCTGCGCCACGGCTTGCGCCTCTCGACCTTCGCGAACGGCATCCGCTTCGACTACTACCAACCGTTCTGGCAGGCGCTGCGCGGACGGCTGCGCGCGGTTCGCAACCGTCGCGGCGCGCTCTCGGGATCGGATCGCGACCGCGTCCGCGCGCAGGTGCAACGCGGCTCGTCGCTATTCGTGTTCCTGCGCACCGAGCGGGTCGGCTCGTGGCTACTCGGGCGACGCCATGTTGCAGCGGCCGAGCGTTCCGATCTCGACATGCTCGCTGAAGCCGTCGGCGCTGCTTGGGACGGCGCGACACCAGTCGCGGTCGTTCCGATCGCGCTGTTCTGGCGGCCGGGACCGCGCAACGAGCGCCGTTTCCTTAATCTCGCCTATGGCGCCGCGACGCGGCCCTCGGACTTCGCGAAGGTCGCGTCGTTCCTCGTCAACTATCACAACCTCGCCGTGAAGGTCGCAGACCCGATCGACCTCACCGGCTTCGTCGAGCAGCGGCGCGCCGAGGGCCAGGATGCCGTCGCCCGCAAAGTGCGTCGCTCGATCCTGGTGTTCCTATACCGCGAGGAGAAGGTGGTCGAGGGGCCGACGCTGCGCCCGCGCCACAAGGTCCAGGAGACGATCCTCGCGAGTCCGCGCGTGCGCGTCGCGATCGAGGAGCGCGCGCGCGAACGGGGTCGCTCCGCGGAAGCCGCGCGTGCCGAAGCCGAGAAGATGTTCGGCGAGATCGCGGCGAACATGAACTCGACCTTCCTCGCGGTGCTGAACGTGATCGTCACCGCGGTGTTCCGGCGCGTCTTCGTGTCGATCGAGACCTTCGGACTCGAGAAGGTGGCCGAGTACGCCAAGCGCCATCCGATCGTATTGGTGCCGAGTCACCGCTCATACTTCGACTTCCTGCTGCTCTCGGTGCTCTTCTACGCGCACCACCTGGTGCCGCCGCATATCGCGGCACGCGAGAACATGGGCTTCGGGCCCTTCGGCTTCATCTTCCGGCGCGCCGGCGCCTTCTTCATGCGCAAGAGCTTCGACGACGCGCTCTACAAGGAAGTGTTTCGCGCCTACGTCGAGTACCTGGTGCGCGAGGGCTTCACGCAGGAGTTCTTCATCGAAGGCACCCGCTCGCGCACCGGACGCACGATGGCGCCAAAGCGCGGCTTCCTGTCCTGGGACGTGGACGGCTTCCTCGCCTCGCAGCGCCGCGATCTGTTCCTCGTGCCGATCGCCATCACCTACGAGCGGCTGATCGAAGAGGGCTCGATGCTCGACGAACTCTCGGGCGGTGCGAAGAAGGACGAGAGCATGCTCGGCCTGGTGCGCGCGCGGAAGGTGCTGCGCCGCCGCTGGGGCAGCGCACACCTCAGCTTTGGCGAGCCGATCTCGCTGGCGGATTCGATCGGCGACCGTCGTGCCCGCTTTGCGCTCGAAGCGAGCGAAGAGGACGTCGCCGAGAAGCACCGCTTCGTCGACGATCTCGCCCAGCGCGTGGTCGAACGCATCAACGCGGCGACCTTCGCCAACGCGACGGCGGTCGGCGCCTGTGCGTTCCTCGGCGAGACGCGCCGCGGGATGCTGCGCCACGAATTCACCAGCCGGATGCAGGAACTCGTCGATCTGCTGCGGCTGCAAGACGCGCGACTCACGCCCGCGCTGCTGCACGACCAGCCCGACTTCGACGACGCGATCGCGTTCCTGCTGCGCAGCGATCTGGTCGAGTCGAAGCCCGATCCGCGTGGCGAGATCCTCTTCTACGAGGACGACAAGCGACGCGTCCTCGATATCTATCGCAACAGCATTCTGCATTTCCTCGCCGCGCCGAGTTTTGTCGCGAGGCGGCTGCTCGCCGGCGGATCGCAGGATGCACTGCGCGAGGACCTGCGCTTCTGGCTCGACCTGTTCCACAACGAGCTGTTCACACAGCGACCGCTGATACTCGCGGCGCACTTCGAGGCCTTCCTCGACTACTTCGAGCGGCTCGAAGTGGCTGAGCGCCACGAGAGCCAATGGCGCGCCAGCGAGAAGGGCGCCGCCTATCTGCGGCGGCTCGCGATGCAGACGCGAGGGCTCATCGAGGTGTACGCGGCCGCGTTCTCGTCGGTGCTCTCCGATGCCGAACTCGGCAGCGGGAAGAACCTCACGCGTCGCGCATCGGAAGCGTTCGCGCGCTCGGTGCTGCTCGGCGAAGTCGAGGCGACCGAGGTTTCGAATCGCGCGACGTTCCAGGGCGCGCTCGACGAATTGGTGCGCCGCCACATCCTGGTGCGCGAACGACCCGAGGGCGCACGCGAGGCCGTGTACGCGCGCGGCCCGGCATTCGACGAACTCGCGGGGCTCGTCGAACGGCTGGCGGGTGCCGTCTCGGGCGGGTAGGTTCCGCGCCCACCCAACGCCCCGGAACCCTCATGGACCCCCTCGCATCGCTCGATTTCACCAAGGGCAACGGCCTCGTCGCCGCGATCGCCCAGGACCACGAGACGGGCGAGATCCTGATGCTCGCGCACATGAATGAAGAGTCGCTGCGCGAGACGCTGCGCCGCGGGCAGGTGGTGTACTGGAGTCGCAGCCGCGGTCTGTGGCACAAGGGCGAGCAGAGCGGGAACGTGCAGATCCTGAAGAGCCTGTCGATCGACTGCGACGGCGACGCGGTGCTGCTGAAGGTCGAGCAGGTCGGTCGCGCCGCCTGCCACACCGGCAAGCGACACTGTTTCTTCCGGCGCTGGGACGGTTCGTCCTGGGTCGACGAAGGCGAGCAGGTCTTCGATCCCAAAGAGGTCTACGGCGGCTGATGGCGACCGGCAAACGCGTGCTGCGACTCGGCATCCCGAAGGGCAGTCTTCAGGACACGACCGTGAAGCTGTTCGCGCACGCCGGCTATCAGATCGACGCGCCGTCGCGCTCGTACTACCCGCGCATCGACGATCCCGAGATCGAGTGCATCCTGATCCGCGCGCAGGAGATGGCGCGTTACGTCGCGCAGGGCGTGATGGACGCGGGCATCACCGGCCTCGACTGGGTGCTCGAGACGCGCGCCAGGGTGAAGGAACTCGCCGACCTGCGCGCGCCGTGGCCGAACTATCGAGAGGTACGCTGGGTGCTCGCGGTAAAGGCCGACTCGCCGCTCGAGAAGGTCGGCGATCTTTCGGGCAAGCGCATCGCGACCGAGGCCGTCGGACTCACCAAGGGCTACCTGAAGAAGCACGGCGTGAAGGCCGAGGTCGAGTTCTCGTGGGGCGCCACCGAAGTGAAGCCGCCCGTACTGGCCGACGCGATCGTCGACGTCTCCGAAACGGGTTCGAGTCTGCGCGCCAACAATCTGCGCGTGATCGACGTCGTGCTCGAGAGCACGCCGCGCTTCATCGCGAACCCCGAGTCGCTGCACGACGCGTGGAAGCTCGACAAGATGGAGCGCCTGCTGATGTTGATCCGCGGCGCGATCGCCGCGATCGACCGCGTCGGGTTGATGATGAACGTGCCGCGCAAGAACCTCGACATCGTGCTCGCGCAGCTTCCCGCACTCGGCACGCCGACGATTTCGACGCTGTCCGATGAGCGCTGGGTGGCGGTCAACACCGTGATCCAGGAGACGCTGGTGCGCGAGCTGATTCCGAAGCTGAAGGCGTGCGGCGCCGCGGGCATCGTCGAGTACCCGCTCTCCAAGATCGTCGCGTAGAGCGCCGCGCATTGTGAGCCGGATCTGGCGCGTCGCCGGCGTGCTGCCTGCCTACACCGAGATCATCTGGGGCGCGCTTGCGCCGCGTGCGATCGGTGGCGCGGGTCGCGCGCGCATCGCGCAAGCGGTGGTGCGATCGGAAGGCCGCGTGCTGCTCTGCTTGCGGCGCGAGCTACGCGGTTGGGAGTTGCCCGGCGGCGCGGTGCAGCCCGGCGAGCGCGACGACGACGCAGTCGTGCGCGAAGTGCGCGAGGAGACCGGAGTCGATGTCGCGCCGCTGCGTCTCGTCGGCACCTACCAGCGCAGTGGCTTTCGCGCCCACGAGGCAGTGGTCTTCGAGTGCCAGGCCGTGGGCGGCACGCTCGCGCCGAGTCGCGAAACGCCGCGTGTCGCATGGTTCGATCTCGCGGCGCTGCCCGACACGATCTTTCCCTGGTTCCGCACGCCGCTCGACGACGCACTCGCCGGCCACCCCGAGCCGGTGCACCGCAGCGAACACCAGGGCCTCGCGGCGATCGCCGCGGGCGCGCGCATCGATCTCGCGATGCGCTGGCGCGGCGAGGCGTAGGTCTGGCGCGTCGGGCTCCCTCTTTGGGGAGCCGATCAACCTGTTCGCCGAGTGCAAGAAGGCGGGCCCAGACCCAGCCTACACGCGCAGCAGTTGACCCGGGCCCTCGTCACGTGAGAAGATCCGCCGCCGGTGTGGGCGGTCTCACAGCGATCCAGCCGCCTGGGTCCCATTCTGGTCGAAACCTCGAGAGGGGCTCATCAGGGAGAGCGGAGAATGCGAGTCGCCCGTTCCACGACTGCAGGCGAACGTCTCGGCCTGGTCGTCGCGCTGCTTGCGCTGCTCGCTCCTCAGCAGAGCGCCGCGAACTGCAACGTCATCCCCGGCACCACGAACACGTTCCGCGCTGCGATGGGCGAGTTGGATCGTCCCTTCGCGATGCCGGGCGACTTCCTCGAGTTGCGCGTCCGACCCGCTGTCTGCGATGCGGCGTCGGTAGGCGTCGCCGATCATGATGGCAACGCGACGATCGACGGCCGCGACGTGCTCGTGACGGTGCTCTTCGAGCCGCCGGCAGGCGGCGCAAAGAACGCCGTCATCGTGGCGCGCGACTGCGCCGCCCTCGCGTCGCAGCTCGCCAGCTGCGACGCGGCGATCTCCGGCACCGCGACCTGCGTCGAGGCGCCCGCCACCGACCTCGTCGCATTCTCCGATCCGATCACGGCACGGGTGCGCTTCCGCTTCCCCGACACCGACGCGCTCGTCGGCACGCTCGCCGACGACCGCACGCTCGCAGGACCTGCGACGATCGCGGTGACGCCGTCGAACCTGCCGCTGCCGTGCGGCGCGCTCGCCGCGGGTCGGTGTGCCGACACCGGCGGTCTCGTGGCCTGCGCTGACGAGTTGTACCCGGTCGGCACCTGCGACACCGCGAGCGCCGCCGCCGATCCGACCTTCGGCCACTTCGTCGCACTGCCGCCGCCGAACAACTACGAGGCCGTGTGCGAGACGCCCGGAACGCCGTGCGATGGCACTGCCACCGAGGTGCGTTTCACCACCGACGCCGCCGGCAATGCGCTGGTGCCGTGGGACTGGCGCGGCGTGCTGGTGCGTCTCGAAGACGTGCCGATCCCGCGGCTCGTGCGGATGACGACGACGCTGCCGGCCTTCACCGGCGCGCCCGATCCGGCGTCGATCCCGGGCAACACGTTCCTCTCGGCGTGGTCGCCCGAGGGACACCGGATCGCGCCGGTCTTCGATCCGCTGACCGATCCGAACGCGAGCGGCGCGACGGTGCTGTTCGGCTCGGTCGACGCGCCGCTCGGCGTCTCGCGCATCGTGCGGCGCGGCTGCCTCGGCGGATCGGCGGAAGGCCTTGCGTGCACGAGCGACGCGCAGTGCGCTACATCGACCTGCGGCGCGCCGCTCTTCGACTTCGCGGATCGCTACGCGGGCGGCGTCGGGCCGATCGTCGTTTCGGATGCGCAGTACACGGCGGCGGCGGAGAGCCCGGTGCCCCTCGACGGGCTCGTGGAGACGCCCACCGCATTCGCCTTCTCGGTCGCCGAGGGCCTCGCGAACCAGGACCTGAATGGCGACGGAGACCAAGCGGACTACGTCGTCACGCTGCGCAACCGTGGGACTGGCGAAGTCCTCCCGATCGGCCCCGGAGGAGCGCCGGGCCTCGCGGTCGTGCGCGCGCGTCAGGGACGGTTCGCGTTTGCTGCCGTCGAGGCGCAGGGCGGCCTGGTCGGCTTCCTCGAGTCGGAGCCCAACCAGGGCTACACGGATCTGAATGCGAACGGGAACGTGTTCGACTCGGTCCTGCGAATCTTCCGCCTGGGCCTCGGCAGCGCTGCCGAGGTGACGAACCCGTCTGCGCCGATCACGGCGGACGCTGCACCCGTCGTCGACGGACGCAGCATCGTCCAAGCGGGACCGTACTTCTTCCGGACCGTCGAGGGGGCGGAAGCCACGGCGACCACGACTCGGGTCAGCGTCAGCGGCGAGGGAGCGCAAGGGAACGGCGCGAGCGTCCTGCGCAATCGAATCGATTGGCCTGCGATCAGCGCCGACGGCAGGTTCGTCGCGTTCTCGAGCTACGCGTCGAATCTCGTGCCAGGCGATACGAACGGCGTCGCAGACATCTTCTTGCACGATCGGGCGACGGGGTCCACCACCCGTCTAAGCGTCGGGGTGAACGGCCAGCAGGTGAACGGTGACACTTTTCGCCCATCGATCTCCCCGGACGGCCGGTTCATCGCCTTCGACAGCACGGCTAGCAATCTGGTTCCAAACGACGCGAACGGCGCGAGTGACGTCTTCGTCTACGATCGCAACACGGGAGCTACGATCCGCGTCAGCGTGGCCTCTCCCAGCGTCGGCACGCCGCCACTCGGCGGGCCTTGGGGGAACGGCTCCGCCAACGGCGACAGCTACGTTCCGTCGATCTCCGCTGATGGTCGTTTCGTCGCGTTCGAGAGCTGGGCCTCGGACCTCGTCGTCGGTGATACGAACGTCAGTTCGGACGTATTCGTTCGTGACCTCGTACTGGGGACCATGACCAGAGTCAGCGTCGATAGCGATGGCGCGCAGGCCAACTCCCTCACCTACGCGCCCAAAATCTCCGGGGATGGTCGATTCATCGCCTTCAGGAGTGCGGCTTCGAACTTGATCCCGGATGATACGAACGGCAAGTTCGACGTGTTTCTGCACGATCGCGTGACGGGAACGACGACCTTGGTCAGCGTTGCCAAGAACGGCCAGAAAACATTCGCGGATAGCTTTGAGCCTGCCATCTCTGGTGATGGACGACTCATCTCCTTCGGTGTCGATACGAACAACCTAGTCCCTGGCGATACAAACTCCGGTACAGATATCTTCGTCAAGGATCGGATCACCGGAGACGTCACGCGGGTCAACGTGAGCAGTTCTGGAGATCAAGCGATCTTTCCGGCTTGCGTGAGCAACCAAAGCATCTCGCTAGATGGTCGCTTCGTTGCGTTCCGCTGCGGTGCCGCGAATTTGGTGCCCGGCGATACGAATTCCAGAAGAGACATGTTCGTCCACGACCTCTCGACGGGGAACACAGTTCGAGTCAGCGTGGGCGCTAGTGGCACACAAAGCACGGTCGATGCCGTTCAATGGCCTGCCATCTCATCGGACGGTCAGACCGTGGCATTCGTCAGCGAAGCGACGGATCTCGTAGCCGGCGACACGAATGGATTCTCCGATGTCTTCGTGAGGGGGCCGAGCCTGACCGATCTTGCGGTCGACCGGACGGCCGACCTCGAGTTGGATGACACGGTGCTACGCAGCTTCGACGCGAGCACCACACCGCCCGCGATCACGGATCTGTGTCCTGTCACGGAGGTAGCCGTCAGTGGCGGGCGGTTGGCCTTCCTGCGCCCCGAGGCGGCCGGGCTGGTGGCGACGGCGGGTTGCAGCCAGCCGAACGCCGACCTGAACGGCGACGGCGACACGAGCGACCTGATCGTGCAGGAGCGTCCGGCTGCGGGCGGCGCGGTCGTGAACCACGCGCTGGCGGCGCGCGAGATCGCCGCGTCGGACACGGCGCTCGCAGCGCTGGTGTCGGAGGCGGACCAGTTCGGCCAGGACCTGAACGGCGACGGCGATGCGGATGATCTCGTTTTGTCGGTCTTTACGGACGCGACGGGTTGGACATCGACGGGCCTGGCGGGAGACGCGATCGGCGTCGCCGGCAGCCTGGTGGCGCTCGCCGCCGCCGAGGCCGACCAGGGTCAGGACCTGAATGCCGATGGCGACCAGACGGATCGGGTGCTGCAGCTCGTCGATGCCACGACGGGCGCAACCGTCAATACCGGACAATCCGTCGCCGAGTTCGTCTCGGGCGCGGGCTTCGTGGCCTTCCGCACCCGCGAGTGCGACGAGAGCGGCGGCGAGACGGACGGCTGTGCGAGCGGTGGCACGGACTTGAACGGCGACGGCGATGCGGCCGACGCCGTGCTTCAGGTGTGGGTCTCGACTGGTCCTGGGACAGGCTTCGTGCACAACACGGGACTCGCGGCTGTGACTTGTGACTTCGAGGCCTGCGACCCGCGCTTCCCCTACCGGGTGGCGGGCTCGACGATCACCTTCCTCACGATCGAGTGCCAGCAAGGAGGGCCGGTCACAGCGGAATGCGCCGGCGGCGGCTCGGATCTCAACGGCGACGGCGACGCCGGCGACCTGGTGCTGCAGGTCTTGAACGTGGACAGGATCGAGGCGCCCGCACCGGGCTTTGCGTTCGCCCCGTTGGCGCGTCAGGTGGAGGGGCTGACGCTCGATGCGGCATCGGACGGCCCGATACAGGCCCTCGCTGCAACGAACGCAGGCGTCTGCACGAGCACGGGCGCACCCTGCGCCTTCGACGCCGACTGCGGCACCGGGACGTGCTTCGTGCCGCCCGGGGCGTGCGTGCTCGACCTTGGGACCGCCTGCTCCTCGGGCTCGTGCCCAACGGGCCAGTTCTGCCGGACGCCCCTCTCCAACCCGTTAATATTGACGTGCCATCAGGTACAAGGGCCTTGTGCGGGCACAAGCGAGTGCGCCGCACCTGCGCTGTGCGAGGACGTCGATCAGCAGCGGCAGCGGGTCGTTGCCCCCTTGGCCAGCGCTGTGGTCGCCGGGGGCGAGACCTCGGGCGCACAGGTCTTCGCGAGCACCGGCATCTGCCGCGAGAGCCTCGGAGTTACGTGCGTGCCCGCGCCTTCAGCGGGCCAGGGGACGGGATGCGGGGTGGGCGAGGCCTGCCTCGCGGTGAGCCCGGGCTCGAGCGCAGGGATCTGCTACCGCGAGCACGGTTCCTGCGAGGTGAGTTCCGACTGCGTTGCGGGCGCGTGTATCAAGGACCTCCTCATCACCGCCACCGCCGCCGACCGCGACGGCGACTCGCTCGCCGACCCGATCGACAACTGCCCCGACGTCGCCAACCCGGATCAAGCCGACGCCGACACCGACGCGATCGGCGACGCCTGCGATCCCTGGACCTGCG
>CAYGWM010000018.1:0-26651 GCA_964353555.1 uncultured Spirochaetales bacterium
GGTCTACACCGCGGGCTGCGGAGGGGGAAGGACGTCGATCACTGACCGCTTACGTCCGAGCGCCCGGCAGGCGGCAGCCAGACGGCTCTCAGTGCCACCCGGGGCATCGGCGCGTGCGTTGCGCGCGGCCTCGATCAACGCCTCGGCGGCCTTCGCAGGGTCCGAGACGGTCGCGAATTGTTGGTAGGCGCGGACGGGATCGAACCGCCGACCCCCTGGGTGTAAACCAGGTGCTCTACCAGCTGAGCTACGCGCCCTCGGGCTAGTTGACTTCGGAAGGACTGGGCCGTTCGGGCTCCGGATGCGGAACGGCGGCCGGAATCTCGTAGATCTCTTCGATCGCGTGATCGCCCTCGTGGAGGAAGCGATCCGGGTCGTCCAGCGCGAGTGCGGTCGCGAGCACCTCGTCCATGTGTTCGACCAGCACGATCCGCACGTCGCGCTTCACGTTGGCGGGGATCTCCTTCAGATCCTTCTCGTTTTCTTTCGGGATGATCACCGTGTCGATGCCGCCGCGATGGGCGGCGATGAGCTTCTCTTTGAGCCCGCCGATCGGCAGCACGCGGCCGCGCAGCGTGATCTCGCCGGTCATCGCGACGTTGGCGCGGATCGCCACGCGCGTCAGCGCCGACGCGATCGTCGTGGCGATCGTGATGCCCGCGGACGGACCGTCCTTGGGCGTCGCGCCCTCGGGCACGTGCACGTGGATGTCGATCTTCGAATAGAAGTCGCGCGCGAGACCGAGCTGCTTCGCGCGCGATCGCACGTAGGACATCGCCGCATTGGCCGATTCCTGCATCACTTCGCCGAGGCGGCCGGTGATCTGCAGCTTGCCACCGCCGGGCGTCACGGAAACTTCGGTTTGCAGCAGCTCGCCGCCGGTCTCGGTGAACGCGAGGCCGGTGCAGACGCCGATGCGATCTTCCAGTTCCTTCATCCCGTAGCGGTGCTTCGGGACGCCGAGCAGCTTGCGCACGACGGCAGGCGTCACGCGGCGCCTCTTGGCCTCTGCAACGCCTTCTCGGACCACTTCGCGCGCGACCTTGCGGCAGATCGAAGCCAGCTCGCGCTCGAGACCGCGCACGCCGGACTCACGCGTGTAGTAGCGGATCACGTCGAGCAGTCCTGCGTCGGTGAATTCCACGTGACGCGACTCGAGTCCGTTGGCCTCGACGACCTTCGGCACCAGGAAGTTGCGCGCGATCTCCAGCTTCTCGCCTTCGATGTAGCCGGGGAGCTGGATCACTTCCATGCGGTCTTGTAGCGGCCGCGGAATCTGGTGCAGCAAGTTCGCGGTGCACACGAACATCACGCGCGACAGGTCGTAGTCGATGTCGAGATAGTGATCGCTGAAGGTGTGGTTCTGTTCCGGATCGAGCACTTCGAGCAGCGCCGCCGACGGGTCGCCGCGGAAGTCCATCGACATCTTGTCGACTTCGTCGAGCAGGAAGACCGGATTCGACGATCCGGCTTTGCGCAGCGACTGCAGCACCTTGCCGGGCAGCGCACCGATGTAGGTGCGGCGATGGCCGCGAATCTCCGCCTCGTCGCGCACGCCGCCGAGCGACACGCGTACGAAGTCGCGACCCGTTGCGCGGGCGATCGACTTGCCGAGCGAAGTCTTGCCGACGCCCGGAGGTCCCACCAGGCACAGGATCGGCCCCTTCAACTTCTCGACGAGCGTCTGCACGGCCAGATACTCGAGGATGCGTTCCTTCGGCTTCTCGAGGCCGTAGTGATCCTCGTTGAGCACGCGCTCCGCTTCGACGATGTCCTTCTTCTCATCTTTGTACTCGTTCCACGGCAGCGCCAGGATCCAGTCGACGTAGTTGCGCACGACGGTCGCCTCGGCGCTCATCGGCGACATCATCTTGAGCTTGCGGATCTCTTTCTTGGCGCGGACGAGCGCGTCCTTCGGGAGCTTCTTCTTCGCGAGCGCGGCTTCGAGTTCCTGGATCTCGTTCTTGAACTCGTCGCGCTCGCCGAGTTCCTTCTGGATCGCCCGCATCTGCTCGTTGAGGTAGTACTCCTTCTGGGAGCGCTCCATCTGCTTCTTCACGCGCGTGCGGATCTTGCCCTCGACCTCGAGCACCTCGATCTCACCCTGTAGCAGCCCGTAGACCTCGTCGAGGCGCTCGGACGCGGATTCGATCTCCAGCACGCGTTGGCGATCCTCGAGTTTCAGCGACAGGTGCGCCGCGACGGTGTCCGCAAGGCGCGACGCGCTCTGGATCTGCGCCAGCGAGTTCAGTAGCTCGGGCGGAATCTTCCGATTGAGCTTCACGTACTTCTCGAAACTCGACCGGATGCTGCGAGCCAGCGCTTCGGTCTCGACTCCCAGCCCGTCGCTCTCTTCGAGCGGCTCGACCTCGCAGCAAAAGAACGGCGCCGGCTGCACGAAGGAGCGGATGCGCGCGCGCTGTTTGCCCTCGACGATCACTTTCACGGTGCCGTCCGGCAGCGCCACGTGCTGGAGGATCAAGCCGATCGTGCCGATCGCGTGGATGTCGCCCTCGGTGGGCTCCTCCTGGGCGATCTGGCGCTGCGCGGCCAGCAGCAGGTGACCGTCGCCGCTACGCGCTTCGGTGACGGCTGCGATCGACTTCTGCCGTCCGACGTAGAGCGGCACGACCATGTGCGGATAGACGACGATGTCGCGCAGCGGGAGAAGCGGCAGCACCTTGCGTCTACGGGCCTTGCCGCGTCCCTCTTCCTCGTCGCTCTTGAAGATGCCCATGGGTTGGCTAGGCCGATTCCGCTTCGTGTTTCAGCACGAGCAGCGGCTCGGCATTCTGCTCCACGACTTCCTCCGACACGACTACCTCCTCGACGTCTTCGCGAGAGGGGATGTCGTACATCATCTCGAGCATGATGGTTTCGAGGATTGCGCGCAGTCCGCGCGCGCCCGACTTGCGGACCAGCGCCTGGCGCGCCATCGCGCCGAGCGCCCCGTCCGTGAAGCGCAGCCGGACTTCTTCGAACTCGAAGAGCTTCTGGTACTGCTTCACGAGGGCGTTGCGCGGCTCGGTGAGGATCGAGATCAGCGCGCGTTCGTCCAACTCCTCGAGCGTGGCAATGACCGGCAGACGCCCGATGAACTCGGGGATCATCCCGAACTTGAGCAGGTCTTCCGGCTGGCACTCGCGCAACACATCGCCGAGGCGGCGCTTGCCCGCAGCCGGCATCACCGCCGCGCCAAAGCCCATTCCCTTCACGCCGATACGCTGCTCGATCAGCTTCTCGAGGCCGCAGAAGGCGCCGCCGCAGATGAACAGGATGTTCGTCGTGTCGATCTGCAGGAATTCCTGCTGCGGATGCTTGCGACCGCCCTTGGGCGGCACGTTCGCGGTGGTGCCTTCGATGATTTTGAGCAGCGCCTGCTGCACGCCCTCACCCGAGACGTCGCGGGTGATCGAGGGGTTCTCGCTCTTGCGCGCGATCTTGTCGATCTCGTCGATGTACACGATGCCGCGCTGGGCGCGCTCGACGTCGTAGTTCGCCGCCTGCAGCAGATTGAGGATGATGTTCTCGACGTCCTCGCCGACGTAGCCGGCCTCGGTGAGCGTCGTAGCGTCGGCGATCGTAAAGGGTACATCGAGGATCTTTGCGAGGGTCTGCGCCAGCAGCGTCTTGCCGCTCCCGGTGGGACCGAGCAGCAGGATGTTCGACTTCTGGAGTTCCACCTCGCCGACGAAGCCCTGGCTCTCGATGCGGCGATAGTGGTTGTGCACGGCGACCGCGAGAACCTTCTTGGCGCGGTCCTGCCCGATCACGTAGTCGTCGAGGATCTTCTTGATGTCGCGCGGCTTCGGGACCTTGGACGTCGGCGCGGGAACTTCTTCGCGCCCGTACTCCTCGGCGATGATGTCGTTGCACAGCTCGATGCACTCATCGCAGATGTAGACCGTGGGTCCCGCGATGAGCTTCTTGACTTCGCGCTGGCTCTTGCCACAGAAGGAACACGAAAGGTTGGCGTTGTCGTCGCGCTTCTTCACCCGCGTTGGCCTCCGGATATCGACCGCGCGGGCCGATCGTCGGGCGCTGCGGTAGACCGGCCCGACATCACCTGATCGATCACCCCGTAAGCCAAGGCCTCGTCAGCGCTCATATAGTAGTCGCGCTCGGTATCCTTGGCGATCTGCGAAACAGGCTTTCCGACGTGCTCCGACAGCAGCTCGTTCATCCGGTGCCGGATCTTCAGGATTTCTCGCGCCTGGATATCGACGTCCGTTGCCTGTCCCTGAAATCCACCCATCGGCTGATGAATCATCACCCGTGAGTTGGGTAGCGCCATCCGCCGCCCGGGCGCGCCTGCCGCGAGCAGCCACGCCGCCATCGAAGCTGCCTGTCCGATGCACAACGTCGCGATCTCGGGACGCACGTATTGCATCGTATCGTAGATGGCGAGCCCGGCGGTCACGGACCCCCCGGGTGAGTTGATGTAGAGGTGGACGGGCTTCTCGGGGTCCTCGGCTTCCAGAAACAAAAGCTGCGCGATGACCAGGTTCGCGATGTCGTCGTCGATCGGGCTGCCGAGCATCACGATGCGCTCTTTCAGCAGCCGCGAATAGATGTCGTAGGCCCGCTCACCGCGCGGGCTCTGTTCGATCACGATCGGAATCAACGGCATTGCGAGCTCCCAGTGGCCTCCGGCGCCGCCCCATCCTGCGACACCGCCGGGCGGCGCGTTAGACGAAAATGCGCGTTTGAAGCGTCTGCGTGGACGTCGGGCGCGCTCAGCCAAGGGGGGGAGACTCGAGAGCTCGACGGTCAGGACGCGGCGAGCTCTTCGACCTTAGCTTCGCCCAAGAGGAATTCAACGGCCTTCTCTTCCAGCAGCTGGCCACGGATCGCTTCGAGCACGCCGGCCTCCCGGTACGCCTTGCGCAATTTCGCGGCATCGGTGCCCTGCTCTCCCGCGACGCGGTCGACGCGCGCCTCGACCTCGACATCATCCGCCGCGAGTGCCTGCACGCGCGCGACTTCCGCGAGCAGCCACTCTTCGCGCGCTTCGCGCTCGATCAGCGGGCGCCACTCGTGTTCCCAGCGTGTCATCTGCCGCTCGACCGCTGCGCCGCCGGCGCCGCGCTCACCGAGATCGTGCGCGGCGTTGTGCAGCCGGCGCTGGAGTCGTTCCTCGACGAGGCCCGGCGGCACCTCGAACGGCACGCGCTCGATCAGCGCATCGAGCAACGTTCGACGCACGGTGGCGCGCGACGCGCGTTCGCGCGACGCGACCAGCGATTCGCGGATCTTCGCGCGCACCTGCTCGAGACTCGCGAACTCGGCGCCGAGATCCTTCGCGAACTCGTCGTCGAGCGCGGGCACCTCGCGGCGTCGCAACGAACCGAGCCGCACCTGGAACTCGGCGTCCTTGCCCGCCAGATCGGCCTTGCCGTAGTCGTCCGGAAAGCGCACGCGCACGATTCGCTCTTCACCGGCCCGAGCACCCAGCAACTGCTCGTCGAAACCAGGAATCAGTTGGCCGGAACCGAGTTCGACCGTGACGTCCTTGGCCGTGCCACCCTCGAAGATCACGCCGTCGATGCGGCCCTCGAACTCCATCACGACGAGGTGGCCGGTCGCCGCGGCGACACCCTCCGTCTCCTCGACGAACTGCGCCTGGCGTTGCCGCACCGCCTCGAGCTCGCGCTCGACATCTTCATCGCTCACGGCGGTCGCAGGGCGCTGCGCCGGAAGTCCCTTCACGTCGCCCAGCTCGAACTCTGGTTTGACCTCGATGCGCGCGCGGTAGACGAACGGCGCCCCCTCGCTCGGCACCTCCGACTCCACCTGCGGCTGGCAGACCGGCTCGATCCCGCTCTTTTCGAGCGCCGCCGAAAGCGTCTCGCCCACCAACTCCCGCTCGAGATCTTCCGCGATGGCCGGTCCGTACATTTTCTGCAGTACCGAACGCGGTGCCTTTCCGGGCCGAAAGCCGCGCACGCGCGCCGAACGCGCGAGCCCTCGATAGGCGCGCTCGAATGCACTCGCCACGCGCGACGCCGGCACTTCGACATCGAGCCAGCGCGTGATCGGACCTTCCTGGCGACTCTCGACGCGAAGCTCGTCCGCCGCCGCGTTGGCACTCATGCGTTCCAACCTCTGATCTCTCACTCGACGGAAATGGTGGTACCGGGGACAGGACTCGAACCTGCACGTCCTTTCGGACAGTGGCTCCTAAGGCCACTGCGTCTGCCAGTTCCGCCACCCCGGCGCACATGAGTTGAGTGGTGAGCGCGCGGGGAGTCGAACCCCGAACCTAGAGATTAAGAGTCTCTTGCTCTGCCAATTGAGCTACGCGCCCGGAAGCAAACTAGGCCGCTCGGGCGACTGCGGCAAGGTGAGCGCCGAAGTACCCGGAAGCGCCGACGCGCCGGTGTAGAGCGTGTCATCCCGCGCCAGCGCTATCCCGGACGGCGACGGAACACCCGCTGCACGACTCGGCGCACCGCGCCGCGCAGACTCTCGTCGCCGAAGAGCGCGATCGCAGCGCCGGCGACCGCGCCGAATACCGCGCCACCGAGCACCAGGTCCCGAGCGGCACCGAGCGTTCCCGGATCGCCGCGGAGCACGGCGTGACCCGCGACGCCCGCAGCGATCGCGACCGCGCCCGCGCGCGCGCTGCTGCTGACCAGCGGACCCAGCGCCGGGCCCCCGTGGAGTCGTCGCGCCAGCAGCACGGTCGCCAGCGCGTTCACAGTCATCCCGACCGCCCCCGCGGTCGCCAGACCGAATGCGCCGTAGCGGCGACCGAGCGTTGTGTAGAGCGGAATCGCGAGCAGCGCGACGGCGGTGCCGAGCGCCATCGGTCGCCAGGTGTCGCCGCGTGCGTAAAAAGTCCTGGACGCGATCTGCTGCGCGACCCAGGCCGGTACCGCCAGCGCAAAGACCGCGAGCAGACGCGCCACCTGTTGCGCGTCGGCGCCATTGAACGCGCCGTGGCGATAGAGAAGCTGCACCAACGGTTCCGCGAATGCGAAGGCGCCGGCCGCCGCGAGCACCGCAAGCGCGACGCTCGCCTGCAGCGCGACGAGTACCACGCGATCGAGTTCGACGCGCTTGCCGGCCGCGTACAGCGCGGCGAGCGTCGGCAGCGCCGCGGCGCCGATCGCCTGCCCCACCACGGCTACCGGCACCTGCATCAGCTTTCGCGCGTACGAGAGGTGCGCGATCACGCCGTCGCCGAGCAACCCGCCGAACCAGCGGTCGTACCACTCGTCCACCGTCAGCAACGTCTGTCCGAACATCAGCGGCGCGGCGACGAAGAGGTAACGGAGGAACGCGGGATCGAGCGGCGCCACGCGCAGCCACACGCGCACGCGACGGCGCGCATCGAACCAGGGAACCAGGAACGGCCCGAGCGCGGCGCCCACGAGAGCGCCCCACGAGAACCCTTCGACACCGATGCGCGGTGCCAACAGCAGCCCCGCTGCGATGATGCTGCCGTTGTAGACCAGCGGCGCCATCGCGGCGGCGACGAAGCGACCCCGCGCGAGCAGCGGCACTTGGACGACGCCGCCCGCCAGGAAGAACAGTTGTGCCGGCAACACGATGCGTGTCAGGTGCGCGGTGAGCGCGCGCTTGTCCGCATCGAAGCGCGGGAACTGCAGCGCCACCAGCGCATCGGCCGCGAGCCACATCGCGAGCGTGACCAGCAGCGCGATCGCGCCGAGCGTGCCGAGCACGGTCGCGAGCAGGCGGTCGGCCGCTTCCTCGCCCTGCTCGGTGCGGATGCGTGTGTAGAGCGGCAGGAACGCGATCGACAGCGCTCCGCCGGCCAGCAGGTAGTTCAGCAGATCGGGCAGCTGGAAGGCGGCGTAGTAGGCGTCGGCCTGACCGCTGGCGCCGACCTGGTAGGCAAGCAGCGACTCGCGCGCAAAGCCGAGCACGCGCGAGAGCAGCACGCTGCCGGCGAGCAGCGCTGCCGCCGCGGGGATCCCCGCCGCACGCGCCTCGTCGCGGCGGGCTTCGGGGCTCTTGCTCACAACGGGTTCAGCTCGCGCCAGATGCGACCGTCATAGCTCTCGACGACGACGTGGTCGCCGTCGCGCCCGCGGAGATAGGCGTGCGAGAGCGGGACCTTTCCGTACGGCGTGTCGAGCACGTAGAGCGGGATCGCGAAGCCACTGGTGCGACCGCGCAGCGCGCGGAACAGCTCGACACCGCGCTCGATCGGCACGCGGAACTGCGCGGTGCCTTCGAGCAGCTGTGCCTGGTAACAGTAGTACGGCCGCACACGCATCCATACCAGTCCTTCACAGAGCGCCTTCATCGTCTCGACGTCGTCGTTGATGCCGCGCAGCAGCACGCTCTGATTGCCCACCGGGCAACCCGCGCGCGTGAGCTTGTCGACCGCCTCGGCGGCGTCGCCGGTGAGTTCCCTCGGGTGGTTGAAGTGCGTGTTCACCCAGATCGGATGATGGCGTTCTAGCAACTGGCACAGCGCATCCGTCACGCGGAACGGAAGCGTCACCGGCAGCCGCGTGCCGAGCCGGATCACTTCGACGTGCGGGATCGCGCGCAGCTCGCTGAGCAGCCAACCGAGCTTCTCATCGGAGAAGACCAGCGGATCGCCGCCCGTCAGCAGCACGTCGCGGATCGCCGGCGTCGCGCGGATCCAATCGAGCGCGACCTGCAGCTCGCGCCTCTTCATCGCCCATTCGGGCTCACCGACCATGCGCTTGCGCAGGCAGTAGCGGCAATAGAGCGCGCACTCGTTGTTCACGCAGAACGCGATGCGATCGGGATAGACGCGCACCACGTTCTTCACCGGCGAATGCGCCACTTCATCGAGCGGATCGGCGAGCCCGACCGGATCGTCGAGTTCGGCGAGCCGCGGCACCACCTGGCGGCGAATCGGACAGTCGGGGTCGTCCGGATCCATCAGCGATGCGTAGTACGGCGTGATCACGAAGCGGAAGCGCTCGGCCAGCGCGTCGATCGCCTGGCGTTCGTCGTCGCTGGGTCGCACGAACGCAGCCAACTCGGCGGCGCTGCGCACACGGTGCTGCATCTGCCAGGTCCAGTCGCGGAAGTCGCGCTCGGCGACGCCGGGCGGTGCAGACACGCGCGATCGTTCCATCAACAAAGTCCGAGACGGCGGAGGCCGAGCGCCAGCACCTCGGCGAGCAGATCTTCGTGCGTGCGGTTCATCACTGCGGCGAGGATCCCGAAAGAAGCGTCGGGCGCGAAGGTCGGCAGCGGATTGATCTCGAGGAAGTACAGCGCACCGGCGGCGTCGCACTTGAAGTCGGCGCGAGCGAAGTCGCGGCACTCGAGCGCGTCGTATGCGCGGATCGCGAGCGCTGCGAGCCGAGCTTCGAGCGCGGCGTCGAGGACTCCGGGAATTACGTGCTGTAGCGACGCCGACGGCGTCTCGACCGCGTGGATGCCGATCCGGGTCTCGACTTCGAGCGCGCGCTGCAGCACCGGGAGCGCGCGCGGCGGGTCGTTGCCGATCACCGTGACGGTGTACTCCGGACCCTCGAGGAAGCGCTCGACCAGCGCGGGCTGCCGGTAGCGCGACACGATGCGCGCGACGGCCGCAACCAACTCGTCGCGCGACGCGACGCGCGAGGCGCGGTCGATGCCCTTCGAAGTCCCTTCCCAGCGCGGCTTCACGAAACACGGGAAACCACCCGGCAGTGCGACGCTTTCCGCTTCCTCGCGCGACCGCACCACGCAGCCCGGCGCCACCGGCACGCCGGCTTCCGCCACCACCGCGCGCGTCCACGCCTTGTCGAGCGACAGCGACAGCGACAGCGCATCCGAGCCGAGTTGCGGAATGCCGAGCATCTCCAGCAGCACGGGAGCCCAGGCCTCGCGGTTGCGGCTGCCGAAACCCTCGGCGATGCAGAGCGCAGCATCGACCGCGATGTCGCGCTTGGCGGCGGCGTCGAGCAGATCGTGGGGACGGCCGAGTCGCACCGGCCGGTGCCCGAGGCGCTCGATCGCCGCCTCGAGCGCGAGCAGCGTCGCTTCGGGTTCGTACTCGACGTGCGCGTCCGGCGCATCGCCGGGGCGCCGCGGATACGCGTCGAGCAGTTCATAGACGATTCCAATCGAGAGACGATCCATCAGGGGCGGCAGGATACCGGCGCTGCTGCGTGCTCGCGACGCGCCGGCGCGGCGTCGCGTTCGTCACGCTGTGCAACAATGCCTGCAAGCGGAGCGCGCAGCGAGCCGCAGGCGAGCGAAGTTCATCGGGACGCGGAGCGCGCAGCGAGCCTCGGGCGAGCGAAGTGCATGAGACGGGTCGACGAGGCAACTCGATCCGGTAGGAGGCCGATTCGAGTGGACGGTTTGGTGCGCGCCATCGCGCTGATGCTCACCGTGCTGACGGGCTTCAGCGGCCTCGTCTACGAGGTGGCCTGGCAGAAATACCTGGCGACGCTGCTCGGCTCGCACAGCGAGGCCACCGCCGCCGTGCTCGCGCTGTTCCTCGGCGGACTCTCGATCGGCTACTCGCTATTCGGCGTCGTGACCCGCCGCGTCGTCCAGCGCGCCGAGGCACGGGGCGAAGCGCCCCGCCTGCTGCTGCTCTACGGCGCGATCGAAGCCAGCATCGGCCTCAGCGCATGGCTGTTCCCGACGCTGTTCCGCGGCGTTCGCTGGCTCTCGCTGGCGATTCCGCACGAGGCCGGCGGTCTCGGCTTCGGGCTCGACGTGCTGTTGTCGGCGCTGCTCATCCTGCCGCCCGCGGTGCTGATGGGCGGCACGATCCCGATCCTGACGCAGGCGCTCTCACGCAGCCTCGCCGACGCGACGCGCCTGCACGCCCAGGTCTACGCCTTCAACACCGCGGGCGCGTTCTTTGGCGCGCTGGCGGCGTCCTTCGTGCTGATCCCGTGGCTCGGTCTCGAGTGGGTCGTACTCGCGATGGGCACGGTGAATCTCGCGGCCGGCGCGACCTTTCTCGCGATCGGCCGGCGGCGCTACGCGCAGATCACCGCGACGCCGACTGGTGACGCGAGCGCCGCCCCTGCGGCACTCGGCCTCTACGCAGTCGTTGCGCTGCTGGTGGGCTTTGCTGCGATGTGTTTCCAGACCGTGCTGATCCGCCTCGGCGGGCTGTCGCTCGGATCGTCGAACTTCACGTTCTCGATGGTCGTCGCGGTGTTCGTGCTGTGCATCGCGCTGGGTTCGTTCGCGGTCGCGGCACTGCCGCGCATCCCGGGCGGCCTGATCGTCGCGACCCAGTGGCTGCTCGCGCTCGGCATGGCGCTGCTCTATGCGCCGCTGAACTACGCGCCCTACTGGGCGCACATCGTGCGGAGCTGGTTCCGCGACATCGACGGCGCCTTCTACCCGTTTCATCTCACCGTGTTCGCGCTCTCGCTCGCGATCCTCGCAATCCCGATCGGTCTCTCGGGCGCGACACTTCCGCTGATCTTCCACCATATGAAGCGCCAGGTCGGCGATCTCGGTGCTGCGGCCGGCAAGCTGTATTCGTGGAACACGGTCGGTTCGCTGCTCGGCGCGCTGCTCGGCGGCTACTTGCTCTTTTTCTGGCTCGACCTCGATCGCGTCTACCTGGTCGCCGTTGCGGCGGTCGTCACGGCTGCGGCGCTGCTGACGGTGCAGATCTTCGCGCTGCCGCGCGTCGGCGCGCTGGTGATCCTGCTGGTGCCCGGGCTGACAGCGGTGGCGCTGATGCCGCGCTGGGACCCGAACCCGCTTGCCGCAGCCAGTTTCCGACTGCGTCAGGCGCGCCCGGAGGACGACCTCGGGCCGGCGGAGTTCTTCAAGCGAACGACGGCCAACTCGCGCATTGCGTTCTACGACGATGACCCCAACTCCTCCGTCGCGGTGCGCGAGACGTTCCTACCGGATGGCCCCGATCCGGCGATCGTCACGAACGGCAAACCCGACGGCTCGATCGGCTTCGACTACCCGACGATGGCGCTCGCCGCGCTGATCCCGGCGCTCTTTGCCAGGCAGGCCGAGCACGGCTTCGTGATCGGCTTCGGCACCGGCGTGACGGTGGGCGAGATGGCGAAGCTTCCGACGATGCAGGACGTGACCGTCGCGGAGATCTCACCCGGCGTGATCGAGGCGGGCAAATTCTTCGAGGCCAAGAACCAGCACGCGCTGACAAACGGCAAGACGAAGGTGGTCGTCTCCGACGCCTACCGCGCGCTGCTCCGCTCTAGTCAGCAGTACGACATCATCGCCTCCGAGCCGAGCAACCCGTGGGTCGCCGGCATCGAGATGCTCTTCTCCCAGGAGTTCCTCCGCGCGGCGAAGGACCGACTGCGGCCCGGAGGCGTCTACGCGCAGTGGTTCCACTGCTACGAGAACGACACGGCGGTCGTCGAGCTCGTGCTGCGCACCTATGCGTCGGTCTTCGATCAGGTCGCGGTCTGGTTCACGCTGGGTCCGGACCTGATCCTGCTCGGTTTCAAGGACCCGGACCTGCCGCGCTTGCTCGACGTGCAGCGGCTGCAATCCACGTTCGAACAGCCGGCGATCAGAAGCGCACTCGCGCGCGCCGGAATCGACGACTTTCCCGCGCTGCTGGTGCACGAGCTGTTGCCGCTGGGCGTCGCGAACGCAGCCGGCTGGCGCGGCGACGTGCATACGATCTTGCGCCCGGTGCTGAGCTATCGCGCGGCGCGCGCGTTCTTCCGCGGCCAGCAGTCGGATCTCCCCGTTGCACTGAGCCCCATCGCGAGGTCGGTCAGCGCCGAGCATTCGCTGCTGCGGGCGTTCGTGCGGCACTCGGGTGGATCGCTCCCCGACATCGCGCACCGCCAGATGGTGACCGAGGCGTGCAAGACGCGACCGTGGATCTGCGCGACGTTGGTGGCGCAGTGGTTCGCAGCGATCGACGAATCGCCAGGCCGCGAAAAGATCATTCTGGACTTGCTCCAGAATCCGCCGTTCCGACGCCACCTGGGACCGCAGAAACTCCAGGCGCTCACTGGCTTCTTCCAGCCCGATCTCGAGACGGCCGAGACGCTCAGCCCGAAAGAAGCCGAGCGCCTCTCGGATCTGTTCATCGAGTACTACTTCCATGGAACGCCGTTCGCGTTCGACGCGCTCGAGTCGATCTGGCGCCGCTGTCGGGATGGCGGGGGGCTGCGCTGCAAACCCGCCCGCGCGCATGTCGAACGGCTCGTCGGACCGCTGCCGGGCACTGCCGTCCGAGCTGCGAAGAAGCGACCCGGCTGAGCCACTGAATCCTGAGGTAGCCTCGCGCTTCCTTTCTCTCCAGGAGAGCGCATCGATGCCGACCTACGCCGAAGTCACCGCACAACTCACGGGGCCCGGAGCCCCGTTCGAGATCGTCACGGAGACGATCGCGGGCCGCCCGACGAAAAACTGGAAGAACCGCGAGCGCTCGATGCGCGAGAAAGTCCGCAACGCGGGGCTGCGCGGCGACGCGCCCTGCATGGTGCACGGCGAGCGGCGCATCTCGTACGGCGAGTTCACGAAGCTCGTCTGGGGAACGGCCGCCGCGCTGCGCGACGAGCATGGACTGCGCTCCGGCGATCGCGTCGCGATCCTCGCGATGAACTCGCCGGATTGGCTGATCTCGCTGTTCGGCGCGACCTCGATCGGCGGGATCGGCGTCGGCATGAACGGCTGGTGGGCGCCCGAAGAGATCGAATACGGCCTCTCCGATTCGGCTTCGCGCTTCTTGGTAGTCGATGAGCGCCTGTGGCCCCGTGTCGAGAAACTCGCCGGCAAGCTGCCGAATCTGGAGAAGATTTTCTTCATCGGCGAGAGCCCACCGCGCGGCACCGTGCCGATCGCGGAGCTGATGCAACCGCACGACAGCGAGCCGACCGAAGCGATCGAAGAGAGCCAGCCCTGGGTGATCCTCTACACGTCCGGCACGACGGGGCGTCCCAAGGGCTGCATCACCACGCATGGCGGCACCGTCGCGCAGGTGGTCGGCATCGTGTTCTCGGGTCTGGCCGGCGCGTTGATGGGCGGCGGCTCGCCGATGCCTTCCAGCGGCGGCCCGATGACGAACCTGCTGACGACGCCGCTCTTCCACGTCGGCGGTCTGCACTCGGTCAGCTGCACCGCGCTCAGCGTCGGCGCGAAGCTGGTCTTCCTCGAAGGCAAGTTCGATCCGGTGAAGGTGATGCAGACGATCGAGCGCGAGCGCGTCACCACCTGGGGCAGCGTGCCGACGATGCTGCACCGCGTGGTGCACCATGCGGACGTCGCGAAATACGACCTTTCGAGTCTCACCGCGGTCTCGTTCGGCGCCGCGCCGATGCCGCCCGAGACGCTGCGCCGCGCGCGTGAAGTGCTGCCGGTGAAGGAGAACCTGACCAACGCCTATGGTCTCACCGAGACCCACGGCGTCGCGACGCTGAACGGTGGCAAGGATCTGATCGGCCGCGGCGGCTCGATCGGGCGCCCGCTGCCGATCCTCGACATGCAGATCGGCGACCCGGACGGCAATCCGCTGCCCGACGGCCAGCTCGGCGAACTGCAGATCTACGGACCGACCATCACGCCGGGCTACTGGCAGCGTCCCGAGGCGACTGCGGAGACCGTCGTCAAAGGCTGGCTGCGCACCGGCGATCTCGGCACGCGCGACGCCGAAGGCTTCTTCTTCATCGCGGACCGCGCCAAGGACATGATCATCCGCGGCGGCGAGAACGTGTACTGCACCGAGATCGAGAACGTGTTGGCGTCGCACCCCGAGATCGACGAGGCCTGCGTGATCGGCGTGCCGTGTCCGGAGCTGGGCGAGCGCGTGAAGGCGATCGTCTTCCGGCGCCCGAACTCGCAGCTCGGCGAAGACGCCGTGAAGCGTCACGTCGCCGCGCACATGGCGAACTTCAAGGTGCCCGAGTTCGTCGAGTTCACCGACAAGCCGCTGCCGCGTAATCCCGCCGGCAAGCTGCTGAAGAACGTCTTCCGCGGCACCGGCGCGGTGCCGTTCCAGACCGACGATCTGGACTAGCGCGCGGCATGGACGTCACGAACCTGCGCGACCGCACCGCGCTCGTCACCGGCGCCGGCAGCGGCATCGGCCGCGCCAGCGCGCTCGCGTTCGCGCGGCGCGGCGCCAACCTCGCGATCTGCGACGTGAACGAAAGCGCTCTCGCCGCGACCGAAGCCGAGGCGCGCAAGCTCGGCGTCTCGGTGATCGCGCGCCGCGTCGATGTCGCGCGCGCCGACGAGATGCAGGCGTTCGCCGACGCCGTGCACGCAGAGGTCGACGCCGTCGACGTGCTGATGAACAACGCTGGCGTCGGCCTCGCTGGCGGGTTGCTCGATACGTCGCTCGAAGACTGGCACTGGATCGTCGACATCAACCTGTTCGGCGTCGTACACGGCATCCACCACTTCGTGCCCGCGATGGTGCGGCGCGGACGCGGCGGCCACGTCGTCAACGTCTCGTCGATGGCGGCCTACGCCGCCACCTCGCTGCTGCCCGCCTACGTGACGACGAAGTTCGCGGTACTCGGCCTCTCCGAATCGCTGCGCGAGGAACTCGCGCCGCACCGGATCGGCGTGACGGCCGCCTGCCCCGGCATCATCAACACGGGGATCATCGAAGCGACCCGGATGCGCGGCGCGCAGGACAGCGACGCCGCGCGGGCGGAGATCAAGCGCGGCTACACGCGGCGCAACTACACGCCCGAGCGCGTCGCCGAAAACGTGCTGCGCGCGATCCAGCGCAACCGCGCGGTCGCGCCGATCTCTCCCGAGGCGTGGACGTTCTACTACGGGAAGCGCTTCTTCCCCGGCCTCGTACGCTTGCTGGGTGCGCAGCTCAGCAAGCGACAGGCGGCGGCGGCGAAGCGCGGAAGCGACTGAGCGACGGCAGCGCTGCGGGCTGCTCGGCGAGCAGCGTTGCGCGCAGGTGCTCGCGCAAGCGCTGCTGCAGCGGCGCGCCACCAAGCCACAGCAAATGCCCACCCGGCATCCAATGCGCCGCCGGTTCGTCCCAATGCGACCAGAGCGCGCGGGCGCCCGCGATCGGCGCCACCTGATCGACCGCGCCGGCGACGATCAGTCGCGCAGCATGCGGCAGCTGCGGTCGATGCCGCAGCGGCGCGGACAGCGACCACGCTTGCGCAATCCGTTCGCGGCCGAGACCTGCGCTCTCCCACTCGCGCTGGCGCGCCGCAGGCAGTTGCCCCCAGAACACGCCCGCGAGATCGACCGCGGGGATCATCGGGATCGCGCACGCGAGTGACGCATCGAGCGACGCGTAGAGCGCCGCCACGCAGCCGCCGAGCGAGAGGCCCTGGACGCCCAGCGCCGGCACTCCTTGCGCGCGCAACCAACCCGCGATGCGCCGCACGTCCCACACCGCCTGCCCGAGCGCGGCCGCCGCAGTGAGCGGGTGCGCGTCGAAGAAACCCGTGCCTGAGACCTTGCCCGCCGCGCGCGGTCCGTGGAACGGCAGGATCACGTAGGCGATGTCGATGCCGAGTTCTCTGTGCAGACCGGCGAGGTCGAGCCCGCGCACGCGCAACCAGGCGAGATCCGCGTGCAATCGACCCATGCCGAAACCGTGGATCGCGATCAGCGTCGGACGCGGTCCACCGTCGCGATGCCGGAACAGCAGCGCATGCGCGCTCTGATTCGCCGTATTGCCGCAGTACGTCGCGGCGATCTCGGGATCGGCCGCTTCGTACTCGCTCGCGAACACCAGATGCTCGGCCCTGCCGGCGCCCGGCACGTGGAGTTGCGCGAGCTGGACCTTTTCGAGCGGAGGCGGTTGCAGATGGGCGTCTTCGGGGCGATCGAGCAGCCCAAGATCGCGCCAACGCGTGACCGCAGTCGACACATCTTCCGCAGCGCGCGCGAGGTCGGGCACACGGCGCAGCAACGTCGCCACCTCCCACACAGACGCGAGCAGCAGATCGACGCCGACGGCGGTCTGCTGCGCTCGCGGATTCGCGCTGCGCGCAACGTCACCAGCCGACGCGCGGCTCTGCGCGAGCGCTTGCTGCGACGCGCGTAGCAACGTGGCGACGCCAGCCACCGCAACGAGCGCGCCCGCCATCATCGCGCCCGATACCGCGAGCACGAGTCCGCAGAGTGCTGCCACCACTCCGGCGCCCACCAGGCGTCGCGGCCACGGACTCGGGTTCACCGTCGCTCCTCCTCGCCGATCGTCTGGGCTGGCGTCGCTGGCTGCATCGCAGCGCCGGTCGCAATCGCCGTCCGCAGCGCGCCGATTGTGGCAGATCGCGCGGCCGCGTTCCTGGGGGTCGGCGTGATTCCCAGTGCGCGCAGGATGCCGGCGTGGGTCACGATCGCGAGCGGGCCGTCGCCGGGCCACGCCGACAGCACCGCGACGAACTCCACCACGCGGGCATGCAGCGCGCGCAGCGATTCGCCGCCGCCCGGTTGCAGCTCGAGATCGCGCTGGCGCAGCCGCGCCAGATCGCGTGGCCAGCGCGCGACGATCTCGACGCTGGTGAGACCCGACCAGTAGCCGAGATCGCGCTCGCGCAGCCGCGCATCGAGATGCGGCGCGACGCCGAGGGCGCCGCCGACGATCGCCGCGGTTTCGCGTGCGCGGACGAGATCACTCGCGACGATCCCTTCGAGCTGCGCATCGGCGAGCGAGACCGCGAGTCGCTGCGCCTGCTCGCGACCGCGCTCCGAGAGCGCCGGATCGCGCTGCCCCTGCCAGCGTCCAGCCGCGTTCCACTCGCTCTCGGCGTGGCGGATCAGCCAGACGGTGCGCGCGCTCGCCACGTCGCTCATCTGCGCTTCGGAATCTCGCGGCCGATCGTCGTGAGGCACTGCAGCAGCCGCACCACCTCGATGTCGAGGAACGGCTTGCCGCTCGTCACCAGCGCGGCCGACAGCTCGCGTTCCGGATCGGCCCATGCCACGACGTTGGTGAAGCCGAGGTGACCGAACGCGTGCTCGGTATCCAGTCCGAACATCGAGAGCCATTTGCCGCCGAGCATGAAGCCGAGCCCGTAGCGAAGCGGAAGGCCGAGCGTGAAGTCGATCTCGAAGTAGCTGCGCTCGCCGGTCGCGCGCCGCACCGTCCGCGGCTCGAAGACCCGCACGTCGCCCAGCTCGCCGCCGCAGCGCAGGCATTCGAAGAACGCCGACAGATCGCGCGCGTTCGACACCACGTTCGCGGCGGGCAGGATGCCCGACAGGAAGCGCGGATCATGGGCGATTTCGATCACTTGATCCACCGGCACGCCCAGCGCGCGGGTCATCAGCTGCGCGAGCGGCGGCAACAGCGGAACGCCGGTGATCGCGTCGAGTGCGACCGCGCCGGCATCCTCGGGCGCCACACCGTAATTCATCCAGCGCAGTCCCAGCGGCTCACGGATCTCCTTGGTGAGCACGCTGCGGATGTCCTGGCCCGTCGCGCGCCGCACCACTTCACCGAGCACGAAGCCACCCGTAACGGCGTGGTACGCGAGTTGTCGCCCGGGGCGCCCGACCAGCGGCGCCTTCGCGAGGATGCCCACGAGTTCTGCAGGGCGCGACACCAGATCGAGATCCATCGCGCCGCGCGGCACGTTCGGGATGCCGGCGCGATGGCAGAGCACATGCGCAATCGTGATATCGGCCTTCGCGCCCTCGCTGAACTCGGGCAGGTAATCGCAGACGCGATCGTCGATGTGCAGCACACCGCGGTCGTCGAGCAGGTGCACGACCATCGCGGTGATCGCCTTCGATGCCGAGTAGATCCGGAACGGTGTGTCGGTGGTGACGCGACGCTTCGGTGCATCCGGCGCGTCGCCCGGCGCGTTGCCGGCGGCGTAGCCGAGCGCGCGGTCGATCACGATCTCGCCGCGATGTCGCACACAGAGTTGCAGCGCGGGATGAAGTCCCGTGCGGTAGAGCGTCTCGGCGCTCCGCCAGATGCGCTCGACGGCGGCGCGCGAGAGGCGCACCTCGCGCGGCGACGTCTCGGTTGCGCGGTCGGTCACCGCTTCGAGGTCCTTGGGAACACGGCACAGCCGCTTCCACGGAAGCGTCGGCCACGAGAGGTAGGTGAGGGAGTCCATCGGCTTCCAAGGATACCGCTTGCCCGCACCGTTCGAAGCATCGCGCCGCGACAGGTCGCCGCGACAGGTCGCAGCGACCCGACTTCGAGGAGCGCGCATTGCAGCGGCAACATCAGCGCGGAATCTCGCGACCCGGCGCGCGCGAGTGGATCGCGGCCAGCGCACGACCCTTTCAACCGATGTAGAGGCGCAGCGCGGGCAGCAGTGCGCGAAAGGCGCGACCGCGGTGCGAGAGCGCATCCTTCTCTGCCGCCGGCAGCTCGGCCATCGTCGACTCACCGACCGCAAAGATCGGGTCGTAGCCAAAGCCGCCATCGCCGCGCGGTGCGCGCAGCAGGCGTCCCTCGCAGACACCGCGCGCGGTCGCGACTTCACCTCGAGGCGTCGCGACCGCCGCAACACAGACGAAGCGCGCACCGCGCGCCGCATCGGGTACCGCCTCGAGCGCGGCGAGCAGCGCCGCACTCCGCGCAGCGTCGTCGAGTCCCGCTCCGCCGTAGCGCGCCGAGAGCGGACCGGGCGCACCGCCGAGCGCGTCCACCTCGAGGCCCGAGTCGTCACCGAGCGCCACGCAGCCGGTCGCGCGTGCCGCCGCCAGCGCCTTCGCGACCGCGTTGGCCTCGTACGAATCGCCCTCCTCGGGAAGCATCACGTCCGCGGCCAATGGCTCGATGCGCACATCGAGCGCGGCGAGGATCGACGCGACCTCGCGCGCCTTGCCGGCATTGCGCGTCGCGAGCACGAGCGCCACCGACTACGGACCCTGCCGCGCGCGCGCAATCGCTTCGATCTGGATCTTGGTGATCTCGGCGATGCCGCGCTGGGCAAGGCTCGTCATCTGGGCGAGATCTTCCGGCGCGAAGGTGCCCTGCTCCGCCGTGCCCTGCACCTCGACGAAGCGGCCGCGCCCGGTCGCCACCACGTTCATGTCCACCTCCGCGCGCGAATCCTCCTCGTACGGAAGATCGAGCACGACGGCGCCGTCGACGATGCCGACCGAGATCGCAGCGACCGAGTCGAGCAGCGCTTCGCCGTTGACGGAACCACGTGCGCGCAGCCGCGCGAATGCGATTGCGAGTGCCGTGTACGCGCCGGTGATCGACGCGGTGCGCGTGCCGCCATCGGCTTGCAGCACGTCGCAGTCGATCCACAGCGTGCGCTCGCCGATGCGATCGAGGTCGACGATCGCGCGCAGACTGCGACCGACCAGGCGCTGGATCTCCTGCGTGCGACCGCTCTGCTTGCCGCGCGCCGCCTCGCGGTCGGTGCGCCGATCGGTCGAACCCGGCAGCATCGAATACTCGGCGGTGACCCAGCCGCGTCCGCTGCCCTTCAGGAAGCGGGGCACGCTCAGTTCTTCGCTCACCGTGCACAACACCTTGGTGCGGCCCATCGCGCACAGAACCGAGGCGAGCGGGTTGTCGGTGAAGTCCACCTGCATCTCCAGCCGGCGCAACTCGTCCGGGGCGCGACCGTCGTGACGCATCAGACTCCTCCCTTCGTGACCGGCTTCGCAGTCGGATCGGTTGCCGGGGGCTTCTCTGGATCGCGGCCGCGTGCCGGCCGCGGCACCCCGCGCCGCGCATCGTAGCGGTCCGCGAACTCGAAGACGGCCCGCGCGAGCGCATCGGCGGCGTGCGCACGGAACTCCGCCGACGCCAGGTCGCGCTCCTCCTTGGGATTCGTGATGAAGCCGATCTCGACCAGCGCGGCGGGCATCTGCACGCCCATCAGCACCACGAAGGGTGCCTGCTTGACGCCGCGCGACGGCACCGCGGTCGTCAGCGCCGCGACCTCGCGATTCGCGAGTCGTGCGAACTCGTCGGACTCGCGCAGCTGATCCGCGGCGGCGAGGTCGCCGAGGATCGACGCGAGCGGGTCTTCAGGCGCGGCCGGCGCAGCCTCGCGAAAGGCCGCGTTCTCGCGCTCGGCGAGCTGACGCGCCGCTTCGTCGCTCGCTTCGAGCGCGACAAAGAAGGTCTCGACGCCGCGTGCGCTGCGTGCCGGAGCGGCATTGGCGTGGATCGACACGAAGAGATCTGCGCGGGCGCGGTTGGCGATCGCGGTGCGCTCCTCGAGCGGCACGTAGACGTCCTCGCTACGCGTGAGCACCACCTGCACGCCGTTGCGCTCGATGCGCTCCTTCAGCAGACGCGCGACGTCGAGCGCCATTTCCTTCTCGAGCAGACCGGCGGGACCTTCGGCGCCGTGGTCGTCGCCGCCGTGACCGGCGTCGAGCACGACTCGATCGAAGCGATCGGCCGCCTCGGCCCCGAACTCGTCACCGCGCGAAGCGGACGCCGTGAGCACCAGAGCAGCGACCATAGCCGTCGCGACCGCGCGTCCGGTGCGCTCCGAGTGCAAAGCGCGCACGATATTCCCCCTTTTGAAAGCTACCGAACGGCCTGCGCGACCGCCCTCGGTCAGATCGGCGCCATCCGCGGGGGCAGCTTCGGTCGCCGCGCGCGGGAACTGCGCTTGCGGCGCGCGGCCTGCAAGCTCACCAGATCTCCGACGTTCGCAACGCCGTGCTGATCGCGCGCGATCTCGATCAGCTCGAGCAGCGCGCGCGCAGCCGCTTCGGCATCGCCGAGCGCGCGATGGCGCCAGCGATTCGAGATGCCGAAGCGCGCGCTGAGCGTGTCGAGGTCGTAGCGCGCGAGATCGGGCAGCAGGCGTCGCGAAAGGCGCACCGTGCAGAACGTCGGCCCGGACCACGGCGGCAGCGCGTGATCCGCAAGCGCACGCGCGACGAAGCGCGCATCGAACGACGCGTTGTGGGCGACGAATGCCGCGTCGGGCGTCGCAGCCACCCACGCGTGGAAGTCGTGAATCGCAGTCGCGAGCGGCGGAGCGCCGTCGACCATGCTGCGGTCGATGCCCGTCAGGCGCGTGATGAAGGGCGGAATCGCGGTGCCCGGGTCGATCAGCGTGTGGAACGTGCCGGCCGCGCGCAGACCGCTGATGCGCACCGCGCCGATCTCGAGGATCGTGCACTGCTCCACGGAGAGACCGGTGGTTTCGAGGTCGACTACCACGAAATCAGCGGCCGCGAGCGGCAGCGCCGCTACCGGACCTTCGAAGAGGCGCGGCAACTCGCGCACCGCGACGAGATCCGGAAGCCACGCGGCATCGCAACCGAACGCCGATGCGAGCAGCCGGCGCGCGAGCGCGTCTTCGAGCGGCGCGCGCAGCGCGAGCAACCGCTGCGCCAACTCGGCGACCGGAAGCGCGACGCCGGCGGCGTCCAGACGATCGAGCACGCGTCGCAACGGCGGACCGAGCGCGAGCGACACGGGGACCTCGACAGAGGAAAGACGGAAGCAGCGGGGGCGCGCGCATGCTAAGAAGCGCGCACGAGCCGCGCAAGATCCGCGCGAGTGACAGTACGGGCGCGCTCTCGTACCGTCGCTGCGATGCGAAGGCGATGCGGTTTCGCGATCGCGATGGCAGCAGCGATTGGTGGCGCAGCGATCGCCGTGCCCGCGCGCGCCGATCTTCCCGCGGTCGCGCGCGCCCGCTACGGCGCCGAGCAGGGACTCGCGAGGGGCACGGTGTTCTTCTTCGCAACGGCCGCGGGGCCGGTTGCGGTCGGCGCCGCGCATTCATTCGACGTGGCCAAGCTCGCGGCGTCGCCGGAGCTCGTCTTCGAACTCGGTCGCAGTCGCGCGCGCGTCGCGGCATCGACGCGGCTGCTCACGTTGCCCGGTGTCGGCTTCGCCGAGCCGGGCGGCAGCCTGCGCAGCGACTTCGTCGTGTTCGCGCTCGATGCGCCGCCGGCCGCAGTGAAGGTGCTGGAAGCTGGACAGGCCGCGAAGCGCATGGACATCGCAGTGCTCGGCGTCCCCGGTTCCGTGCCGATGGACCAAGACGAAGTCCCCGGCGACGTGCGCGAGAGCGACGACGAAAAACTCGAGGTCGAACTCGACTCCGCGTACGACCTGCGCGGCTGGGGCGGCGCGCCGATCGTCTCGCGCGACGACGGTCGCGTCGTCGGCATCGTGCAAGCGGCGCAACCGACCGGGAAGACGATGCGCGTGCTCGCGACGCCGATCGCCGCGGTACTCGATGCGTTGCGCTTCCCGCTCGAAGGCGGCCGAGGTCGCGGTTTCGGCGCACTTCGCGTGGAGGCGCCGAGCGGAGCTCCCGATGCGAGCGCCGCGCCTGCGGCCGCGACAGCGCCGCCGCAGACGAAAGCACCGCCGAAGCTGCGTCAGACCGGTCCGCAACGTCCCGTCACGGTCTCGATCGAGTACCCGCAGCAAGGCGCGACGTTCGGCGGCACCGAGCCGACTGCCTTCGTCGCAGGTCGGGCGCTCGTGCCGCGCAGCGAAGGCCTGACGACCGACGTGGTGTTCGTGATGGACGTCTCGGGTTCGACCAACGAGCCGAGCGGCGCCGACGTCAACGGCAATGGCGTGATCGGCGCGCCGCCCGCCAGCGCGGCCGACGGCCTCTTTGCGCTGGGCTCCGCGGATCCGGGCGACTCGATTCTCGCGGCCGAGATTGCCGCGGTACGGCGGCTGCTGTCGCGGCTCGACCGGCGCTACACGCGCGTCGCGCTAGCGACCTTCTCGGGCCAGATGCTCGACTACGGCGTGCTCGCCGAGAACCCTGCCGTCTCCGAGATCGCGCTCACCACCGACTACGACGACTTGCAGCGCGCGCTCGATCGCGTCTTCGCGCGCGGTGCGAGCGGGGGCACGTTCATGGCCGCCGGCGTCGATCAGGCGACGAACGAACTGCTCGGGCAGCACGGCGCGTTCTCGCGCTCCGAGGCGGACAGCCAGAAGGTGATCGTGTTCCTGACCGACGGAATCCCGACGCTGCCATTCGAAGGCGACGACCCACGCAACACGCTCACCGTGATGCGCGCGGCCGAGCGCGCCCGCAACGCGAACGCGCGGATCTTCAGCTTCGGCGTCGGCGAGGAGGCGCTCAAGGGACCGCTGGCGCTGCTCGAACTCGCGCGCATCACGGACGGCGCCTTCACACCGGTGCGCGATCCGGCGCTGCTGTCCGACATCTTTGGCGAAGTCGAGTTCGCGGAGATCGAGGAACTCAGCATCCGCAACGCGTCGCTCGGAGCGTCCGCGCTCGCGACCGAAGTCGGCGCCGACGGAAGCTTCGGCGCGTTCGTGCCGCTGCGTACCGGGCGCAATGAGATCGAGGTCACCGCGCGCGCCTCGAACGGCCGCAGCACCACCGAACGCGTCACCGTGCACTTCGCGCCCGACGCCGCAGTGGCCGAGCTGCCGCCGGGCCTCGTTCCGATCCAGAACAAGCTGCTCGAACTGCGACTCACGCTGCTTCGCCGCGAGCGGATTGCGGGCGAGCAGCAGCGCATCGATCAGGTGCGCGAGCGGCTCGCGCGCGAGATCCAACAGGAGCGCGCCAACGCGACCGAACGCGCCGCCCAGCAGCGCAAGAAGCTCGAGCTGGAGATCGAGCGCCAGCCTTCGAAGAGTGACGGATCGAAAGCCGGCGCGCAGACCGCACCGGCAAGACCCTAGCTCGCGGGGACCTGGTCGAGGTATTCGGAGAGGCCGTAACCGATGCGGCCCTCGCAGCTCCATTCGGTCATGCCTTCGCTGATGCGCGTGACCTTGCCGTGTTTGCGGTTGCGCAGCGGAATCAGCGACAGCACGCGTCCCGTCACTTCGAGCTTCTGGCCATCGCCGCAGGTGAGCGTTGCGCGGATGCGGTCGTGGAACTTCTCTTCGCCGCTCCATTCGGTGTCGATCTGGAGGTCGCGCACGAGCGTCAACTCGCGACCGCGATGCACGAAGCCACCACGCGACTCGCCCCCGTCCGGGCGCACGACGAGACTTCCCATGAAACCGAAATCATCCCCGAAGTTCGCGGTGAGCCAGCGGTAGTACGCCGGCGCCTGCCACGAGCGGGGGCCCCAGGAGTGATCGCGCAGCCCGAGGCCATCGATCGCGAAACGCGTGCCGTCGATCGCGACTTCGCCACGCGCGCGATGGTGCTGCTCGTAGTGACCGCGCGCGAACTCCATGTCGTCCGGGCGATGCTCGGTCGGTTCGCCGCCGAACATCGGGCCGACGCCGGTGATCGCGAGGTCGAGCTCGACCGGCACGAACGGGTTCTCCCTGAAGGCGCGACCGGGTTCGTTCATCGCGCGCGGCTGCGCGAGCCGACACGCCTTGCCGCGGTAGTGGGCGGAGAGCCGCTCGAAGGGTGTCTCGACGGCGAAGCGCATGCCGCCGGCGTCGAAGCGCGCGTTGTCGGCGATCTCGGCGCGCTTGAAGTTGAAGAGCACCGATCCGTCGGGTTCGTACAGGCAGATCGTCGTCTCGGCGTAGCGCTCGTTCGGGCGATTGCCGATCCGCACGAAGCCGCCGCGCTTTTGCGCGGCGTCGAAGAAATTGAAGTACATCGACTCGTTGAAGTTCGGCTCGCCGGTGTTCTCGTGCAGGGACTCGTCGCGGGGCTCGAGCCGGATCCGGGTGCTCATGCGTGGCACCTCCCGGACGCAGCTTAGCGGCGATGGCGGGCGATCAACGGGCGCTGAGGCGGATGCGTTCGGACGCGGCGGTCGGGCGTTCGAGGCCAGGTCCGCGGACCGTGAACTCTTCTGTTTCCGAGAACAGCTTGATCGGAACCCAGCCGGGCACCTGCGAGATGTGCGGCATTCCGCTGATCATCGCGCCGGTCGGATCGATCACCCAGGGATCACCCGACTGCTCGAACCAGAGCGTGACCATGTGGTGCTGCCCATCGGAAGGTCGCAGCACGATGGCGCGGAACACTTCGTCGGCGCCAAAACCGGCGTCGCGCAGAAAGTGGTAGGTGAGCAGTTCGAGACCGTCGCAGTCGTCGCCGTTGTGCGCGAGCGTTTCTTCGAGCGTCGCCCAGTGATCGTAGGCGCCGTCGGGGATGTAGTGGCGCTTGGCCTGGTCCTGAACCCACGACGCGATCTCACGCGCGGTCGCTCGCTTGTGATCGGCGCGGAATGCGAAGTACGACACGCGGAGATCGTCGCCGCTCTTCGCTGACGGCGCGCTCGGTCCGCTCGCGACCGTCGAGAGATCGGGCGCGAGTTGATCCGCGCCGCCGAGCGCGCGTTCACGCACCTGCCAGCGCGCGATCTTGCGCGACCAGAGATCGTCGGTCGCAGGCTTCTCGAAGAATCGATACGAAGTCTGCACGGGCGCCAGCGTCACGCAGCCGAACAGCACGCCGACGCCGAGCAGGCTCATCAGAAGCAATCGCTTGGCGTGGGGCGCGCACCTCGTCATCCCTTCGCGAATCGGCGCGAGGGGAGCGGTCGTTTAGCGCTAAACGCGCGCCGTAATGATCGAATTCACGCGACTAGGGCAGCCGCGACGAGCTACTGCGCGCGCTTGCCGGCGCGCGAAGCGGCAACGAATGCGTGGCCAGTGTGCAGCCGTGTCGGATCGATCAGCCGGGCAGTCCGCAGAAGCGCACGCCGATCAAGAAGAACACCGCGAGGAACCCGACGATCGCCGGGATGCCACCGGCGATGTAGAGCACCGCGGTTGCATCGACCTTGCCGCGTCTCCACTCTTTCGATTCCGCTAGATCCGCCATCTGTGCGCCCCCCATACATTTCCGCCCGCCCAGTTCCAGCCCGCCCAGTTGGGGCGCCCAGTTGGGGCGCCCAGTTGGGCGCGCGCACGTTAGCGGGCGGTG
>CAYGWM010000018.1:26751-57831 GCA_964353555.1 uncultured Spirochaetales bacterium
GCCGTACTCGGGTCGCGCCACTCTTCGGGTACGCCGGCGAGATTCGCCTCGACGTCGAGTTCGCGCAGTCGCGCCTTCGAGCGGTCGACCTCGCCGCGCTGTCGCTTCACTTCCTGTCGCAGCTGGATGCTCGACCCGCTGTCGGTACTCGCCTCGGCGGGCAGACCCGGTGGGGAGAACTGCCAGTCGTCCTTGCTACCGGCGACTTCGGCGAGTTGATCCTGCGCCTTCTTCAGTGCGACCTCAGCCGCCTTCACCGAGGTGCGCGCCTCGTGAAAACGCTGGCGCCACTCGTTGCGCGTCGCACCGCCCTTCTTCTCGGCCGAGAACTCGACCGAACCAGGCAGCTTCAGCAATTGATCGAGACCCGGACCGCGCGGATCACTCGAACTCGCATCGGCGGCCCGCGCCGGCTGCGTACCCGATGCGATGGCCAACAGCCCCACCAACGAAACTGCTCTCAGCAGCGAGGCGAGCCGACCAGCGGAAGGGGGCGAAGAGCGGAGTCGCACGGTGCCCTCTCCTCTGCGGTCGATTGCGTCCGAAGGCCGCGGAACGGAGGCAGTATAACGGAGGGTTGCAGCGCAATGAGCCCGGATTGCGGTCAAGACCCGGTGCGAATCGCCGATAGGCAACGACGGACCCGGAACTGTGCAGCTCGGGGTCATCCGCGGAGGACAGCGCCCATGGATCGGGACAAGCTGCACCGCCTGCTGCGCCTCGGAATCGAGAAGGGCGCATCCGACATCCATTTCCAGGTCGGGTATCTCCCGCTCTATCGCTTCAACGGCGACCTGGTCGAGCTTCGCTACAAGGTGTTGACGCCGAGCGACACCGAGGCCATCGCCCGGATGCTGCTCGAGACCGACCCGCGCCAGGAAGCGCTCGAGTGGAACGAACTCGACCTCGCTTACGAGCTGCCCGGGGAGGGACGCTTCCGCATCAACATCTCGCGGCAGCGGCGCTTCTACAACATCGTGCTGCGCGTGATCCCGCCGCAGGTCCGCTCCTTCGAGGATCTGAACCTGCCCGGCGTGGTGCGCGACATCGCCCAGCTCACGCGCGGCTTCGTGCTCGTGACGGGCGCGACGGGCCAGGGCAAATCCACCACGCTCGCGACGATGATCCAGGAAGTGAATTGCACGCGGAAGGCGAAGATCGTGACGGTGGAAGACCCGATCGAATTCGTCTTCACGCACGACAAGAGCATCATCACGCAGCGCGAGGTCGGAACGGACACCAAGTCGTTCCCCGAAGCGCTACGAGCGGCGCTTCGCCAGGACCCGGATGTGATCATGGTCGGCGAGATGCGCGACCTCGAGACGGTGGATACGTCGCTCAAGGCCGCCGAGACGGGCCACCTCGTCTTCTCGACGATCCACACCAACGACGTCATCTCCACCGTGAACCGGTTGGTCTCGTTCTTCCCGACCGAAGAGCAGCTTCAAGTGCGCGCGCGCCTCGCAGAGAACCTGAAGGCGGTGGTCTCTCTGCGCTTGCTGGTCAACAAGAAGGAGAGCGGTCGCGTCCCGGCGATCGAGGTGATGCGCACCACGCGCAGCATTCAGGAATGCATCAAGGACCCCGCGCGAACCGCGGAACTCGTCGACTTCATGGGGCGAGGGCGCAGCGAGCGCATGCAGACCTTCGACCAGCACCTCTTCGATCTCGTGCGCGCCAACAAGATCTCCGTCGAGACGGCGCTCGGCGCCGCTTCGAATCCCACGGATTTCCAGACCCGGCTCTCGCTCGAGGGTGCTGTCGACATCGGTGGTTCGCCCATGGAAGAGCAACCGATCGGACGGCTCGAGATCGAGCCGGACGAGCGGTTCTAGGGAGGACCGGTGAGTACCGCGGCGATGGACGGCTCGGCGCTTGGGGCGCCTGCGCGGCTGGACCTTCCGGATCTGCTGCGCGCGACCGCCACCCGGATCGCGAACATCGCGAACGGCGCGGTACTCGCTTTCGCGCGCGACGGCGACGACGCTCCGCTTCGTCTGCGAACGGCGGCGGGGATTGCATCGCCCGAAGTCGCGCGCACGGCGGCCAGCCAGCTCGCCGAAGCGCTCGACGACCTCGCGGCTTCACGCGAGACGCAGCGCGTCGCACCGCTCGTTGCCTTCGGCACGCGCGGCGCGGGCGGCGTCACGCTCGTTGCGATCGCCAGCGCGGAACGCGTCTACGGGGCCTTCGCGGTCGCGACGCCGGTACCGCTCGCGAACTCCGCGCTCGAGTCGATCGAACTCGCCGCCGAGTCGATCGCGGCGCGCATCGAACAGTCTGCGCACGTCGCAGAGAACGAGACGCTGCGCGGCAGGCTCGCCGCGATCGATCGCGCGGCGGACGAGAAGAACGACGAGGTGCTGAAGCTCTCGGAGGCCCTCTTCGCGCAGGACATCGAGTTGCTGCGCAGCCAGGAGCGCCTCGGTCAGGTCGAGAAGCTGAAAAACGATTTCATCGAGAAGATGTCGCGCGAGTTGCGCACGCCGCTCAACGGCATCATCGAGTCGATCATCGCGGTCCTCGCGGGCGAGAACGAAGTGCTATCCGAAACCGCGCAGCAATGCCTTCGGCGCGCGCTCGATGACGGCACTGCGTTCCTCCGCACGCTGCAGAACATCCTCGACCTCTGGCGCATCAAGCAGGGCGAGATGCCTGTCGAGGTCCAGGACGTGAACTTCCGCGAAGTCGTCGAAGAGGCGATCTTCAGCGTGCAGGACACGATCGGGAACAACCCGGTCACGATCGAGAAGCACTTCGAAGAGCCGCTGCCGAAGATCCGGACCGACCTCGCCAAGGTCAATCAGATCCTGTTCCTGCTGCTCGACAACGCGGCGAAATTCACGCGCGAAGGCCGAATCGCAATCACTGCACGCATCGCCGCTGGAGCGCTCGTCTGCGAAGTGAAGGACTCCGGCATCGGGATCTGCCCCGACGACCAGCAGTTCATCTTCGACGAGTTCTATCAAGTCGACGAGTTGGCTTCGACGAAATACCGCGGCTCGGGACTCGGCCTCGCGCTGGTGCGCGATCTGCTGCGGCTGCTCGACGGCGCAATCACGTTGTCGAGCGAAGTCGGCGGCGGCACGTCATTCACGTTCCGCATGCCCGTGCAGGTCCTCGGCTAGCCCTTCGCCGGCTCTTGCGGATAGTCGGGCTGGATGAAGCCGGCCGCGATCTCGCGCAGTGCCGTCACGACTTCCTTGTTCTCGCCGGCTGGGATCATCGATCGCGAACCACGCTTGATCTGCTTCGCGCGGATCGCGGCCATCTGCACCAGATGGAAGCGATTGGGAACCCGCTCGACACAGTCCTCAACGGTGATGCGTGCCATCGATGTTCGGCCCCCTGCTCTGGGTTGCTGGATTGCGAATTCTGTTGGGTGATTGCTGCGGCGGATGATGCGGCCTTCGACGAGACCGAAGCAGTCGCATCGTAGGGTACGACTCCAAACGAAGAAACCCCGGCCGGGAGTACCGGCCGGGGTCCCAGACCTTCCATGGAGAAGGCCTCGGAGTCTACGGATTCGGCTAGGCCGACTTCCGTCGGCTCGCCTTCTTGCGGCCGGCCTTCTTGGTAGCGGCCTTCTTCTTGCCACCGGCCTTCTTGCGACCGGCCTTCTTCGCTGCCTTCTTCTTAGCTGCCATGATCGGGTCACCCCCCTGTTATGGTTCCGCGCCGCGGCGGTTCGAACTTTCCAATGAAGCGGCGTTCGCCGCGTCTCCGGTTCGAACGAGCAGGTCGCATCCTGCGACCCGCTTGTGCCTCGTCGCTCTTCCGGTCTCCCGCAGGGACCTCGAGAGGCCCTATCGGATGCAGGAAGCGGCGACTTGAAGGCAACTTATCGGAAGCTGTCCCCCGTTGTGGCCTCAATCCGCGGAGCTAGAGCCACTCTTGCGGGTCAGGCTTTACACCGTTCCAAAAGCCCAGTCAAGGAAGAACAGCTAAAAAATCAAGCCGATGGGTGTCGAAGCTGCGGGAGATCGGAGCACTTTCGCCCGAAACACGACGGTGAGTTCCGGGCTAAAGCGAATGCGACGGGACGATGCGCAGCGCCGCGATCTCAGCTCGTTGGCTGCGATCGCGAACGCCGCGCACATAGATCCTGCCGCTGCGGCACGGCCTCGGAGATGGTGAGAGAATCGAGAGAGAAGGCGGGAAGAAGAGACCCGCTTACTTGCGCTTGTGGCGCTCGCGCTTCAGAAGCTTGCGCTTCTTGTGCTTGCGCATCTTCTTTCGGCGCCACTTGACCACGCTGCCCACGGGTTACTCCCAGTTGAGACGGGCAGCATGGGTACCGGTTCGGTCCTCGCAAGTCAACGCAGACAGACCCTCAACCTGCTTCGGCGACCAGTTCGGACCCTCGCGGAATGAAGTCGCGCACCACCAGGCGGCGCATCCGGCCTAGGAAGCGGTTCACCAGGTGGCGCCGCGGCAGGAACGGAAGAACGGGCCGGCGGCGCACGCCGAGACGGCGCCACTCGAGCAGCAACGTGGCGTCGCGCGGATCGGCCATCAGGCCGCGCTTCAGATACCGAAGACCCTCCGCCTTGCGTCCCCCGGCCATCAGCACCCGCGACAGATTGAGGTAGATGTCCGGGCTGCTCCCGTCTGCCCGCAGAGCTTCGCGACACAGCCCGAGTCCGCGCTCGAAGCGATGATCGATCGTCGCGACCGCCCAGCCGTAGTGGGAGCGCAGCCGGGCATCGTCCGACTGCGCCCGATGCGCGTTGGCGAAGTGTTCGAGCGCCGCCATTTCCAACCCGGCCCGCAGCAATTCCTGCCCGCGCCGCAGTGATTCATTCGGACTCAAGATCCCGCTCATTCCTGTCTCCCGCGGTGTTGCGCCGGCTTCGATTGTCGCCGCCAGCGACCGTCCAACGAGGAGCAAGGTGTGTGCCGCGCACCACGCAACCGGCAGCCTGCGGGCACAACCGGGCGCGGCGTCACGCGCGGCGGGAACGGACTGGATCGCGGCGGCGACGCAGGCGGTGACGAGGCTGTAACTGGCGCGGCCGAAATCGTAACCGGGCAGTCTAGTCGCGCTCGACGATCTGGAGTCGCTCCGCCGCTGCGAAGCGCTCGCGCAGCGCCTCATACTCGGCAGCGAGGAACGGACTGAACGTCGTGTCGCCGCGCTCGCGCCAGTAGAGCGCCGCATCGGCAAGTCGACGGCGGTTGAAGTGGTCTGCTTTCAAATTGCGCACGAGGATCTTCTGGGTCTGCGTGAACTCGAATTCGTCGACGATGCGCACGAAATCGGGGAACCACTTGCGATCCATCCCGCCGTGCGTGACCTGCTGCTCGCAATAGTCGAAGAAGGCCTGCGGGTCGAAAGTCGCGCCTGGACGCATCTTGAGCGCCGTCATGACTAGCTCGTCGGATACCGCGCACGGAACTCCGTACGCAGCCGCCAGCGCGACGCCAGGCGCCTCTTGGAGCATGCGACCCACCTGCGCCGCCGAGAAGTTCTCGCCGTCCTTGCGGATCCAGTCGTCGGTGCGCCCGTCGAAGTACAGGAATCGATGTCCGTCGCGCACGACCATGTGACCGAGGTCGCCAGAGTGGTAGACGCCGTCGCGGAACTTCGAGGCGCTCGCGTCGGGGTTGCCGTAGTACCCCTGGAAGAGTCCGCTGTCGGTGGCAACCCGGCAGATCTCGCCCACGGCTGCTTCGTAGTTGAGGATCTTCCCGTCGGCAGCGATGTCGGCGGGAGGACATTCACGGCCGCCCGCGTCGAGGATCCGAACGTTCGCGTCGATGACTTCGCCGACGCTGCCGCGCGGATCCGCTTTCTTGCGGAACGTGCTGATCGCTGCTTCCGTGGATCCGTAGAGTTCGAACATGTCGTCGAGCCCGAGCCAGCGCGTGAAACGGTCGATGTCGGGCGGCGCCGCTCCGTTGCCCAGCGCGTGACGCAGCCGATTGCGCGGATTGCGCGCGACCTCGGCGAGGATCCGCTCTTCGTCGCCGCCGTACTGCTTCTCGATCGCGCCGAGCACGTAGTGCACCGGTTCCCCGACGTAGTTCCAGTACGTGACTCCGTGCTGGAGGATGTCGGGCACGAAGCTGCTGGCGCTGAAACGCTCGCGCATCGCGATGCTCGCGCAGACTTCGAGGGCGGGGTGGAAGCCGAGGAACATCGCGTTCGAGTGGAAGAGCGGCATGCAGGCGTAGCCGCGGTCGTCGGTGCCCAGGCCGAGGTTGCCGGACACGGCCTTGCCGATCAGAAAGAATTTGAGGTGACTGTTGATGATGCCCTTCGGCAGGCCCGTGGTGCCGGAGGTGTAGATCGTCATCAAGTTGCGATTCGGGTCGACCTTCCGGCCGGGCGCATCGAGCGACTTGCCCGGCTGCGCGACTTCGCTCCCCAGGCAGCCCAGCAAGTCGCTCGTACCCAGCGCCAGCTCGCCGGTCGTGCGCAGCACCAGCACGTTCTCCGGCGCGACGTTCGCGAGGCGTTCGCGCACGCGATCCACCTCGGCAAGCAGCCGCTCGTCGACGATCAGGATCCGCGCCTCGGACTGATTCACGACGCCAGCGAGCGTGTCGCCGCGAAGGCCCGTGTTCACGCCGAACAGCGACAGACCCGCGTAGGCGCAACCGCCGTACAGCGCCAGCAGCTCGAGATGGTTCTCGAGCAGCATCGCGACATGACCAGGCCGGCGATCGTCGATCGGCCCGAGGCGTCGCAGCAAGAAGTGCGCGATGCGCACGCATTCGTCGCGATACTGGCGGAAGGTCCAGGCGCGTTCGTGTTGAACCAGGAAGACGCGATCGGCGACATCGGGATGCACCGCGCGCGCTTCGATCTGCGCGCCGATCGTCGGGAGAGCGTTGATCACGGGAGCCGTGGGTGCCGCGCCAGCCACGTTGCAATCCTCCGCGGTTTCGGGGATCGCATCCTATCACAAGGCATCACAAGGCTACGCGCGCTCGACCGCTGGCAAGCCCCGCGCGATCGCCGCGTTCAGTACTCGATGATCTCGAGGATGTAGCGCTTCTTCTCCTTGCCACTGGCCGCGGCCATCAGCGTTCGGATCGCCGAGGCGTGCGCGCCACCCTTCCCGATCACCTTGCCCAAATCCTCTTTCGCAACGGAGAGTTCGAGCACATGGGCATGATCGCCGATCACTTCCTTGATCTGGACCTGCTCGGGCTTGTCCACGAGTGCCTGCACGATCGCCGTGATGAGCTGCTTCAAGACTACCCCTCCCCCTCGCCTGCGGAACTGGTCAAATGGTGGGCCATCGCGCCTTCACGCAAACTTCCCCCCGGGCCTTGATGCGAGGATGCTCCCACCGTCGCTGACACGCAATCAAAAAAGACAGCGATTCGAGCCCTGCGTCCCGCGATTTCACAATCTCGACGTGACGTACCCGGCGTTCACTTCGTCCCGACGCCGGCACGCAGCGTGACGATCTGCCAAGGCCCGAGGGCGATCGGCCCCGTGTTGGTCGAGTCCGGCGAGAACGAAGTCGTGCTGCCCGCTCGACCGGCGAGATCGACGATGCGCAGTGACCGTGCGGGTGCGCCCCAGCCAATCCGCAACGAGCGCGCGTCGCCGCTCGCGTTCACCAGACGCAGCTCGGCGTCGCCGCCAGTACACGCTTCGACGGCCGACACGAGCACCAGCGGATCGTCGACTGCGACCAGCCTCGCACCATCGGTGAGCGGACCGCTGCCGTCCTCGACGCCCGCGAAGACGAGCGGCGGGAACGCGAAAGCGTGCGCCTCTGCGATCCGGCGCACATCGCCCTGCGGGTGGAGTCGCAGCGAGACCTCGATCCGATGCGGGCCCGGTACCTGCGCGCCCGGAGTCGCCAGACCCGGACCTGCCGGGCCGGGTCGCAGCCGCAGATCCGCGCGCGAAAGCCAACCCACTGCGCGCAGCACCGTCAACGCCAGCGCGCCCCGCCCGTTCGGCTCCGGAAGCGCCTCGACCTCCGCGACCCCGCGATTCGCAACCGTCAGCGCCATCCCGCCGGCGCCCACCAACGTCGCAAAACTGCGCTGCGGCACCGCGCCGATCGGAAACTCGGATGGACGCGGCGATCCGAACGAATCGGGCGCCGGCGCAATCGGACGCTCGGCGACTTCGAAGGCCGATTCCACCTCGAAGCGCTCTGGCGCGAACGGCGCCCGGCAATGCAGCCTCAGCCGCTGATCCTGCACCGTGTTGTCGACCGCAACTGCGACGTCGATGCGATCGAGCCCCGCACACAGGCGCAACTCGAGCGTGACCGGGAGCGCCACACGCCGCTCGCTGCGCGCATCGCGCGACGGCGTGAGTTGACGCGGGACGCGATACGTCGCGTCGATGCGCAGCATCCCTTCCGCGGCGCCGCGGCGGGTGATCCGCACCCGCACGCGTTCCGGCCGATCGACCACCACGCCGCCCGGGACCGCATCGAAGTTGTACTCGTCGCCACGGTCGCCTTCCGATACGACGACGAGCGCGTCCTCGATCCGCAAGCCGTGCGCCTTCGAATCCAGCGTGACACGGCCGCGACCATCGACCTCGATGCGCCAAGCCGCGTTCTCCAGGAAAGCGCCGCCGCTCGGGAGCGGCGCCGCGACGAGGGTGTCCGCGGACGCAGCTGCGCCCGCCGCGATGCGGTAGGCGCGCAATCCGTGCCCCGGAAGCGAATCGACGAAACACAGCTGCATCCGCGGCGGCTGCCAGGTCTCGACCGCGACGTCGCGGATCGACTCGTCCGCGAGCAAGGCTTGTAGCGCGCGGCGCTCGGCTTCGAGATCGAAGTGCGGATCGGGCGTATCGCCGAGCCGGATGCGTGCATGCACGCGCTCGCCGCGCCGTTCCACATCGATGCCGTTCACATGGAGACCGTCGAACTCGCGGCGCAGACCCGGGAGCAGTGCGAGCACGCCGTGGCGCTCGAAGACCCCCGCATGCCGCGCGCCGGCCGGCCGCAGCACTTCCGCCGCGACGGGAATGCGCATGCCATCCGCGCGCCGCAGATGGAACGGTCGCGGCGCGCCGCTCTTCGACAGCGGCACCAGCGCGTCGATCTCCGCGCAGACCCCCGCAGCGCCCGCGGCGTTCGGATTCCACACGAGAATCGGCGCGCCCGCGCCCTTGCCGTAAGCCGCGCGCGGCACCGCGACGTGGCGCGCGAGCGCCGCCGTCACGCGTTCGAGTTGCGCGCCGGCAATTTCGGCGACGCGGTCGTAGCGCGTCTCCATCTGCGCGTGCACCGCATCGATCGAGCAGCCGCACACGGAGTCGTGTGGATGATTCTCGAGCGCGACGCGCCAGGCGAACGCAATCGTCTCGGGATCGGCGTCGCCCCCGAGCGCGCCGAGCCACGCCGCGAGCGGCTCGAGGTAGCGAGTCAGCAGCCGGTCGTTGGCGAACTCACGCAGCTTCTGGCTCGCGCGTGCGGAGGCGCAGCCCGGCAGCAGCGGCGAGCGCAATCCCGAACGCAGTTCGCCGCGGTGTCGTGGCAACGTCGCCGGCGCTTCTGCGAGTGCCTTTGCAACGAACTCCGCGAGCGATCCGATCCCGATGTCGATGCCTTCGAGGTGCCGGGCGCGCACGGCTTCGAGCGCGTGCGGCAGCGCGGGCGTCGGTTGCTCGTGGTCGCTGCCGTTCATGAACAGCAGCGTCGAGACGTCGGAACGCTTCGCGAGGGACGCCGCTTCGCTCTCGATCCGCGCGGCGAGCGCCGCGGGGTCCGTGGGCAGATTCACTGCGTTCCCATAACCGTGCATCAGATACACGACCGGGATTCGCGTGCCGTCGGGCCCCTCCCACGAGAAGAGCGTGCGGTCGACGTCCGCACCGACGCCGCGCCACAGCACGGCAGCAGCAAAGCCGAAGCTCGCAAAGAGTTGCGGCAACTGCCCGATGTGGCCGAACTGGTCGGGCACGTAGCCGACGCGCATCGCGCCGCCGAGCGCGTCGGCCTTGGCGAGTCCGAGCCGCAGATTGCGGATCAGCGCCTCGCCGGACACCAGCCATTCGTCGGGCAGCACGTGCCACGGGCCCACCGCGAGCCGGCCCTCGCGCACCAGCTTTTCGATCCGCGCGCGCGCATGCGGACGCACTTCGAGGTAGTCGTCGACGACGATCGTCTGCCCGTCCAGCATGAAGTGACGGAACGCGGGATCGCGCTCCAGCAGGTCGAGCAGCGCGTCGACCAGCGCGACGAGGCGGACGCGGAACTGTTCGTGCGTCCGGTACCACTCGCGGTCCCAGTGCGTGTGCGGAACGACGACGATTCGGAGTGTTCGCGGATCCATCGCGCGATCATAACCATGGAGGGGGCCGCGAAGCGCGAGATTCGGCGATCTCTGACTCAGGACGGCCTGCGTGCCGACCGATCAGGGGAGCGCTGCCTCGCTAGCAGGGGCAGGCTGGCTAGGTTACTAATGCCCCGCCGAAGATGGGAACGACGCAATTGACGACCGAGCGACCCGAGTCGCACGCGACGCAGGCCGAAGCGCCGCTCGAACCTCCCCAAGGTTCAGCGGGCAGGCCAGAGCGCAGCGAGCGACCGGAGCCGCAGCAAACGAGTGGATCGGTGACGCAGTCCGTCTGAGCGTACGGCTCGGACGCGCCGGCGGACCCGATCACGGGATCCGATCCAGGCGAGCCGAGGCGCGCGATGGCCACTGCCGAACTGACGACCCGCATCCTGCGCCGCCTGCTGGCGAGCGGCCTCACCACGCGCGCCGAGCGGCTGATCGCGCGCGTCCACGCGGCCGACCTCGGCCCGCTGCTCGCGAACCTCAGCCAGGACGAGACCAGCACCGTCGTCGACCTGCTGTTCCAGCAGCGCCGCGCCGCGAGCACGATCTCGGAACTGCCGCCCGACATCTTCCGCCAGGTCGCGCTGGCGGTCAGCGACGATCGACTGGCCGACGTGCTCGGCCGCCTCGAAGTCGACGACATCGTGCACCTCGTCGCCGAGCTGCCCGAGGAGCGCCGCACCGCCGTGGTGACGCTGCTCCCCGACGATTGCCGTGCCGACCTGCGCAAGGCCGAACTCTATCCGGAGCACAGCGCGGGTCGCGTGATGACCACCGACTTCGTCGCGCTCGACGCGAAGATGACCGCGCAGGAAGCGATCGATCACATCCGCGCGCGCGGCAGCCGCGGCGACAACGACGCGATCCTCTACCTGTACGTCGTCGACGAAGAAGGGCGACTGCAAGGCGTCGTGCCGATCCGCCGCCTCGTCACGTCGCCGCCCGACCGCCCTTGCGGCGAGATCATGATCCGCGAACCGGCGAGCGTTCGCGCCGACACCGACCAGGAAGAAGTCGCGCGCATCGTCGCGCGCTACAACCTGCTCGCGGTTCCGGTCGTCGATGCGGGCGGCCTGATGGTCGGAATCATCACCGTCGACGACGTCATCGACGTGATCCAGGAAGAAGCCACCGAGGACATCTACAACCTCGCCGGCCTCGACGAGGAAGAGCGCGTCTTCTCGACCGTAGGACTCTCGGTGCGCAAGCGGCTGCCGTGGATGGTCGTCAATCTGGCAACCGCGTTCCTGGCCGCGTCCGTGGTCGGTCTCTTCCGTCACACCATCGAACAGGTCGTTCTGCTCGCGGTCTTCATGCCGGTCGTCGCGGGCATGGCGGGCAACGCCGGAACGCAGGCACTGACCGTCGTCACGCGCGGCATTGCGCTCGGCGAAACTGAGTTCTCGAGCGGCATGCGTGCGGTCGGCAAGCAGTTCCTGGTGGGCATCATCGTCGGCGCCGTGACCGGCTGCCTCGGCGCCGTCGTCGGGGTTTACTGGAACGGCTCACCCATCTTCGGTCTCGTCGTCTTCACCGCAATGCTGATGAGCATGGCCGTCGCGGGGCTCGCGGGCGCCGCGGTGCCGCTGATGCTGAAGGCGCTGAAGCAGGATCCAGCACTGGGCTCCGGCGTGCTCGTCACGACCTTCACGGACGCCGTCGGGTTCTTCACGTTCCTTGGGATCGCGACGCTGTTCCTCGATCGATTGTCTTGACCGACGCCTGAGCCGGACGCTCCTCGGCGTCGGCCTGGTTGCCGTGGATCGCCTGCGCGATGACGCGCTTCGTGATCGAGTCGAGGTGCTCGCGCAGCATCGCGTTCAGCTGCTGGTACTCGGGCCACAGCACTTCGTCCGCGAAGGTTCGCGTGACGCGCGCCATCACCGTGGTGCGACGCTGCCCGGCGTAGCGGTACGGCTCGATGCCGTAGCGGCGCAGCAGCGCGATGAACAGCGACTTCGACCAGGCGTCGGGAACCGAGAATCGATACTCGACCGCGCGCTCGGATCGTTCCAGTTGCTCGAGGCGCTGCCGGATGCGATCGCTGGCGTTCTCCGCGGCGACCCGCTCGCCGGCGCTGGTGGCGCGCGCGAAGAGCGCTTCGATCTTGCGAAGCTTGTCGACGAGCCGCCGCTCTTCTTCTTCCTGCAGCGCCACGACTACGGCGCGCCGTAGGTCGCCTGCAGGTACCGCACGATGTCCCCCGACTCGAACATTTCCACCTGCGTGTTCGGGTCCGCGAGGAACGGCACCTGCATCTTGCCGGAGCGCTCGACGAATGCGTCGCGGCTGGGGCTGTTCTTGCCGACGTTGTGCAGCCGATATGGAATTTCGAGGCTGCACAGCGTCTCGCGCGCGATGCGGCAATACGGCGACGCTTCGAAGCTCCACAGCTCGAGCGGCTGCGCGGGCGCCTTCGACGCCGCCACCTGCACGCCGGCACCCAGTCGCCAGGCGCTCGCGAGCGCCGAAGTCGCATCGAAGAGCGGGCCGGAGTACAGCCACGGCACCGAGCCGGTGCCGTACTCGGCGCAGAGGTAGCGGATGATGTCGCTCGATTCGTACATCGCCTTGCCGCTGTTCGGGTCGACCAGATACGGGAATTGTTCCTTCCCGCCGCGTTCTCGCACGACGCTGCGGAAGCGCGTGCCGCCCTTCGGACACGGGTAGATGACGGCTTCGAGATCGAGCGCGGTCAGCACTTCGCGCACTTTGCGGCAGTAGGGGCAGCCTTCGAACTCATAGAGTTCGAGCGGCTTCAGCGGGCGCTCGCCGAGTTTTTCGACGCGCAGTCCGCCTCCCAACCGGGCTAGCGTTGCGAACAGCGACGTGGCGACGTCGAGCGTGCGATTCACGGTTGTCTCCTTGGGTGCCGTAGCATTCAGTTCGGGGCGAATTCGTCGACGATCGAGGCGACCGCGGCGTCGATCTGCAGGTTGCGTTCTTCGGGCGTCTGCTTCGGATCGAAGACGCGACGCCCCGCGCCGCGCCAAACGAGCTTGCCGGTCTTCGCGTCGACCACGTCGAGCACCAGCATGCCGCGCTCGTAGTTCGTCACCAGCTTCGCTGCGATCGGCACGCCCGCCGCGTAGGTGATCGCCTGCGCGTCGATCGGCCTCTCGAGAGCCGCGTAGTAGGTGACCAGGAAATCCGGGCGTTCGTTCTCGACCTTGCGCAGGCGCCGCGCGCCGAGTTCGCGCTCGACCGCCGGTCGCACGCGCAGATCGACCGCGCCGAACTCCGCTTCGCCGCGCGCCACCGGCGGCCGCTGCAACCACGTCCACTTCTTCAGCGCCGGATTCCTCGAGATCGCGTCCGTCTCCACGGTGACCGGAACACCGCACGCCGTTGCCAAGACCAGCAACACCGAAAGCGCGGAGCGCGTCTTCATCTCCGGATCTCCCCCGCTGCGCCGTGGATGCGCTCGAGATACTTCTGCACGTACTTTCCGAGCACGTCGGCTTCGAGATTCACGCGATCGCCCGGCTTGCGATCGGCGAGGTTCGTCGCGACGAGCGTATGCGGAATCAGCGCGACGTCGAAGCTGGCGTCCTCGACCTGCACCAGCGTCAGCGAGACGCCGTCGATCGCGATCGATCCCTTCGGCACCAGCAGCGCGGCGAACTCCGGATCGCAGTCGACGGCGAAGCGCACGTCGTCGCCCTGGCGTTCGATCGCGCGCACGCGACCGGTGCCATCGACATGACCCTGCACGATGTGGCCATCGAGGCGACCGTCGGCCCGCATCGCGCGTTCGAGGTTCACGCGCGAGCCCGTGCGCAGATCACCGAGTGACGAGCGATCGAGTGTCTCGCGCACCGCTTCGAACACGATCTGGCCGCCCGTGACGGCGACCACCGTCAGGCAGGTTCCGTTCACCGCGACGCTCGCGCCGATCGGCAGCGCGTCGGTGACGGCCGGCGCGTCGATCGCGAACCGTGTCTTCTCAGACTGCGAGTCGATCGCGGCGACGTGCCCCACCGTCTCGATGATGCCCGTGAACACCCGCTAATTCCCGAAGCGCCGCTCGATCTGCGTCAGCATCTCGTCGCGCACGGTTTCGTAGTGGGCCGGCAGCTCGATCGGCGGGTTCGGGACCTCGGGGATGATGTCCTCGAGCGTCATCGAGTGGTACTTCACCTTGAAGTCGACGAACTTGAGTCCGTGTGCGGTGGAGATCACCACCACGCGATCGCTCTTCTTCATCACGCCACTCTTCACGAGCTTCGCAGTGGCGGCGAGCGCGACGCCGGTGTGCGGGCAATTGAACAGGCCCGTGCGATCGGCGTGGGCACAGGCTTCGGCCAGTTCGGTCTCGCTCGCCTGCTCGACGATGCCGTCGTAACGCGCGATCGCGTCGATCGCCTTCTCGATCGAGACCGGGTTGCCGATCTGGATCGCCGACGCGAGCGTCGGCCGCGCCGCGATCGGCTCGAAGACCTGGAAGTCGCGCAGGTAGGACAGGTAGAGCGGGTTCGCCGACTCGGCCTGCGCGCAGACGATGCGCGGCTTGCGCGCGACGAGGCCCAGCTCGAGCAGCATGTCGAGGCCCTTCGCCAGCGCCGACACATTGCCGAGATTGCCGCCCGGGATCACGATCCAGTCGGGCACTTCCCAGTCGAACTGCTGTACGATTTCGATGCCGACGGTCTTCTGGCCCTCGATGCGCAGGCTGTTCATCGAGTTCGCGAGGTAGATGCCGTCCTTCTCGGCGACCTGCCTGACGATCTCCATGCAGCCGTCGAAGTCGGTGTCGAGCGCGAAGACGATCGCGCCGTTCGCGACCGGCTGGATCAGCTGCGCCACCGAGATCTTGCCGCGCGGCAGGAAAACGACCGCGGGAATGCCAGCCGCCGCAGCGTAGGCCGAGAGCGCGGCGGAGGTATCGCCGGTGGACGCGCACGCGACCGCCGGAATCGGCTTTCCGCGCGCGATCATCTCCTTCACCATCGACACCAACACGGTCATGCCGAGGTCCTTGAATGAACCCGTGTGCGAGTTGCCGCACTGCTTGATCCACAGATCGTCGACGCCGATCTCGCGGCCGTAGCGCTCGGCCCAGAACAGGTTCGAGTGGCCTTCGTACATCGACACGACGTTCTCGTTGTCGATCTCCGGGCAGACCCACTCCTTCATCCCCCAAACACCCGAACCGTAGGGCCACTCGTTCTTGTGCGAGCGCTCCTCGAAGCGCCGCTTCCACTCGTCACCGCTCGTCTTGCGCAGTTCGTCCATGTCGTGGACGACCTGCAGCAAGCCACCGTCGCTCGCGGTGTAGACCACCTCGTCGAGCCCGTATCGTTCGGACGGATCGTGCAGCGATTCGAACCACGCCCGATAGGAAGGTTTTGCGGTCACAGCTCCTCCTCGATCCGAATCAGGCGTGTGCGGGCCGTGACCTCGGGAAGTTGGTCGATCGAGTCGAGAGCAGCGCGCACGGCCGCCTCGAAGGCCGGGTGCGTGAAGACGACGATCGGGACCGAGCCGCGGGCGCCCTGCGGATCGTTCGGCTGGGTGTGCCCGCGACCCTTCTGGCTCACCGACTCGATCGAGATGCCGTGCGTGCCGAGCACGCCCGCGATGGCCGACAGCACACCCGGCCGATCCTGCACCGTGAAGCGAAGGTACGAGCGCCCGAAGAGTTCGCCGAGCGGAACGATCGGCTTCGGCACCAGCGACTCGGGCAGCGTCGAGAGCGGCGCGACGCGACCGGCGCAGCCACGCCGCACCTCGCGCGCCAGCTCGACGAGATCCGCGACCACCGCGCTCGCGGTGGGCATCTCGCCGGCGCCGGCGCCGTAGAACAGCGTCGGCCCCACCGCGTCGCCGTGTACGGCGATCGCGTTCATCGCGCCGTCCACCTTCGCGAGCAGCGAGTCGGCCGGGATCATCGTCGGGTGCACGCGCACCTCGATGCGCTCGCCGCCGGCCCTACCATCCGGCGGGCCTTCGCGGGGGTCGCGCCGCAACTTGGTGATCCCGAGCAGTTTCACGCGGTAGCCGAAATCCCGTGCGCTCTCGAGATCGAGTGGCGTCACGTCGCGGATGCCCTCGGTCGGGACCTCCTTGAAGGTCAGCTCGGCGCCGAACGCCATCGCCGCCAGCAGCGTGATCTTGTGGGCGGCGTCGATGCCATCGACGTCGAAGCTCGGGTCGAGTTCGGCGTAGCCCAGCTGCTGCGCACGCTTCAGCACCGCATCGAAGGTCGCGCCACCCTTCTCCATCTCGGTGAGCATGTAGTTGGTGGTGCCGTTGATGATGCCGTGCACCGATTCGATGCGGTTCGCGGCGAGGCCCTCGCGCAGCGCGCGCAGGATCGGGATGCCGCCGCCGACGCTGGCCTCGAACGCGACGTCGGCGCCGCCGCGGCGCGCCGCCTCGAAGATCTCCTTGCCGTGCAGCGCCAGCAGCGCCTTGTTGGCGGTCACCACCGGCTTGCCGCGCTCGAGCGCGCGCAGGATCAGCCGGCGCGCAGCGTCGTAGCCGCCGATCAGTTCGATCACGAGCTGCACTCTCGGATCGTCGATCAGCGCATTCGCATCGGAGTCGAACACGACGCCGCTGAGGTCGACGCCGCGGTCGCGCGTCGTATCGAGATCGGCGATGCGCACGAGCCGCAGCGGAACGCCCAGCCGCGCGGTGATCACGTCTGCGTTGCGCGCGAGCACCTTCGCAACGCCGGCGCCGATCGTGCCGAAGCCGATCAGTCCGACACCGACCGACCGGGGCTCGCTTGCCGTCAAGCTCCCGCCTCCCGCACAAAGCGGCGGATTCCGCGCACGGCCTGCCGGATGCGGTGGCGGTTCTCGACCAGCGCGAAGCGCACGAAGCCCTCGCCCGCCTCGCCGAAACCGAGACCCGGAGAAACGGCGACCTTCGCCTCGGTCATCAGCCGCTTGGCGAACTCGAGCGAGCCGAGCTGGCGCAGCGGCTCGGGGATCGGCGCCCAGACGAACATCGTCGCGAGCGGCTTCTCGATCTTCCACTGTCCTTCACCGGCTGCACCGAGTCCTTCGATCAGCGTGTCGCGGCGATCGCGATAGGTATGGGCCGCTTCGGTGACGCAGTCCTGCGGACCGCGCAGCGCGACGATCGCGCCGACCTGGATCGGCGTCGGCATGCCGTAGTCGAGATAACTCTTGATGCGGCCGAGCGCGTGGATCATGTCGGGATTGCCGGCCGCGAAACCGACGCGCCAACCCGCCATCGAGTGCGACTTCGACAGCGAGCCGAACTCGATCGCGATGTCGCGCGCGCCCGGTACCTCGAGGATGCTCGGCGCCTGGTAGCCGTCAAAACAAACTTCGGCGTACGCGAAGTCGTGCACGACCATCAGATCGTTGTCGCGGGCGAACTCGATCACGCGCTCGAAGAACGCGCGGTCCACCACCTGGCCGGTCGGGTTCGCCGGGAACGACAGAATCAGCAGCTTCGGCTTTGGCCAGGTGCGCTTCATCGCCGCTTCGAGATTCTCGATGAAGTCGGTATCGGGCGTCAGCGGCACGGTGCGCAGATCGCCGCCGGCGATGATCACGGAGTACTGGTGGATGGGATATGCCGGATCGGGGCACAGCACGACGTCGCCGGGCCCGATCGTCATCAGGATGAAATGCGCGAGACCTTCCTTCGAGCCGATCACCGCGATCGCCTCGCGGTCGGGATCGATCGCGACCGCGTGACGGCGCTGGTACCACTCGCTGATCGCAGTGCGCAGGTTTGGCAGTCCGCGGCTCGCGGAGTAGCGGTGGTTGCGCGGGTTGCGCGCGGCCTCGCAGATCTTGTCGACCACATGGGTGGGCGTCGGCAGATCGGGGTTGCCCATGCCGAGATCGATCACGTCCTCGCCGCGCCGGCGCGCGGCGGCCATCAGCGCGATCACCTCCGCGAATAGATAGGGCGGCAGCCGGTTGAGCTTGTGGAAATCGTGGCGGACGGTCATGGCAATGGTTCCGGGGAGAGGCTTGGACCCAACCTATGGGAACGGAGCGAGTCGGGCAAGCGAACGGGCCGGATCTGCCACTCGGCTGACCTGTCGCGCGCGGGCGCTACCGTGGCGCCGATGTCGATTCGGCTCTTCGCGCTTCCCTGCGGCTGGCTCGAGGCGGATCTCGGGCTCTTTCTCGACGGAGAAACCGGCAAGATCCGCGTCCCGGTGCCGAGCTGGCTGGTGCTGCATCCGGCCGGCGCGCTGGTCTTCGACACTGGCCTGCACAGGGACACCCAGACCGACGCCGAGGGCCGACTCGGCTACCTCGCGCGGCTCTACCGGATCCACTTCGATCGCGGCCAGGAACTGGGTGCGCGCCTGCGCGCGCTGGACGTCGACCCTGCGCGCGTCCCGTGGCTGGTGAACTCGCACCTGCACTTCGACCACGTCGGCGGCAACGCGCAACTCCCGAATGCGACGCTGGTCGTGCAGCGCCGCGAATGGGAAGCCGCCGCCGATCCCGATCTGCGCGCCAAGAACTTCTACGACCCGCGCGACTACGACCTCGGCCATGCGCGAAGGCTCGTCGACGGCGAGCACGACCTGTTCGGCGACGGCACCGTCACCTGCGTGCCGACGCCCGGCCACACGCCCGGTCACCAATCGCTGCGCGTGCGCCTTCCGAGCGGCGACGCCGTGCTGACCGCCGACGCCTGCTATCTGCGCCGCGCGCTCGATGCGATGCAGCTCCCGCCGGTCGTTCACGACCGCGACGACATGCTCGCTTCGTATCGTCGACTCCGCGCGCTCGAAGCGGCTGGCGCGAGGCTCTACTTCGGCCATGACCCGGCGCCGTGGGAGCACGACCCGCAGGCAGTGCTCGAGATCCGCTAGGGCGAGCGATGCCGGAGCAACCCGCCGCCGTCACGGACACTGCGCCCGCGCCGCCGCCTCGACTCTCGCGCCCAATCGGCGTCGCGTGCGCACTCGGCGGCTTCCTGCTGATCGGCATTGCGCTCGCGCCGGCACTGGTCGGACGCACCGCCTTCCTGCCGGCGGACTACTGGATGGCGACCGTGCCGTTCGCGCTGACCGCGCCGCAAGCTGCACGCGACTTTCCGTCGAACGCATTGCTCGGCGATCCGGCGCTGCTGTATCCACCGCAACTCTGGGTGCTGCGCGAGGCGCTTGCTGGCGGCGTGTTCCCGCTGTGGAACCGCTTTGCGCGCGGCGGCGAATCGATGCTCGCAACGGGGCAGTCGGGACCGTTTGCGCCCACCAGCTGGCCGATCCTCGTGTTGCCTTGGCCACTCGGCTTCGCGTGGGCGGCGGCGCTCCGATTCGGTCTGCTCTGGCTCGGCGCGTACTCGTACGGCCGCGCGATGAAACTCGAGCGCGCGTGGTCCGTCGCGATCGCGATCGGCTTCTGTGCGGCGCCGCTCTTCGCGGTGCACTTCCAGCAGCTTCCACGCGCCACCGCACATCTCGCGCTGCCATGGTTGCTGCTCGGCGTCGAGCGGCTGGCGGCTGCGACGCCAAACGGCGCGCGCGCGATGACGCGAGCAGCGCTGTCGCTGGCCGCGTTCCACTGTTTCGCGTTGCTCGCCGGCTATCCGCCCGCTGCGCTGACGGTGAGCTTCGGCGCATCGGTCTATCTCGCGCTGCGCTTGCGCTGGCATCCGCATCGCGCAGCGCTCGCCGCGCGCGCGATCGGATTCGCCGCGCTCGCGCTCGGCGCGGCGCTCGCGTTGCCGGTGCTGCTTCCGTTCGCCGAAGCGCTGCGCGATTCGGCGACGCTCGCCGATCGCGGTGACGCCGGACAATGGACGCTCGCGAGCGCCGCGCTGCGCCTGTTCTGGAATCCCTACACATTCGGCTCGCCGATCCGCGGCGCCGTGCACGGCTGGAACGGACCCGAAAACTTCGAGGAATCCCAGCAATACATCGGGCTCGTGCCGTGGGTGTTCCTGCTCGGCTGCGCGCCGCTGCTGCTGCGGCTGCGCGGTGACGATCGGCTGCGCGCGCTCGCGCTCGCCGCAATCGTGGTGCTCGCGGCGTCACTCGGCTTCGGCTGGTGGCCGCTGCATCCGCTGCTGACGCAGCTGCCGCCGTTTTCGGTGAACGCGAACCCGCGGCTGCTGTTCCTCGTGCAGGTCGCGATCCCAGTGCTCGCGGCGCTTGCCGCGCGCGGCTGGCTCGCTGCGCGAGACGTTTCCACCGCGCGCGCGCGTGGCTTCGCGCCGCTCACCGCCGCCGCGGCAAGCGGCGCGCTGCTGCTCGTGACGCTCGCCTCCGCGGAACGATGGGAGCTGCGCCCATGGATCGCGCTCGCTTCGGCAACCGCAGTGCTAGCGGCGGGTTACTGCGCCGCCACCGCGACGCAACGGCGCGTCGCGCTTGCGCTGCTGCCTCTGCTTTGGCTCGCCGACGTCGCGCCCGTCTACCGCGGCATCCATCCGCAGGTGCCGATCGGCTGGGCGGATCCGGCGCGCGCGGTAGCCATGCTGCCCGATGTTATCCGCGACGACCCGCACGCCCGCGTCGCATTCGAGCGCATCACGCCACCGAACCTGCCGGCCGTATTCGGCGTCGAAGACGTGCGCGCCTACTCGTTCCCGGTGCCGTCGCGCTACGACCGCTACGCGCTCGAGGTGATGGAGATCCCGATTCCGAGCAATCTGCTGCGCGAAGATCTCGCGCGTGCGGCGACGCTCGCCGGGCTCGAGCGCACCTGCGCGCAGTGGCTCTGGACGACGCAGCGCTACGACGGCACGCCGCTCGCTGCGCGCGTCGCAAAGGTCTGGGAGCGCAACGATCGGCTCTTCGTCTACCGACTCACACAGGCGTCGCCGTGCGCGGCCTGGTACGCGGACGACGCGGTGACAAAGGTCCGGGACCTCGACGCTGCGGTCGCGGCGCTGCACGCGTCGCTCAGCGAGCCGGCGGAAGAGATCGTGATCGAGTCAGCGGGCGCACCGCGCGACGGGGTCGCGCCGCTGCAAGCGGAAATCGCAGTCGAAACCCAGTGGCCGAATCCGAATCGCATCGAGCTCGAGATTCCCAACGCAGCGCGCATTCGCGACGGCTGGCTGGTGCTGCGCGTGAGTCTCGATCCGGGCTGGTCGGCCTTTTCGCAGCACGGCGCGGCGCTGCGGGTCGTGCCCGCGCAGGTGCGCTTTCTCGCCGTCGAGGTGCCGGCCGGCACCGCGCGCGTGACGTTGCGCTACGCGCCGGAACACTTCGGCGCGACGCTGGGCATCGCTGGCGCCGCGCTCGCGCTGCTCGGCCTCAGCCAGCTGTGGGCGCGACGCGCCGACTGAGCGATGCGGCCGCTGCGAAGTTCATGTCGTCCGAGCCGACGATCGCCACCTCGTCGATGATTCCCGGCGTGAGGAAACCGACTGGAATCTCGTAGTCGGGGGCGATCCCGGCAGCCGCGATGAATCCGGGCGTCGCAACCAGGAAATGGATCCGTCGGCATTGCTGTAGATTTCCGTCGCTTCCGAGAGGTGGAAATTGGCGCCGGCCGGCGCGGCCTACGCGGCGAGTTGAGAACACTACACCGGATCCGCGGACGTTGGATGCGGCCGCCGCGTGAACCACCAGTAGAACGGCAACCCGAGCGCGAGCGTCGCGAGCCCGATGCCGCACTCGCGCGGGCGGTAGATCAGCATGTTCACCGCGATCGCCGCATTGGCCAGGATGTAGAGCGCCGGCACCAGCGGGTAGCCCCAGGCGCGATACGGGCGGGGTCGGGCGGGCGCCTTCCAGCGCAGCGCGTAGAGCGCCAGGATGTCGCCGATCGTCGCGAGCAGGATCGCGAAGGTGGTGTAGTCGAGCACGCTAGGAAAGCTCCGCAACGCGACCACCAGCAGCAGCGATGCCACCGCGAGCACGGCGATCGCCGTCGTCGGCGTCCTGTAGGTGGCATGGACACGATCGACGCCCGCGAAGAAGAGTCCGTCGATCGCCATCGCGTAGGCGATGCGCGGCGTGGTCAGGATCGTCGCATTGAGCGTGCCGAGGATCGAGATCAGTACCAGCAACGCGACCAGCGTGCCGCTCACCGGACCGAAGAGCGCCGCAGCCGCGCCCTCGCCCGCGTTGGCTGATTGACGCAGTTCGGCGAGCGGCATCGCGTAGAGGTACAGCGCGTTCACCGCGAGATAGATCACGATCACGAACGCCAGCCCGACGAAGAGCGAACGCGGCACGTTGCGCGCCGGATCGCGGATCTCGCTCGCGACGTAGACCGATGCGTTCCAGCCGAGATAGGAGAACAACACCGGCGACAGCGCGAGGCCGAACGCGGAGAACCCGATCGCGCTGCTGCCCACGTCCGACGCGGCGAGGCGCGCGACGTCGCCGCGCCCGGTCGCAACGCCTGCCACCACGAAGAGCGCGAGTGCGCCGATCTTCAGCAAGCTCGTCACGTTGTTCGCGCGCGCGCCGTGCCGCACGCCGTAGTAGTTGAGCAGCGACGTGCCGAGCACCAGCACGACCGCGAGCGCGACCTGCTCCGACGCCGACAGCGGCACCAGTTGGGCGAGGCCCGCCGAGAAGCCGGTCGCGAGCGTTGCGACGGTGCCGGCTTGGATCACGAAGAACGAAAGCCAGCCGACCAGGAAACCCGCGATCGGGTGGAACGCTTCGCGCAGGTAGACGTAGTCGCCACCCGCATGCGGGAACATCGCGCCGAGTTCCGCGTTCGCGAGCGCACCGGCGAGCGACAGCAGCCCGCCCACGACCCACACCGCGAGGAAGAGCCCCGCATTCGGCAGCAGATCCGCGATGCGGCCGGGCGTGAGGAAGATCCCCGAACCGATCACCGACGCGACGACGAGGAACGTCGCGTCGAGCAGCGAGAGTTCTCGCAGCAACCGATCGCGCGGATGCCGCTCGCCCCGAGCCCGTTCGCCGCTCTCGCCGCGCTCGAGCTCGGGGTGCTTCACACGACTACGCGAGGAACGGAATGATGATCAGCGCGACGATGTTGATCAGCTTCAGCATCGGGTTGATCGCGGGGCCGGCCGTGTCCTTGTACGGATCGCCGACCGTATCACCCGTGACCGACGCCTTGTGCGCATCTGAACCCTTGCCGCCGTGCGCGCCCGCTTCGATGTACTTCTTGGCGTTGTCCCAAGCGGCGCCGCCGGTGGTCATCGAGAGACCCACACAGAGGCCCGACACGATCGAGCCGATCAACAGACCGCCGAGCGCCTGCGCACCGAGCACGAAGCCGACCAGCAGCGGCACCGCGACGGGGATCAGCGCGGGCGCGATCATCTGGCGCAGCGCGGTGGCCGTCACGATGTCCACGCAGGTGCGGTAGTCGGGCTTGCCGGTGCCTTCCATCAGGCCCGGGATCTCGCGGAACTGGCGCCGCACTTCTTCCACGACCTTCCCGCCCGCGACGCCCACCGCTTCCATCGCGAGCGACGCGAAGAGGAACGGCACCATCGCGCCGATGAAGAGGCCGGCGAGAACGGACGTGCCGGAGAGATCGAAGCTGGCCTGGACGCTGGCCAGCGCGCGCAGATCCTGGATGTAGGTGGCGAACAGCACGACCGCCGCCAAGCCGGCCGAAGCGATCGCATAGCCCTTGGTGACCGCCTTGGTGGTGTTGCCGAACGCGTCGAGCGGATCGGTGACCTGGCGGACCGCATCGCCCATCCTCGCCATCTCGGCGATGCCGCCCGCGTTGTCGGTGATCGGACCGTACGCGTCGATCGCGACCACGATGCCGGCCAGCGAGAGCATGAACATCGCCGCGATCGCAACGCCAAAGAGACCAGCCAGTGAGTAGGTGGTGAGCATCGCGGTGACGATCACCAGCACCGGCGCCACGGTGGCCTGCATGCCGACCGCGAGTCCGCTGATGATGTTGGTGGCGTGGCCGCCGACCGACGCATCGGCGATGCGCTTCACGAAGCGCGAACCGTCGCCCGTGTAGACGTCGGTGATCCACATCATCGCGGCGGTCACGATCCCGCCGATCGCGGCGCACAGCCAGAGCCGGAAATCCGAGACGATGACGCCCGTCGCGGTCTTGTCGGGGACGTCGACGACGAAGTTCACCAGTGCCAGCAACAGCAGCGACACCACCGTCGCGACGCCGAGGCCGGTGTACATCGCGCGCATCACCGCGGGCTGCTGACCGGCGGCCGGCTCGTCGATCGTCACGAAGCGCATCGCGAGGATGCTGCCGAGGACCGAAATCGCGCCAATCACCAGCGGGTACAGGAACATCGCCTTGCTCTCGGGGAACATCAGATGCGCAATCAGCATCGCAGCGACGGCCGTGATCGTGTAGGTCTCGAAGAGGTCGGCGGCCATCCCGGCGCAATCGCCGACGTTGTCGCCAACGTTGTCGGCGATCACCGCGGGGTTGCGCGGATCGTCTTCGGGAATGTTCGCTTCGACCTTGCCGACGAGATCGGCGCCGACGTCGGCGCCCTTCGTGAAGATGCCGCCGCCGAGGCGCGCGAACACCGAAATCAGCGAACCGCCGAATCCCAGTCCGATCAGCGCCTGGAGCTGTACGTGCCCGAGCTGCGCGAAGTCATCGGGGATCAGCAACTGGGCGAAGAGCGCGAGCGCGAAGAGTCCCGCGCCGACGACCATCAGCCCCGTCACCGCGCCGCCCTTGAAGGCCAGGTCGAACGCGGGGCGGAATCCCTGCTTCGCGGCCTCGGCGACGCGCACGTTCGCCTGCACCGATACGCGCATTCCGAAGATGCCCGCGGCGGCGCTCGCCACCGCTCCGGCCACGAAGCCCGCTGCCATCCAGCCACCGAACGCGATCAGCAGCACGACGGCGATCGGCACGCCGACCATCGCGACGGTGCGGTATTGGCGGTTCAGGAAGGCGCCCGCGCCCTCGGCGATCGCAGCCGAGATCTCGAGTGCCCGCACATCCGTAGCGGGGGCCGAACGAACGCCCATGTAGAGAACCATCGCGTAGCCGAGTGCCACCAGCGCGGCGACGGCGGAAATGAAAATCATCATCGGCTGGGTCTCCCGAAAGTCGGACCATGCGCGCCATCAGCGGCGCAGATTTGAGAGTCGAGCGAGTCCGAATCCCTTGGGGGATGGACTTGCCGGCGGCACAAACTAGGGAGCGAGCTGCAAAACTGCCAGCCTGCGCGTCGACCAACTCGAGAGTTGGTCGACGCGCAGCGAGCCGGAGGCGAGCGAAGTTCAGCCGCTAGGCTGCTCGTTGCAGCAATTCGACCATCTCGGCGCGCTGGGGACCCGGCAGCTCGAGCGGCGCGCGCTGTTCGCGCTCGCGCCACGCGGCGAGCACGCGCCCGATCACGTCGGGATCCTTCATGAAGGCGTCCGGCGCATCGAGCAGGTTGAAGGTGCGCATGAACGCGCGAACCACCGTGATGTCGCTGCGCAGCGCCGGGATCAAGCCGTCGCGGAACACCGAGCGCAAAAACGCCTTGGGATCGACGGCCTGCCCCGGTTGCGTCGCCATCGAGGCGCCCTGCGACTCGCCTCGCGCCTGCGCGGCCGCGACTTCCCGCGACTCGCGGTCCTGGTCGCGCGCCGCGCGATACCACGGCTCGATCTCGCGGCGCGTCGCCTCATCGAAGGCGAGCGCGAGATCGCGCAACTCGCCCGCGTGTTCGCGCAGCGCATCTTCGAACGACCATGCGTGTACGAACGCGAGCGCGCAGCCGCGGCCGTAGAGCGGGTTGGAGCAGATCGCCGCGTCGCCGATCGCGAAGACGCCGAGCGCGAGCGGCTCGCCGTCGTGCACGAAGCGGCGGCGCCGGTTCACCAGCTTCGCCATCGCACGCACATCGGTAACCGGCTCGGAGCGAGCGGGGTCGATCCAGTCGCGTGTCGCCGGCAACGCGCGTGCGGCAGCTTCGAAAGGACCCTCGTGCAGGATCGCGCGCAACGGATCGTCATCGAGCGACGCCGCCAGCGTGATCGAGAAGATCCCCGAATCGCCCGGGAAGATGCCGAACTTCATGTAGCCGAGATCGGCGCCGACGACGCCTTGCCCCTCGGGCGCAATGGCGCCCGGCAACAAGCGGTAGAAGCGCGAGCAGTAGAAGATCCCGCACTCCTCTTGTTCGTTCTCGACTTCGGGCGCGCCGAGTTCGGCGAGCCAGCGCGGCAGCCGCGAGCGACGACCGCTGGCATCGACGACGAGATCCGCCGAGAGCGTCTGCGATTGGCCGTCGATCGTCGCGCGAACACCGGTGACGCGCGGCAGGCCCGTCGCAGCGTCGCGCGCGGCGACGAGCCCTTCGACCGCAGCGCCGCCCAACCACGAAACGTCGGGGTTCGCGAGCACGCGCTGCCGCAGCACCCACTCGAAGGTGATGCGGCGACACGCGAAGAGCGTCAGTTCGCCGTCGCCCGGCGCGGGCGTGCGATCGGTCAGCGTCGGCGGCAGGTAATCGTGGAACTTCAGGTCGGTCGCGCCGTGGTGATGGAGCGCTTCGAGCACGTCGGGCGTGCGCGCGAGCAGCCCGTTCCGCAGCCGGGCGAGGAACGCGTGCGAGTGCCATACCTGAGGCGCGCCGTTGCGCTGCCAGCTCGCGAAGGCCTCGACGGGACTTGCCGGCAGCGGCGTCGCGTCGCGTTCGAGCACCTGCACCGCATGACCCGCGCGCGACAGCGACAACGCCGTCGCCAAGCCCGCCACCCCACCGCCGACCACCAGCACCCGCATCCGCCGCCTCCCAAAATCGCCTCCCAGTCTAGCCCCACATCCCCCCTCCGCCCCGCGGGACGCAACATTCGGGGACGTTGGTTGCGTCGAGACGCAACCAACGTCCCCAACGCAACTCGCGCAACGAACGTCCCCAACGCAACGGGTCAGCGGGGCAGGAGGCGGAAGGAGGGGTCGCTGATGTGGTCGCTGCGGCATTCGGGACAGCGGCTCGGGGCATGTAGGTGACGCGAGTCGCGATTGCTGAACTCGTAGTCGCAGCCCCGGCAGCGCGACGGCGACACGACCAACCGCTCGCCGCGCCCGCGCGCGCTGTGTGCGACGTGCAGCAACGCGTCCTCGAGGTCGCGCACCGAGAGCCCGAGCAGCGCGCGCAGCGTCTCGAATGCGATCTCCTCGCGCAGCAGCAGGCCGCGCAACTGCTGTCGCAAGGTACGCGCCGCGCCGACGCCCTCCGGATCGCGACGACGCGACATCCGCTCCTCTCACGCCGCCATCGAGAGCCAGAGAACGGCACCCGTCACGAGCCAGAACGCGCGAACGACTTGGGCCGCGCCCTCGCCGCCGTGCGCCGCCAACGCGCGATCAGACGCGTCCACACCGAGCGCGAACGCAACGGCGAGCGGCGCGACGAGCCCGAGTGCATAGGAGGCTTTCGCCTGACCGAAGTACGGCAGTTCGATCGTCAGTGCGAGAAGCGCGAACGCGACCGCCGCTTCGAGCGCGAGCAGGAACGACCACGCCCCGCGCCGCGCGCCCTCTTCGGGCGCGAACGCGAGCCGCAGCATGCGCAGGATGCCCCAGCCGAGCACCCCGGTCGCGGGCAACGCGAGCCAATAGCCAATCCCCGCGAAGTCCCAGTTCCAGATTTCGGTCGGGAACGCGGCGCTCGCGCGACCCGCGATCCAACCGTCGCCCCAGAAACTCGCGTATAGCGCGTCCGCGAACGAGTGGAATCCGGACAACACCGGACGCCGCAACGACTCGCCGAAGCCGAGGTAGTAGCGCGCCGTATGAAAGCCCGGCTGCGACCACCAGACCATCCCGGGCACGTTCCAGTTGCCCGCGATTGGCGTCCCATAGAGCTGCACGTTGCGCAGGTAGAACCAACCGCTCACGCCCGCGATCGGCGCGATGTAGGCGGCTGCGAGTACCGCAAGCCGCGCGGGCCGCACGCCCTCGGCGATCGCGCTGCGCGTGAGCAGGAAAAAGCCGGCCACCGCGGCGAGCAGCAGCGCGGTCACCTTCGCGAGCAGTGCGAAGCCGACGCCGAGACCGACCAGCGCGACGTCTCTGACGCGTACGTGGCAGCGCAGCAGCGCTCGCACGCACGCGAGCGACGCGAGACCGAAGAGCGCACCGTGAAGCGCTTCGTTCGACACGTAGGCCGATGTGTACACGTCGAGTGGCAGCACCCCTGCGAAGAGCACAGCGACGGCCACCAGCTCCGGTCGCGCCGGCAGCAGCAGCCGTGCGAGCCCGAACACCACCCACAACATGGCGAGTCCCGCGACGAACGACGGAAGCTTCGTCGCGACGCGTTCCGCATCCGGCCCGAAGCGGGCGAAGCCCTGCTGCAACAGCGCGACACTCGCGTAGTACAACGGGGGGTGATAGGTCGACCAGCCCTCGTTCGCGAGCGGCACCCGATGTTCGCGGCGCATCGTGTCGACGTAGACGAGATGGTTCGTCGCGTCGAAGCCGGTCGTGACCGGCAGCGCTGCGAGTTTGCCCGCGAAAAGCGCGATCCAGCCGAGATGGACGAGCGCGAGCGCCAGCCACGGGAGTCGCACGCGCTGCGCTGTGAGAGCCGGCGTGATCGCGAACGTCACGACGCAAGCCGCCACGAAGAGCCCGAGCAGCAGCAGCGCCCGCGACCGAAACGCGCGCGTCGGACGCGGGCTCGCGGCGGCGCTCGGGTGCGGCCGCGTGTCATCCGGCAGCACCGCGTCGCTCGCGGTCTGACCCCGGCGCGCAACACTCCATCTGGTGTCCGTCGCGACCTGCAGCACGCCCGCATCGAGCCGTGCGCGCAGCAGCGGCGGTCCGCGCGGATTCGACACCTCGATTGCGATCTCGTTCTCGCCCGCGCGCAGCTGCTGTGCCACGTCCTGCGCGTGACCGCCGCGCCAGCCGGGATCGGGATCCGGCGAAGCCCAGACCAGGACGCCGTTCACGCGCACGCGATGAACCCGCGCCGCCTCGACCCGCAGCCGCGCAACGGCAGGAAGCGCGTCCACCGCGAAGCGCCGCCGAAACGTCGCGACCGGGACAGTCGGCTGCTTGTACTGCTGCACCATCGCGTCGACCGGTCGCGGATCGGTGATCCACGCGGCGTCGCCGTTCGCAAACAGGAATGCCACGTCGGGCGCACACGCGCAGCGCTGAGCGAGCGCGATGCACACGCCCACTACGAGAGCGAGCGCTCCCAGCCGTTGCAATCGCTCGATACGAGCGCGGATCGGTGCGGCCAGCGACGCGATGGTAGGGCGCCCCTCGTTGCAAGCAGAGCGGCGCGCAGCATACCCCGCCGGCACAGGGATATACTGCCGCTCCGATGAAACTCGTCACCTTCACCCACGATGGCGCAACGCGAATCGGCTGTGTCGCTGGCAACCAGATCATCGACTTCGCCGCCGCGGCGCCCGCGCTGCCGCGCGAGATGATCGCGCTGCTCGAGGCGGGACCCGACGCGCTCGCGGCGGCGCGTCGCGCCGCGCAGTCCACGATCGCGCGAATTCCGCTTGCGCAAGCACGCCTCGAAGCGCCAATCCGCCGCCCGCCCAAGTTTTTGGCGATCGGCCTCAACTACGCCGATCACATCGCCGAGGCGCGGCCCGCCGGCTACCAGGCCACCGAGGCCCCGATCTTCTTCAACAAACAGTCCACCTGCGTGATCGGTCCGGGCGCGCCGATCCACTTGCCGCGCGTCTCGCACCGCCTCGACTACGAGGGCGAGCTCGCGTTCGTGATCGGGCGCCGCTGCCGGCACGTGCCGCGCGAGCGCGCGCACGAAGTCGTCGCGGGTTTCACGATCTGCAACGACGTCAGCGTGCGCGATTGGCAGCGCCGCACGCCGACGATGACGATGGGCAAGTCGTTCGACACGCACGGACCGCTCGGGCCATGGCTGGTGACGCCGGACGAGGTCGGCGACCCGCACACGCTCGCGCTTCGCACCTTCGTCAACGACGAGCTGCGCCAGGACTCGAACACGCGCCTGCTGATCCACGACTGCTGGGCGCAGATCGAGCACCTCAGCACCGCGTTCACGCTAGAGGTCGGCGACGTGATCTCGACCGGCACGCCAGCCGGTGTCGGCGGCGCGATGAAGCCGCCGAAGTGGCTCGTCGCCGGTGACCGCGTCCGCATCGAGATCGACCGCATCGGCACGCTCGAGAACCCCGTCATCGCCGAACCCCTCGACACGGCCCGAATGACCTGACGAACAACCTGACACGAGCCCGGCCCCTTTCTCGACAGGAGCAGCATGGAAGTCCAAGGCAAGGTCGCGATCATCACGGGGGGTGGCACCGGCGTCGGTCGCGCAACGGCGCTGGATCTGGCGCGGCGCGGCTGTTCGGTGGTCGTCAACTACAGCCGCTCGAAGGACGAGGCGGAGGCGACGGCCGCGGAGGTCGCGGCGCTCGGTGTGCGCGCGCTGCCGCTGCGAGCCGACGTAGCCGACGACGTCGCCTGCCGCGCACTGGTCGACGCGACGGTGCGCGAACTCGGTCGCGTCGACGTGCTGGTGCAGAGCGCTGGCGTCACCTCCTTCATCCCGCACGCGAACCTCGACGCCGTCACCAGCGACGACTGGCAACGCATCTTCGGCGTCAACCTGATCGGCGCGTTCCAGATGGCGCGCGCGGTCAAGGCGCCGATGGACGCTGCGGGCGCTGGCGTGATCGTCAACGTGTCGAGCGTCGCGGGCATCGCGGGCATCGGCTCGTCGATCCCGTACTGCGCTTCGAAAGCGGGCATGAACAACCTGACGATCACGCTCGCGCGCGTGCTGGCGCCGAAGATTCGCGTGAACGCAGTCGCACCGGGCTTCATCACCGGCCGCTGGCTCGAAGGTGGCCTCGGCGCGGCCTATCAGCCGATCAAGAAGGCGATGGAGGCGAAGTCACCGCTGGGTCGCGTGGCGGAACCGGAGGATGTGTCGGCGGCGATCGTGTCA
>CAYGWM010000019.1:0-10082 GCA_964353555.1 uncultured Spirochaetales bacterium
CTGAAAATGCGGGTGTCGCCAGTTCGATTCTGGCCTGGGCCACCATCTCTCCCGCTCTCAACTCCTTGGAGTGTCGATCGTGCCTCCGCGCGTAGACGCGTCGCGCGCGCCGAGCCGGTGGCTGTCGCGTGGCGTGCCGGTCTTGATCCAGCGCGACGGCCAGCGACGGGAGTCGCGGCTTGGTGGTGCGCCGCGTGGAGTCCGCGTAGAGTGCGCGAGCGCCCAATCACATCGCGAGGAGAATCTGCATGTCGCTCGTCGTACTCGGGGGCAGCGTGTCCCCGTTCGTCCGCAAAGTTCGTGTGGTGCTGGCCGAGAAGGGTCTCGACTACGAGCACGAACAAGTCAATCCGTTCGCCGGACCGCCCGGCTGGCGCGACATCTCGCCGCTCGGAAAGATCCCCGCCTTCAAGGACGGCGACCGCACGCTCGCCGACTCCTCGGTGATCTGTGCGTATCTCGAGAAGCGCTTCCCGACGCCCGCGCTCTACCCGACCGATCCCTACGACTACGCCCGCGCGCTCTGGTTCGAGGAGTTCATGGACGGCGGCGTGGTGCCAGTGGTCGGGCCGAAGGTGTTCTTCCCGCTGGTGCTGCAGCCGATCTTCTCGGGCGGCCAGGCGCCGAGCGCCGAGGTCGAGGCGCTCGCGAAGAAGACCTTCGAGGAAGATGCGGCGCCGCTCTTCGCATACCTGGAGAAGGAACTCGGGGATCGCGACTACTTCGTCGGCAACCAGCTGACGATCGCCGACATCGCGGTCGCGAGCATCATGGTGAACCCGTGGCTCGCGGGATTCGCACCGGAGCGCAAGCGCTTCCCGAAGCTGCGCGCGTTCCTCGATCGCGTGTGGTCGCGCCCGTCGTTCAAGAAGGTGATCGAGGGTGATCTCCCGGTGTTCGGCAAGCGCGCCGCGCAGGTCAACGACTGACGAATCCGGCGGCGGTGGTTCGCGACTACGACGCTCCGCGCGATGCCGCCGCCGTACGCGCCTGCTTCGTGGCGCTGCAGGAAGTCGAGCATGGGATCGACGCTGCGGCTCCCCGCGGCGAGGCGGTCGCCGACGCCTATCTGGATCGGATGTTCGCGCGCTGCGCGACGTGGTCGGGTCACGTGTTCGTGGCCGAGGCGAGCGGCGCAGTCGTCGGCTTCGTGTGTGTGTGGGGACGCGTTCCGCCCCAGGAACCCGATGAGCCGCAGGCCGACTACGCGTACGTCTCGGACCTGGTGGTGCTCGATGCGTGGCGGCGGCGCGGGATCGGTCGCGCGCTGCTCGCGCGTGCGGAGGCGTACGCGCGATCGCTCGGCATGGACACGATCGGCATCGGCGTGATGGCGGGCAACCGCGACGCGCGCGCGCTCTACGCGGCGCGTGATTATCGCGAAGTGCACGTGGAGCTGCGCAAGTCGCTCGCATAGCGCGTGCGGCTGGAGCTAGCATGCCGGCCCGGGAGGGGAACCCATGATGCGATCGGGGTGGCGCGCTGGTTTCGGAGCACTCGTCGCGAGCGCGGTCTTCGTGCTTGCCTGCGGCGAACATCAGGATCCCGGCACGATCGAAGGCGCGCGGCTCCCCGACGCCGTCGTGCAGTCGCGCGCGAACGCGGAGGCGAAGACGGCGCGTACGCTGGCCGAGAGCGCGGCCGCGCCTGCGCCGGCGGACCAGATCTTGTTCGGCGATCTACACGTCCACACCACGTTCTCCGCCGATGCGTTCATGATGGGCATGCCGATCCTGCAGGGCGAAGGCGCGCATCCGATCGCCGACGCCTGCGACTACGCGCGCTACTGCTCGGGCCTCGACTTCTGGAGCATCAACGACCACGCCGAGAGCATCACGCCGGCGCGCTGGCAGGAGACGCAGGACGCGATCCGCCAGTGCAATGCGATCGCGGGGGATCCGCAGAATCCCGACATGGTGTCGTTCCTCGGCTGGGAGTGGACGCAGATCGGCCAGACGCCGGCGGACCACTATGGCCACAAGAACGTCGTGCTGCGCGACACCGATGCGGACAAGGTGCCGCGCCGGCCGATCCATTCGGGATCGTTCGCAGCGCAGGCGATGCGACAGCACGTCGGGCTCCGCCAGCGCATGCTGTTGCCGCTCGCCGACTTCCCGAATCACCAGTACTACCAGAACCTGTTTCGCTTCGTCCGCGAGCTGCAAGAGACGCCGATGTGCGAAGACGGCGTCGATTCGCGCAAGCTCCCCGACACCTGCTCCGAGGGCGCGGACACGCCCGAGAAGCTGTTCGCGAAGCTCGACGAATGGGGCTTCCCGGCGCTGGTGATCCCGCACGGCACCACCTGGGGCATCTACACACCCCCGGGTTCCGCGTGGGACAAGCAGCTGAACGCGAGGCAGCACGATCCCGATCGCCAGCGATTGATCGAAGTCTTCTCGGGCCACGGCAACTCGGAGCAGTATCGCGACTTCCGCGAAGTGACCTTCGACGCGTCCGGCAACGCGGTCTGCCCCGAACCGCAAGGCGCCTACGTGCCGTGTTGCTGGCAGGCCGGCGAACTCATCCGCGACCGCTGCGAAGACCCGAATCCGGGGGTCTGCGAGCAGCGCGTCGAGACGGCGCGCGCGAATTTCCTGGCCGCCGGCGTACGCGGCCGCTTGACCGTTCCCGGCGCGACCGTCGAAGACTGGAACAGCTGCGGAAGTTGCCCCGATTGCTTCCTGCCCGCCTTCAACTACCGCCCGAAGAGCAGCGTGCAGTACATCATGGCGCTCTCGAACTTCGATCAGCAGTCCGTCGACCCCATGCGGTTTCGATTCGGCTTCATTGCATCGAGCGACAACCACAGCGCGCGCCCGGGCACCGGCTACAAGGAATACGATCGTATCCCGAACACGGAAGCCCGCGGCGCGCGCGACGCGACCTGGTACGACCGCGTGAACGAGGGCATTGCGCGCGAGAAGACGCCCGAGTCGGTCGCCTTCGATCCCGAGCGCACGAAGCTGCAGAATTTCCAGGTGCTCGACTTCGAGCGCCAGGCGTCGTTCTTCCTGACCGGTGGCCTCGTCGCGGTGCACGCCGAAGGTCGCTCGCGCGAAGCGATCTGGGATTCGTTGCAGCGCCGTGCGGTGTACGGCACCAGCGGCGATCGGATTCTGTTGTGGTTCGACCTGCTGAACGCGCCGGAAGGAGCGGTCTCGATGGGCAACAGCACGCAGCTCGCCGAAGCGCCGCACTTCCGTGTCCGCGCGGCCGGCGCGCTGAAGCAGGCCGACGGTTGCCCGGAGTCTTCGCTCGAAGGTCTCTCGGCCGATCGCCTCGAACGACTGTGCCGCGGCGAGTGTTACAACCCGACCGACGAGCGCCGCCGCATCACGCGCGTCGAAGTCGTGCGCATCCGGCCGCGCCTCTCGGCCGACGAGCCGGTCGGCCCGTTGATCCAGGATCCGTGGCGAACGATCCCGTGCGCGGGCGACGCGGAGGGCTGCACCGTCGAGTTCGACGATCCCGATTTCGTCGCCGAGGGCCGCGAGGTGCTCTACTACGTGCGCGCGATCCAGGAGCCGACGATGACGGTGAACGCCGGCCTCGAGCGCTGCACGCGCGACGACAAGGGACGCTGCATCGACGTGAATCCCTGCTACGGCGACTACCGCACACCCGCTTCGGACGACTGCCTCGCGACCAGCGAAGAGCGCGCCTGGTCATCGCCGATCTTCGTCACGCGATGAGGAATGTAGAAGCGCCGCCGTCGCGCCGCGTATTCGCACGCGACCTGATGGCCGGGCAGGTTGCGCTGGTGACGGGCGGCGGCACCGGCATCGGTCGCGCGATCGCGCAGGGACTCGCGGAAGCGGGCGCCGATCTATTCCTCGCCGCGCGCCGCATCGAACCGCTCGAGCGGGCTGCTGCCGAGATTCGCGCTTCCACCGGCCGTCGCGTCGAGATCGCCACCTGCAACATTCGCGAGCGCGAATCGGTCGAAGCGCTGGCGCTGCGCGCAGCGGAACTCTTCGGCGGCCAGGTCGACGTGCTGGTGAACAACGCGGGCGGTCAGTTCCCGCAGCCGGCGCGCGCGATCAAGCCGAAGGGCTGGCACGCGGTGATCGACCTCAACCTGAACGGAACCTGGAACATGATCCAGGTCTTCGGCGATCAGATGCTCGACGGCCGCGGCGGCAGCATCGTCAACGTGATCGCGGTGATCGGCCGCGGCTTCCCGGGACTCGCGCACACCGCGGCCGCGCGGGCCGGCGTGCTCGAGCTGACGCGCACGCTCGCCTATGAATGGGGCACGCAGGTGCGGATCAACTGCGTCGCGCCCGGCCCGGTCGTCACCCGCGCGTTCGACGCCGCAGGCTACGACGCCGACACCTCGACGCTGCCGACCACGCAGCCGATCCCGCGCTTCGGGCGCCCGGACGAGGTTGCCAACGCCATCGTATTCCTCGCCTCGGAAGCCGCGAGCTACGTGACCGGCGAAGTCCTGTACGTCGCCGGCGGCCAACAGATCTACGGCGTGAACCAGGCCCTACTCGACGCCTCCTTCGAGCGCCCACCGAAAAGGGGATAGGTGCCGTTCCCCCACTTCCCCCTATGGACGCGTCGGCTCGAGCGGCGCACCGGCTTCGCGCTTCGCGTGGATCTCAGCGACCTCCTGCTCCAGCGAGAGCGCTCGCTCCGGCGTGCTCGGGTGCATCGACAGATACTTCGACTCCACGCTCGCCGGGTGCTCGATCCCCATCCTGCGCCAGAAGTCGGGCGCGACGCTGACGTCGTAGCCCCCGCGCGCCGCGAGGTAGAGGCCCAGGTAGTCGGCCTCGGCCTCGAAGTCCTTCGAGAACGAACCGGCCATCAGAGCGGCGCCGGCCTTCGAGAAGGCGCCCCCGGTGTTCACGCCGACGACCGCGACACCGACATCTAGAATGCCGCCCAACACCGCACCGAGCACCGAATTCGTCGTGTTGCGAGCGCGATGCCCGAGCGCGTTGTGCGCAAACTCGTGACCGATCACCAGCGCGAGTTCATCATCGTTCTCGGCGAAGCGGATCATCCCGGTATTGATTCCAATGCTCTCGCCATCCGCAAAGGCGTTGACGTCGTCGTCGGCAACCGCGACGACGCCGTAGTCGCAGGCTGCGAGCGGTGTGACGACGACGAACTCCTCGCGACCGTCGCGCTCGATGCCGAGCCGGATAGCGCCTTCGCGATGCGCGGCGACCCGCGCAAGCACCTCTCTCGTAGACTCGACGCGCGCCCCATCCACCGAAACAATCGCTTCGCGCAGTTGCAGCCCCACCTGTTCGGCGGGCTGTCCCGGCGAGATGCGCAGGATACGCGGTTTCGCGTCGGCGCCGAGCACGCGCATCGCGACCGGACGCAGCTCCTCGTCGAAGTCCGCCGCCGAGCCGATGCTCATCCCGAGATACGGACCGACGTCGTCGCCACACAACTCCGCACCCGCAACGCGAATGCGAGCCGCCACCCCCTCGACGCGCGCCTGCCGCCGCATCCACTCCGTCACCGCGAACTCACGCTGCCGCTCGCGCTCCGCCGCGATCGCCCCTTCCTCCGCCTTCGGCGACTTCAACTGCGCGCCGCACCCGATCACCGCCGCAAGCGACGCGGCAATCGCCACCGCCCTGCGAGTCGATCTGCGCATCAACACCTCCGTAGGTGCCCCTCCGGGGGTGCCGGGCGTCAGGTTATTTGGTTGTCAGGTTGTTGTGCGACGTCCGCGACGGGCGCGCTCCCCGCCCCAACAACCTGACAAGCGAATAACCTGACGCCCGGCACCTTCTTACCGCGGCACCTTCGCCATTTCGCCCACCGCAAGCGTCCACATGAGACGGTGGATTCCCGCCTTCACGCGGTAGCGCGGCAGCACGTCCGGGCCGCACGAGCCGGTGCCGAGGCCGCGGTGGGCGGCGTCGAGGTGCAGCACCGTTTCGCCGTGCGCGACGAGATCGGGCGTGTGGATCGCCGCGGTCAGGGCTTCGGCGCGATACTGCGACGCGGAGAAGCCGAACGGCTTTGCGGCAGCGACTAGCATGCCGACGCCATCCTCGGTCGCGAGCGAGAGCCAGCGCGTCTCCATGTGGTGACCGTGTTCCTGCGGCACGACGTACGGAATGTATTGCTCCGCGACCGCCCCGGCGAAGCGCCCGAAGCGCCCACTTGCCTTGCGATCGGGATACGTCTCGTGTGGGCCGAGGCCTAGCCACTCGAGTTGCGCGAAGCGACCCGGCAGCCGCATCACGACACCCACGCGCGGCAGGTCGTTCCACGCGGCGGGAACCTCGACCGTGTCGACGAAATGGAGCACGCCCGACGGCTCGATCTGGATCTGCTGGCGGTGGCGCGCGCGCTGATCCGGATCCGCGCCGATCAGCTCCGCGTCGAGCTGCAGCCGCGCCGAGCCGTCGCGGGCCGCGGCGAAGCGAACGCCGGTCGCGCGCCGTTCCAGGCGATCGAGCCCAAGCAGGCGCCAGTTGCGCAGCACGCCCTGCACGTCGCGCATCCAGCCTTGTTTGAGGCCATCGTTGTCGGTCGGCGCGCGCCACAGCGTCGCGATGGGACCACTCTCGAGGATCGCATGATCCTGCCACGCGAAGCTCGCGATCGCGGCGGCGTCGCGATCGACGAGCAATGCGAACGCGTCGCCGACGAACTCGATCGTGTGCTCGCTCTGCGCGATCGCAACGGGCCCGGCGACACGCGGCGTTGTGGTGGCCTTCTTCGCCGCCGCCGCGCGCGCCTTGATCGGAATTGCCACCTGCGCCCAAGCGACCTCGAAGCCGGCCGGCGCCCAGCGCGTCGCACGGCGAAGCGCGAAACGGAGGTCGAGCACGCAGATCTGTCCCGGTAGCAGCGCTAGACGCTTCACCGGGATGCGCAGCATGCCCCGTTCGCGCGGCGCTACGTCGGGCAGCTTCGCGGCGCCGCGCTGCACGACGCTGCCATCCACCTCGACAGTGAAGCGCGCCGCGAGGTCGCCGAGCCCGCTGAACCAGCGCCGGTTCTCGATCTCGATACGACCGCTCTTTGCGTCGATCGCGCGCACACGCACCGGCTGCGCGAGCGTCTTCAGCTCCTGCAGCGCCGGATGCGGCGTGCGATCGGGACCGACGAGTCCGTCGCAACAGAAGTTCGCGTCGTGCACGCTCTCGCCGAAGTCGCCGCCATACGCCCAGTAGGTTTGGCCATCCGGCGTCTCGCGGCGAATGCCGTGATCGCACCACTCCCAGATGAATCCGCCCTGCAGCCCGCGCTCGCGCTCGAACGCGGCGAAGTAGTCCGCGAGGCTGCCGTTCGAGTTGCCCATCGCGTGCGAGTACTCGCACAAGATCACCGGCCGGCGCCGATCCTTGCGCGAACGCGACCACGCGACGATCTCGGCGATCTCGGGGTACATCGGACACACGAGATCCGTGACGGGAGCGTCCGCGTGCAGGTTCTTGCCGATCGCGCCCTCGTAGTGCAGCGGCCGCGTGGGATCGACACGGCGGATCCACGCGGCCATCGCATCGTGCGCCGCGCCGTAGCCGGACTCGTTGCCGAGCGACCAGACGATGACGCAGGCGTGATTGCGATCGCGCAGCACCATGCGCGCGCCGCGTTCGATCATCGCGGTCTGGTAGCGGGCGTCGTGACACAGGCTCGACCAGCGCGCGTGCGTCTCGAGGTTGGCCTCGTCGATCACGTAGAAGCCGAGTTCGTCGCAGAGGTCGTAGAAGCGCTCGTCATTGGGATAGTGCGCGCAGCGGATCGCGTTGATGTGGTGCTGCTTCATCAACTCGAGGTCGCGACGCATGCCCTCGACCGTGACGGCGCGACCGCGCACGTCGTCCCACTCGTGGCGATTCACGCCGACGATCTGAACCGGCTGGCCGTTCACCCGCAACTGGTTGTCGCGCACTTCCACCGAGCGGAAACCGACGCGCTGCGAGACGACCTCGGCGACGGCGCCCGCCGCATCGCGCAGCGTCGCGACGACGCGGTACAGCACCGGCGTCTCGTGCGACCACGCCGCGACGCCGCGCAGCGCGAGCTGCGCGCGCGCGACGTGACCGGGGAACACGTAGCCGGCGACCACTTCGATCACCGGCGCGCCGCGCCGGAAGATCGGAACGTCGACGCCCGTCGCATTCGCGAGCGACTTGCCGCGCGCGTCACACAGCTCGAAGTCGACCTTCCAGCCCGGCTCTGGCGCCCCCGAGAAACCGACGCGCAGCTCGGCCTCGAGCGTTGCGGCGCCGGCCTCGCCGAGCGACGGTCGCAGCACGATGTCGGCGATCCACGTCGGCGCCGTGCAGGTCAGCGAAACGCTGCGGTGCAGACCCGGCAGCCACCATTGATCCTGATCTTCCAGCCAGCTCGCGTCCGACCACTGCACCACCGCGAGCGCAATGGTGTTGTCACCGGCGACGAGATGCTCGGTGATCTCGAACTCGCTCGGCAGCCGGCTGTCCTTGCCCATGCCGACCGGTGCGCCGTTCACCCACGCATACACGACGCTCTCGGCGGAGCCGATCGTCAGCGTCACGCGGCGGCCGAGCCACGCGGCGGGCACTGCGAAACGTCGGCGGAACAGACCCGTCGGATTCTGCTCCGGCACCGCCGGCGGCTCGGCCGCGAACGGCATCAGCACATTGGTGTACACCGGCGCACCGTGGCCTTGCAGGACCCAAGAAACGGGAACTTCGAGGGCGTCCCAGCTCGCGTCGTCGAAGTCGGGCGCGACAAACCCTGGCGTCGCATCGTGCGGCGAATCCAGCAATCGGAACTGCCAGGTGCCGTCGAGCGACAGGCGCCACGGCGAAGACTCGGCCTCCCCGCGCAGCGCAGCGTCGCGATCGGAGTACGGAACCAGCGGCGCGTGCATGGGTGCGCGGCCGATACTGGTGAGCGCCGGCTGCTGCCAGCTGGGACACGGCGATGTCAATCCGAGCGCTGCGAGTTCGGCTACCGGCGATTTCACGCCCGCGCCGTTCCTGCGGCACGCGCGAACAGCCATCCGCGCGGCGCGTGCACGAGCAGCAGCACCGCCGCTGCGGTCAGGAAGGGCGCGGCAACGATCGGCGTGGCCGCGCCCCACGCGAGCACGTTGCCGAAGAGCCCGATCACGAGACACAGCGACCAGAGCGCGACGAACGTGCGCTGGATGCGCGCGAAGCCGCTCGCGGTGTTCGGATCGAGCGTGCCGCTGCGCAGGTCGCGCAGCACCAGCGATTCGCGCAGCGCAAAGGTTCCGACGCCCGCGACCAGCGCGAGCAGCCCGAGCACCAGCAGCGCGACGGAGGTCTGCGCGTCGTACCAGGGATGGGCGCGCACCGGCAAGAAGCGCGTCACTGCGATCGCATCGAGCGCCAGCAATGCGACGATCGCTGCCCACAGCAACCACAGCGTCGTGCGGGATCCGCCCATCGGCGTCACAGTTTGCATCAGGTCCCGATCCTCCGCATCCGCACCATCGGCCCCTCCGGTGCTCGCTCGCCTTCGAGATCGACTTCGCCCTCGAGGTGCCAGAAGCCATCGCCGGCCGGGTCGATCAGCTTCTGGTGTACTTCGAAGCGACGCGTCGCAAGCGTCTTGATCAGCGTCTGATCGCCGAGCCGCGCGCGACCGTCGAAGACGATGCGCCCGTACTCCGCCAGGAACGGCGCCAGCGCGTCCTCGAAGCGCGCGGCGTCCCAGGCGTCGGACTCGTCCTGTCGCACGTAGCCGGCGGCATCTTCGTAGTGACCGCCCGCCAGCGCGCGCACCAGCAGATGCATCTCGCCGCGAATGCGCGCCGCGAGCGCCTTCGGATGGCGCGCGAGGTCCATCGGTCGCGGCTGCGCAGGCGCGGCGCTGTGTTCGCGCGCTTCGCCAGGTCGCGAGAGGTTCTCCCACTCGTCGACCAGGCTCGAATCGACGCGCGCGATCAGCGCGCGCAAGAAGCCGATCACGTCGAAGACGTCTTCCGTGCAGGCTGCCTCGGGCAGGCTGTGCACCAGCGTGTTGTGGACCTGCGAGAGGTAGCGGAGCAGCAGTCCTTCGCTGCGCTCGATGCCGTAGCGGCGCACGAAGTCGGCGAAGTCGTCGTAGTGCTCCCACATCTCGCGCGCGACCGACTT
>CAYGWM010000019.1:10182-12430 GCA_964353555.1 uncultured Spirochaetales bacterium
GCACGAAGTCGGCGAAGTCGTCGTAGTGCTCCCACATCTCGCGCGCGACCGACTTCGGCCGGATGTTCTGCTCGCTGAACCACGGGTGCTTCTCGAGAAATCCACGGAAGGTCGCGTAGATGAAATCCGCGAGCGGCTTCGGATGCGTCACTTCGTCGAGTTGGGCGATGCGTTCCTCATACGGCACGCCCTCCGCCTTCAGCCGCGCGATCAGATCGCCTTTCGCGCGACTCACCTGCTGCGCGAGGATCTGGCGCGGGTTCTCGAGGATCGCTTCGGCCAGCGAGAGCACTTCCATCGCGTACTCGGGCTCCTCGGGATCGAGCAGCGCGACCGCATCGACCAGGTAGAGCGACAGCGACTGGTGCAGCGAGAAGTCGCTCTGCAACTCGGGCGATACACGGATGATCGGGAAGCCAGCGTCGATGTCGTGGACGCGCTGGATCAAGCCGGCGTAGCGCAGCGATCGGAACATTGCGGCCGCCTGCCGGCGCAGGCTGCGCTTCTCGGCGTGGGATTCGTGACACTGCTCGATCAGATCGAAGAGCAGCCGGTAGCCACTGCCGCGCATCTGTTCGTCCTGGCCGCGTTGCAGCAGTGCGACGAGCATCCCGTGCGTCACGCGGAACTGCGAGACGAGCGTCTCGGGCGGACTCCACGCCAGCCGCTCGAAGGTTCTCTTGTCCCATGCGATGAAGCCGGGCGGCGGCCGGGCCTTGCCCACCTTCTTCTTCGCGCCTGGCTTCGTCGATTTTGCGGCGATGCGCTGGTTCTCGATCACGTGCGCGGGCGCCTGGCACAGCACCCAGCCGCGTTCGTCGAAACCCTTGCGGCCCGCGCGGCCGGCGATCTGCTTGAACTCGCGCACCGACAGCAGCCGCACCTTCTGGCCGTCGTATTTCGAGAGCGCCGAGAAGAGCACCGTTCGGATCGGCACGTTCACGCCGACGCCGAGCGTGTCGGTGCCGCACACCACGCGCAACAGTCCCTTCTGCGCGAGCTGCTCGACCAGCAGCCGGTACTTCGGAAGCAAGCCTGCGTGATGCAGCCCGACACCGTGACGCAGCAACCGCTGTACGTCCTTGCCGTACGGCGAGTCGAAGCGGAAACCCGTGAGTACCTCGCCGATCGCCTGACGCTGCTCGCGTGTCGCGACATGCGCCGACGTCAGCGCCTGCGCCTGCTCCGCGGCCTCGCGCTGCGTGAAGTGAACGACATAGACGGGCGCCCGCCCGTGCTCCATCAGCGTCTCGATGGTGTCCTGCAGCGGCGTCTCGCGAAACTCGAAGTCGAGCGGCACCGGCCGCTCGTCCGAGTGCACGTGCACGACGGCACGCCCGGTGATGCGCTCGAGCCGCTCTTCGATCGGCCGCGTGTTGCCGAGCGTTGCCGACATCAGCAGGAAACGCGTCTTCGGCAACGTCAGCAGCGGCACCTGCCACGCGACGCCGCGCTCGGCGTCCGCGTAGTAGTGGAACTCGTCCATCACCACGTAGGGCGCGTCGGCCGCTTCGCCGTTGCGCAGCGCCATGTTCATCAACACCTCGGCGGTGCAGCAGATCACCGGCGCATTCCAGTTGATGCTGGCGTCGCCGGTGAGCATGCCGACGTTCTCCGCGCCGAGTTCTTCGCAGAGCGAGAAGAACTTCTCGCTGGCGAGCGCCTTGATCGGCGCCGTGTAGAACGAGCGGCGGCCCTCGCAAAGCGCCTTGTAGTGGAGCCCGAGGGCGACCAGCGACTTGCCCGAACCGGTCGGCGTCGAGAGCACCACGTGTTTGCCCGACCACAGCTCGAGCAGTGCCTCTTCCTGCGCGGCGTACGGCGTGATGCCGGTGTCGGCGATCCACGCGATGAAGCGGTCGAGCACCTCGTCCGCGGTTGCAGAGCGGTCGATGCGGTCGCGCAGGCGCGGGCGATCGGCGGATGAATTCGGGGCGCTCAACGGACCTCCGGGTCGGCGCATGCTAGCCGACCGGGATCCCGCGTATGCTGGGGCCGTCTGTCTAGAAGACGGAGACGGAGTGATTCGTGGCATCCTCGGCGCTCGCGTCGAAGCACAGGAACGGCGCGATCTTCGGCGTCGCGACCACGCCTCCCGCATCGCGGCGATCGTCTGCCGCATCTTCGTGATCGTTCCGCCGGCGGCGACCGACTGCGCGACGGTCGCATCTCTTCGACCGCGCCAAACGCACACACGTAGAACGCGATGGCTTCGGATGCGCCGTCGCACATCAGGTGCGGAGTCCAA
>CAYGWM010000019.1:12530-15037 GCA_964353555.1 uncultured Spirochaetales bacterium
CACGTAGAACGCGATGGCTTCGGATGCGCCGTCGCACATCAGGTGCGGAGTCCAAGTGCCAACAAGTTGGAAGAATGACGGGGCGAATACCGGCACAGGGCCTCGCGCTGAACAAAATGAACCCGAGAGTTCACTCGGGGGATTGCAGACAGGCAATAGAAGCCACGATCGAGAGAGGAGAGAACCAGATGAGGACCAGGACGACGATTGCAGTGATCGGCATGCTCGCACTCGGCACGGCGAGCGGCTGCGCGATGCAGCAAGAGCAGAACCTGAACGCGCTCCAAGATCCCAAGCGCATCAACTGCGCGACGGCCGACGGCGATCTTCGGATCCTGCAGAGCGAGAAGGCGAACGTCGCGCAGCGCATCGCCGAAGGCGCGACTGCGATCTACCCCGCCGGCCTCGTCGTCGGCCTGCTCACCGGCACCGAGGGCACCAAGCTGCAGGTCGCCACCGGCGACTACGACGCGCAGATCGATCAGCGCATCGCGGAGATCAAGCAGACCTGCGGCATCCGGTAACTTCGGCCGCACATGCAGTGGCCCGGTGCCGGGCGTCAAGTTATTGCGGCGTCAAGTTATTGTCCGCGGAGACGGGAAACGCCTTTACAATGCGATAACTTGACGCCCGGCCCCTCTCTCCGCAGCCGTTAGAATCGCGGCCGCCTATGCAGTCGCTCTTCGAAGCAGTCCGCGAATCGGCGTCGCGGCGCGAGTGGTCGCGCGGCGTCGAGTTGGCGCGCGCGAACGCGGTGACGGCCGAGCGCATCGACGCGCGCGAGGCGCAGTTGCGTGTCGCCGAACCCGGCCGGCCGGTCGCAAGGCTCGTGACGCTGCTGCTCGATGCGGACGCCTGGTCGTGCGATTGCCCCGGGCCCGAGGATCCGTGCGAACACGTCGCCGCCGCGGTGATCGCGCTGCGCCGCGCGCGCGAGGAAGGTCGCGAGCTGCCATCGGCGCAGCAGGCCGGCGCGGGCCGCATCCACTACGAGCTGCGCCGCGTGACCGGCGGCCTCGCGCTCGATCGCTTCGTCGTCATCGGCGACGAACGCGCGCCGCTCGCAGCGAGCGTGCGCGCGATCGCCGCGGGTCGAGTCGCCGGTCCACGCCTCGACACCAGCGAAGCAGATCTCGCCGTCGACGACGCGATCCAGGGCATCAGCGGTCGCACGCTGTCGCGCGGCGCGCTGCTGCGCGTGCTGCAAGCGCTCGCGTCGTGTGAAGTCGTGCAGCTCGACGGCGCGCCGATCCGTATTGCGTCCGAGCCGGTCGCGCCCGAAGCAACGCTCGTCGATCACGACGGCGGTTTCCTGCTGAGCGTCGTGCTGCGACCCGGTGTCACCGCGGCGCTAGGCGACGACGCGGTGCTGTGCGGCGACACGATCCGCCCGCTGCGGGAGACGCGCCTCGACGGCCGCGAACTCGCCGAGCTGCCGCGCGGAAAGATGTTTCGCGCCGACGAAGCCACCGTGCTCGCGAGCCAGATCCTGCCCGACCTCGCCCGTCGCATCGCGGTGGACGTGCAGACGAAGCGGCTGCCGCGCACCACGCGCAGCGAGCCGCCGCGCGCGCGTGTCGCGACCTCGCGCGACGGCGACGCATTGGTGGTCCGCGCCGACGTCGTGTACGGCGATCCGCCGACCGCGCGCGTCGTGCTCGGGCGTCTCGTCGCAGTGCAGGGTGTCGTTCCGGTACGCGACGAAGCGGGCGAACGCGCCGCGGCGCGCCGCATCCAGGGCGAACTCGAATTGCCGATCGGCACCGATGTGTCGGTGCGCGGCGAGGAAGCGATCGCGCTGGCCGAGCGGCTCGCGCGCTTCTCCGGATCGGTCCACGGCGACGCGCAGCGCGCGTTCTTTCGCGCGCCGCCGCTCACCGCGCACGTCGCTGCGAATGCGGACGGCTTCGACGTGTGGTTCGAAAGTGGCGACGGCGGGCCGGCAAAGCGCGCGCGGCGCGTCGACGGCGCGACCGCATTGCGCGCGTGGGCGTCGGGCGATTCGCTGGTATTGGTTCCCGGCGGCGGTCTCGCGCCGCTGCCGGCAGATTGGCTCGCGCGCTTCGGCCGTGAAGTCGCCGACTTGCTCGAAGCGCGCGAAGCCGCCGGCACGCTGCCGCGCGCGGCGCTGCCCGCGCTCGCGCAACTGTGCGATGCGCTCGGCACTGCGCGTCCCGCGCAGCTCGGCGCGCTCGCCGCGCTGGTCGGTGACTTCGCCGGCATCCCGCACGCCGCGCTCCCGTCCGATCTCACCGCGACACTACGCGGCTACCAGCGCACTGGTGTCGACTGGCTCGTCTTCCTGCGCGACGCCGGCCTCGGCGCGCTGCTCGCCGACGACATGGGCCTCGGCAAGACGCTGGAAGTCTTGTGCGCGCTCGGTGCAGACAAGCGCGCGCTCGTCGTGGCGCCGACGAGCGTGCTGTTCAACTGGGAGAACGAGATCCGCCGTTTCCGACCGGGCCTGTCGATCGCGCTGTATCACGGGCCGGGGCGCGCGCTCGATC
>CAYGWM010000019.1:15137-28626 GCA_964353555.1 uncultured Spirochaetales bacterium
TTCCGACCGGGCCTGTCGATCGCGCTGTATCACGGGCCGGGGCGCGCGCTCGATCCCGACGCGAACGTGACGCTGACCAGCTACGCGCTACTGCGTCTCGATGCGGAAGCGCTCGGCGCGGTTGCGTGGGATGTCGCGGTGCTCGATGAAGCGCAGGCGATCAAGAATCCCGAGAGCCAGGTCGCGCGCGCCGCGCATGCACTGCGCGCTGCGTGGCGCGTCGCGATGACCGGCACGCCGGTCGAGAATCGACTCGACGAACTGTGGAGTCAGCTGGAGTTTGCGAATCCGGGCCTGCTCGGCACGCGGTCGCGCTTCGACGAGCGCTACGCAAGACCGATCGCCGCCGGTAGCGCCGACGTCGTCGCGCGGCTGCGCGCGCGCATCCGTCCGTTCGTATTGAGGCGCCGCAAGATCGAAGTGGCGCCGGAGCTGCCGCCGCGCACCGAAGTGGTGCTGCGCGTCGAACTCGACGAGCGCGAGCGCGCCGTCTACGACGCGGTGCGCGCCGCGACGAAGGCGCAAGTCGTCGAGCGATTTGCCGCCGGCGGCAACGTGCTCGCGGTGCTCGAAGCGCTGCTGCGTCTGCGCCAGGCCGCCTGTCACGCGGGACTCGTGCCGGGGCAGCAAGCGGAGTCGTCCTCGAAGGTCGATCTGCTCGTCGAGGAACTGATGATCGCCATCGCGGAGGGACACAAGGCGCTCGTCTTCTCGCAGTGGACGAGCCTGCTCGATCGCGTCGAACCAGCGCTGCGTGCCGCGCAGATCGAGTGGACGCGACTCGACGGCTCGACGCGCGACCGCGCCGGCGTCGTTGCGCGCTTCCAGGACGACGCCGGTCCGCCGGTGCTGCTGATCTCGCTACAAGCCGGCGGCACCGGCCTCAACCTCACCGCCGCTGACCACGTCTTCCTGCTCGACCCCTGGTGGAACCCAGCCGTTGAAGACCAGGCCGCCGACCGCGCGCACCGCATCGGCCAGACCCGGCCCGTCCTCGTCCACCGCCTCGTCGCCGCAGACACCGTCGAAGAACGCGTCCTCGAACTCCAATCCCGCAAGCGCACCCTCGCCGAAGCCGCCCTCGGCGAAGCCGCCACCGCCGCAACGCTTACCCGCGCCGACCTGCTCGCCCTGCTCGAGTAGCAGAAGGTGCCGGGCGTCAGGTTATTTTTTGTCAGGTTATTGGTGAGATGGGGTGGAGCATCGACGCGGCGTGCCGGCCGGCGTCCATGCGCTCCCACAGCGCCTGCCGCGAAACGCCCAACAGCCGCGCCGTCGCGGCGATCGACACGCCCAGCTCGTGAAACGCGAGATAGGCGATCGTCGCGCGCGCGAGGCTGACCGGGCGGTTGCGACTGCCCCTTCGCAGTTCCGCTTCGGGGATGCGCTGGATCGCGCACACCCGAGCGATGAGATCCGACAGCGCCACTGCCGGATCGACTTCGCACGGCGACTCGACCAGCGCCGCGACCGGATCGCTCTTCGCGCCGTCGATCTCGTGCACCGCGTCCGGCGCTTCGTCGCTGCAGCGCATCAGCGCACGAACGGCTGCGCGCGCGATCGCCTCGTTCTCGTCGAAGAGCCGCAACGCGTTGCGCGTATCGTGGAACGGCGCCGCGCTTGCGAAGCCGACCAGCGCGGCGTGGCCCGTCCATCGGTATCGCTCGAGGTCGTCGACGGAAGCGACCAGGCCCGCGCGCAGTGGATTGGCGTGCACGTAGCGCATGAGCGTCATCAGGTACGCGTCGTCCGCGATGGCGATCGCGTGGTAGCGACCTTGAAACAGATACCCGACGCGCCCATGGCGGTCGTTGAAGTAGCGGCCGTAGCAGCCACCCACGCGGTGCATCACGCGCGCAAGCGGACGCGCACCCGTGCGCACGACGAGATGCACATGGTTCGGCATCAGCGCCCACGCGAGGCAAGTCGCACCATCGTCCAGGAAGACGCGCGAGAGCTGTTCGCAGTACGCGACGCGGTCGGCGTCGTCGCGGAAGATGTCACGGCGATCTACGCCGCGAGCGATCACATGATGGAACGCACCCGGAAAGTCGAGTCTCGGTCGGCGGGGCACGCTGTGCTCCCAGGGACCTCTGGGGCATCCCCAATTTGCCGTGACGAGCACTGCGCTGCAAGGCCGAATAACCTGACAAGAAATAACTTGACGCCCGGCACCCCCGTGGGAAGCGCTGTGGAGGTTCTCGATGTCGGATGATTCGTCGTGGAGACGGTGTTCTTCGTGCAAGACGCCGATTGCGTTTGGCGCGGGGCACTGGGTGTGCAACGTGTCTACTTGCAATCGGCCCCGCACGGGGCTGGTGTTCTGCAATGTGTCGTGCTGGGACGCGCATTTGTCGGTGGTGCGGCACCGCGAGTCGTGGGCGATCGAGAAGCAGGCGCCGACGCGCGCGGAGTGGGAGCGCGAGCAGTCGGCGCAGGCGGCTTCGAGTCCGCACGCGTCGATGGTGGCTGCGTCGCCCAGCGAGCGATCGCCGCGGCGCATCATGGCGCCGACGACGCCGCGCGCGCCCGATCCGCTCGAGGCCGACTCGCTGATCGTGATGTCGAAGCTGAAGAACTACGTGCGCGGACGCTCGGGATTCAATACGTCGGACCGCGTCTCCGTGCCGCTGTCGGACGCAGTGCGCGGACTCTGTGACCGCGCGATCGAGAAGGCGCGCGCGGAGGGTCGCCGTACCGTGCTCGATCGCGACTTCGAGTAGCGCCACCAGATCCGCAGCCCGAGCAGCACCGCCAACACCGCCGCATACACCAGCGGCGGGCGCAGGTCCTTCTTCACCAGCCAGAGGAAGTGCAACACACCGAGCGCCGCGGCGACATAGACGAGCCGGTGCAGCTCGATCCAGCGCTTGCCGAGCCGTTTGATCGACGCGCGCATCGACGTCGCGGCGAGTGGGATCAGCAGCACGAACGCGGTGAATCCCACCGTCACGAACGGGCGCTTGGCGATGTCCTCGACGATCGACGCCCACTCGAGGCCATTGTCGAGCACCGACCAAGTGAAGAAGTGCAGCGCTACGTACGCAAACGCGAACAGGCCGAGCGTGCGGCGCTGCGTCGCGATCGCCTGCCAACCGGCGAGCCGGCGCAGCGGCGTCACCGCGAGCGTCGCGAGCAGCAGCCGCAGCGCCCACGCGCCCGTCGCGTGCTCGACGGCCTCGATCGGATTCGCACCGAGATCGCCGAAGGCCGCCTGCCACGCGAGCCACAGTGCGGGCGCGAGACACGCCGCGACGATCACAATGCCGAGCGCACGGCGGCCCGTCATCAGAGGTTCTTCCGGAGATCCATGCCCGCGTACAGCGACGCCACCTCGGCCGCGTAGCCGTTGAAGGGCAGCGTCGCGCGCTTGGAGATGTCGCCGATGCGGCGCTCCTTGCGCTGACTCCAGCGCGGGTGATCGACGTCCGGGTTCACGTTGGCGTAGAAGCCGTACTCGTCGGGCGCCGACGCGGCCCACGTGGTGTAGGGCAGCTGCTCGACGAGGCGCACCTTCACGATCGACTTGATGCTCTTGAAGCCGTACTTCCACGGCACCACCAGTCGCAGCGGCGCGCCGTTCTGGTTGGCGAGGTCGCCGCCGTAGAAACCGGTCGCGAAGATTGCGAGCGGGTGCATCGCCTCGTCGATGCGCAGGCCCTCGCGATACGGCCACTCGAGCACGTCGCGCTTCTGACCCGGCATCTGCGCCGGATCGACCAGCGTCTCGAACTGCACGTACTTGGCGCGCGAAGTCGGCTCGAAGCGCTTCAGGAAATCGCCGAGCGGGAAGCCCATCCACGGGATCACCATCGACCACGCCTCGACGCAGCGCAGCCGGTACACTCGCTCCTGACGCGGGAACGCGGTCAGCACGTCCTCGATCCCGATCGTGCCAGGCTTCGCGACTTCGCCTTCGACCGCAATCGTCCACGGCCGCGTGCGCAGCGAGCCGGCGTATTCGGCGGGATCGGTCTTGTCGGTGCCGAACTCATAGAAGTTGTTGTAAGCGGTGGCCTTGTCCTTGGGGGTCAGCGTGTCGGGCTCGGCGGGCTCGGCAGCGGTCGCGGAGCCGTTGTCGCGCGAGCAGCCGGGAATCAGCGCGGCGCTGGCGATCGCGGCCGCGCCGGTCAGGAATTCGCGGCGGCGCAGATAGACGTCGCGATCGGTGATTTCGCGCGTGCGCACGTCGCTCGTCCGGAGGAAGCGCAGGAGATGTGCCATGGTGCCGCCTTGGATGCACGAAGAGCTCGCGAGGTTTCGATCCGGCCCGCGATCGGCCGAAGGGTAGCCTCGACGTTGCGGCAGGCCCCCCGGGTGAGACCGGGCGATGCGAACGCAGGAGAATCAGCGCATGGCGAAGATCGGCATCATCGGCGGTTCGGGACTCGACGACCCGGAGATCTTCAAGGACGCGCGCGAAGAACTCGTCGCGACGCATTGGGGCGAGCCGAGTTCGCCGCTGCGCCACGGCACGATCGAGGGCGCCCCGTGCGTGCTGCTCGCGCGCCATGGTCGCCAGCACACGCTGCCGCCCACGCAGGTCCCGAATCGCGCCAACATCCAGGCGCTCGTCGATGCGGGCTGCACGCACATCCTCAGCACCACGGCGGTCGGCAGCCTGCGCAACAAGATCGGGCGCGGCGATCTCGTGATCGTCGATCAGTTCATCGACTTCACGCGCTTCCGCAAGACCAGCTTCTACGACGCCTTCGAGCCGGGCGCGCCGGCGCACACGCCGATGGCCGATCCGTTCGACGCGACGCTTCGCAAGCTGCTGATCGCCTCGGCGCGCGCGCTGAAGATCAAGCACCACGCCAGGGGAACCGTCGTCACGATCGAAGGCCCGCGCTTCTCGACGCGCGCCGAGTCACAGATGTTTCGCGCGTGGGGCGCGGACATCATCAACATGTCGATCGCACCCGAGTGCGCGCTCGCGAACGAAGCGGGCATTCCGTACGCGACGGTCGCGATGTCCACCGACTACGACTGCTGGAAGGACGACGAGGAGCCCGTCACCTGGGAGCAGATCCTCGAGATCTTCGGGCAAAACGTCGCGAAGGTCGTGAGGCTGCTGGTGGCTACGATCGCAAAGCTGCGGGAGTCGTAAAGATGGGCGTCGTCCAGGGCCACTGCGATGCGCGCTTCGCGCCGATTCGCGATATTTTCGAGAAAAGCTTCGCCGACGGCGAGGAACTCGGCGCCGCGATCGCCTTCTGTCTCGACGGCGAGATGGTGGTGGATCTCTGGGGCGGCCATCGCGACGTCGCGCGCACAAGACCCTGGACGCGCGACACGCTCGTCAACACCTACTCGACCACCAAGGGCATGACGGCGATCTGCGCACACCAATTGGTGGAGCGCGGCCTCGTCGATCTCGATGCGCCCGTCGCGAAGTACTGGCCGGAGTTCGCCGCAAAGGACAAGGACGCGATTCCGGTGCGCTGGTTGCTTTCGCATCAGGCGGGGCTGCCCGCGGTGCGCAAGCCGCTCACGCAAGACATGCTCTATGACTGGAACGCGATGGCCGCCGCGCTCGCGGAGCAGGATCCGTGGTGGGAGCCGGGTACAAAGCACGGCTATCACGCACTCACGTTCGGGCACCTGGTCGGCGAAGTGATCCGGCGCGTCTCGGGTCGAAGCGTCGGCGCCTTCTTTCGCGACAACGTCGCGGGACCGCTCGGCGCGGATTTCCACATCGGCCTCGCCGCGGAGCACGACGCGCGCTGCTCCGAACTGTTCGGCAGCCTCGCGCCGCCGTCGCCCACGCCGGGCGGCCCGGTGATCCCCGGCCCGCTCGGCGAGTTGCTGCGCGACATGACCGATCCCACCACGATGGCGGGCGCGGCCTTCAACAACCCGCCCGGCCGCAGCGATCGCGTCAACACGCGAGAGTGGCGCGCCGCCGAGATTCCCGCGGCCAACGGACATGGAACGGCGACCGCGCTCGCCCGGATCTACGGCGCGCTCGCGCGCGGCGGCACGCTCGGCGGAGTGCGGCTGCTCGAGCCCGCGTCGATCGAGCTTGCCCGCAGCGAGCAGGCGTTTGGTCCCGACGCGGTGCTCGGCGGGCTGCCGATGCGCTTCGGGCTCGGCTTCATGCTGCGCCAGGACTTCATGCCGATCTCGCCGAACGCGAACGCTTTCGGTCACCCCGGCGCGGGCGGCTCGATCGGAATGGCCGACCCGGATGCGAAGGTCGGCTTCGGCTACGTGATGAACAAGATGAAGCTCGGACTGGTCGGCGGACCCGGCGCATTCGCCGTGCTGCGCAAGTTCTTCAAGCTGCTATAGACCGCGCGAAGAGGTGGCGCACTATGACCGAGGCGTTCGCTCCCGACGATCCGGCCTTCTTCCTGGGCGACCCACACGCGGCGTTCCGTCGCTTGCGTCGCGAAGATCCCCTCCCCTGGTACCCTGGCACCGGCGGCGCGTGGTGCGTGCTGAAGCACGCCGACATCATGACCGTGTCGCGCGATCCGCAGCGCTTCACGTCGACGCGCGGCGTGCAGATCGGCCTCGGCGACGCCAACACGCGGCCTGCCGGAGTGCCGCCGACGATCCTGGAGATGGACCCGCCGGAGCACAACCAGCACCGCAAACTGGTCATCAGCGCCTTCACACCGGGCGCGACGAAGCAGCTGGAGACGATGGTGCGCGCGATCGCGCGCGAATGTCTCGACGCGATCGAGCCTGGTTCCGTCGCCGATCTCGTCGAAGCGCTCGCGGTGCCGCTGCCGATGTTCGTGATCGCCGAGATGCTCGGCGTGCCGCGCAGCGATCGCCCGCAGTTCCGGCGCTGGTCCGACTCGATGATCGAAGCGGGCGGCGGCAAGCGCACGCCCGCGACCGACGCGATGCTCGGCGAGATGCTCGGCTATTTCGCAGGCGTGCTCGCCGAGCGGCGCCGCGCGCCGAAGGACGACCTGGTCTCGACGCTCGCGCGCGCCGAGATCGAGGGCGAGGAACTCACCGACCCCGCGATCCTGATGTTCTGCATCACGCTGCTCGCAGCCGGCAACGAGACGACGCGCAACCTGATCTCGGGCGGCTCGCTGCTGCTCGCGCGCAACCCCGACGAGCGGCAACGACTGCTCGCCGCGCCGAAGCGGCTGCCCAACGCGATCGAAGAAATGCTGCGCTGGTGGACCCCGGTGCAGAGCTTCATCCGCACCGCGACTGGGGACACCGAGCTGCGCGGCAAGCGCATCGCGGCCGGCGACGTGCTGCTGCTGCTCTATGCGTCGGCGAATCGCGACGAAGAAGTCTGGGGCGACGACGCCGACCGCTTCGACGTCGGCCGCGATCACGCTCGCAAGCGTCACCTCGCGTTCGGCTTCGGCGAGCACCTGTGCCTCGGCGCCCCGCTCGCGCGGATGGAGGCCCGCGTGCTGTTCGAGGAACTGCTCGCGCGCTTCCCGGCCTTCGAACTCGCCGGCGAGCCGGAACTGCTGCACTCGCGGCTGATGCACGGCGTCGAGCGCCTGCCGGTGTCCTTCTCACGCTGACGGCTGCGTGATCTCGACCCGATGAGCGCGATGCCGCAGCAGTGGCCCGTCGTCGTGGTCGGCGCCGGCGCCGCGGGTTTGCTGGCCGCGTTGTACGCGGCGCGTGCCGGCGTGCGCGTGCTGCTGTTGGAAACGCGGCCGAAACCCGGCGCAAAGATTCGCGTCAGCGGCGGCGGGCGCTGCAACGTGCTGCCGTCCGCGATGTCGCTGGACGACTACGCGACGAGCGGTTCGCGCAACACGCTGCGCAACATCCTGTTCTCTTGGCCGCTTGCCGACGTGCGCCGGTTCTTCGAGTCCGAACTCGGCATTCCGATGAAGACGGAAGCCACCGGCAAGGTGTTTCCAGTGAGCGAGCAGCCGCTCGACGTCGTGGACGCATTGCTGGGCGCCTGCGCGCGCGCCGGCGTCACGCTGACCGGCGCTTTTCGCGTCACGCAGATCCTTCGCACGAATGACGCCCGCGGCGCTTGCTTCGACATCGAGGCGTCGGGTGGGCGGCGCGTCCGTGCGCAGCGTCTGGTGCTCGCAACCGGCGGACTCTCGCTGCCAAAGACCGGCAGCGACGGCGCCGGATTGCGTTTCGCCGAGTTGTTGGGCGTCGCAACCGTGCCCACCTATCCGGCGCTCGTGCCGCTCACTACCCGCGAGGCGCGCTTCACCGCGCTAGCCGGTGTCAGCGTGCGCGCGCAGCTGCGCGCGGTGCGCGGTGACCGCATCGTCGGCGAGAGCGAGCGGGAGTTGCTGTTCACCCACCGCGGCTTCAGCGGCCCCGTCGTGCTCGACATGAGCCGCCATGTCACCGCGCCCGATGCGGCGGGACTGCGCTTGCTGGTGCGCTGGGGCGGCGTGAGGGAGCAAAGCTGGGAGGACGCGCTGCGGGCTTCGAGCAAGCGCCTCGTCAGCACGGTGTTGTCCGAGCGGCTGCCCGAGCGACTCGCCGATGCGCTACTCGCCGAAGCCGAGGTGAAGCGCGAGCGGCGCGAACACGAGTTGCAGCGCGCCGAGCGCCAGCGGCTGCTGTCGATACTGGACGCGTTCGTGCTGCCGGTCGACGGCAGCGAGGGCTACGCGAAGGCAGAAGTCACGGCCGGCGGCATCGCGCTCTCCGCGATCCACTCGCGGACGCTGGAATGCCGCGCGGCGCCGGGACTCTTCGCGTGCGGCGAAATCCTCGACGTGGTCGGCCGCATCGGCGGCTTCAACTTCCTGTGGGCTTGGACCAGCGGTCGCCGAGCGGGCGCGGCCGCCGCCGCATCGCTGCGCGCAGCATGATCGCGCGCAGCGATCTCGTTCTGGCTAGGAACCCGGAGCGAGCTGCAGTCGCCAGCTGCCCGCGCGCAGCCATCCCAACAGATAGGCGCCGCCGCCTGGCGCCGGACGCCACGCGAACGGCCCGATGCCTTCGCCCGACACATGCGGCGGTCGCCCGATGGGTCCCGGCAGGAACGCGACGAAGCTGCCGCGCGTAGTGGCTTCGCCGGCCGCGTCGAGCGTGCGCGCGTCGGGGTCGACGACGAGACTCGTGATGCGGCCCGCCGCAGCGCGCAGCGCCGGTCGCGTCAGTTGACCGGCGAGCGGTGTGCGGAGACCGTTGTCCTGATTCAGCGCGCAATCCACCTCGAAGAGACCCCACACGGTCGGGATGCGGCCGGCGCGCCAGTCGCCCGCCTTGTGCGCATCTCCGCAGGCCTCACGCCAGGTCCACAGCGTCGCGCTGATCGTGTAGTCGTCCTGCAAGTGCTGGTGCAGCAGGAAATAGTCGTCGGCCGGATTCGCGGCGCGCTCCGGTCCACTGCCCCACTCGCCCGAGAGGATCGGCGCGCCGTCGTAGAACTCGTTCGCCTCGCTGCGCGCGCGCTCGAAGGGCGTCGTGTCGAGCGGTGTGCTGTCGAGACCGCCTTGGTAGAGGTGGGGTGCGTATACGATCTGCCCGTCGTGCGGGAACGGCGGCACCACGCCCGGCAGCACGCCCCAGGCGATCGACGGCTCGAAGAAGAAGAGTCGATGCGGCGCGCCGACCGCATCCTCGGCGGCACGAATCTCGGCGAAGGACATCGCGTACAGATCGGAGAGCGCATCGAGGTGACCCGGAAACAGCGCATACGCGTTCGGCTCGTTCATCACTTCGTAGCCGGCGACTGCATCGTGTCGTGCGAAGCGCGCTGCGACGTGCCCCAGCATCGCCGCGTAGCGCGTTCGGATGCCGACGCCGCCGGGGCCCGGCGCGTCGTCCCAGAACGCCTGGAACGCGGCGATCACCGCGGGCGAGAACTCGCGCTGGCCGAAACTCGAGTTCGGCATGCAGCGGCGGCGACCGCCGTCAAAGGTCGCCCACGCGGGCGCGCCATCCCAGCCGAACGCGGGCGACTCGCCAACGCGACACGCTTCGCCGGGGCGCGCAGCGAGCGACGGACCCCAGGCATCCTGGTGCAGATCGACGATCGAGTAGATGCCGCGCTTCTGCAGCATCCCCACCGCCTGCTCGATCGAGTCGAGGTAGACCTCGTCATAGACGCCGGGCTCGGGCTCGACGCGCGACCACGAGAGCAACAGGCGCACCGCGTTCCACCCGATCGCGGCGATCGCATCGGCGTCCGCCTCCGTGAGCGGATAGGTCGTGAAGCGCGCCGGGTCGTAGGCCCAGTACTCGACGAAGGCGTTCACGTTGACGCCGCGCAGCAGCACTTCGCGTCCATGCGCGTCGACGATACGACCGCCTGCAGCGGGATCGGGCTCCGCGTGCAGCGCAGGCAGCCGGAATTGCGTCGCGCGGGCGCCGGGCGCGGGCGGTACACCCGGCACGCCGAGATTGCAGCCACAAGCCGACACCGCCACCGCCAGAAGAATCCGCACACCGCTCCGCATCCGCCCGCTCCTTTGATCCGCGCCCGGCATTCTAGCCGCGTTGCTTCGCTCCAGTCCGTGCGCTGCACGGCCGCTGTTATCGTCGGCAACCTCGCCAACCGAAGTCTCGAGATCGACAGGGGGAATGGGCATGCCGATCGGGTTCCGCGTGCGTGCGTCGCGAGCCTTCATCGTCGCGGGCCTCGCCCTCGCAGTTGCCGGCTGTGCGATGCTGCGTTCGCCGCCTCCGCCGACGCTCCCGCCGCTCGACACGGCGGACTCGGGAGCCGCCCGAACCTATCTGTCACTCGCCGACCAGCGCGAGGACAGCTCGGACTGGGCGGGCGCGCAGAGCGTCGTCGACAAGGGCCTCGCGCAGCGGCCGGGGAATCAAGCGTTGTTGCTGCGGCGCGCGCAGATCCTGCTGCACCGCGCCGAAGGCGAGGACGAGCCCGCGCTGCGCGAAGAAGCGCGCGCGATCCTGACGCAATTCAGCGAGGCGGGTGACGCCGAGACGCGGGCGTCGCTGGCGTGGCTCGACTTCGCCGATGGCCACCACGAAGACGCACTCGCCGCGACGCACGCAGCAGCAGACGCCGATCCGACGTCGTCGCGCATCGAGCGGATCCTCGCGTATCTGCTGCTCCGCAACGGCGACTACCAGGGCGCGAACAAGGCGGCCGAGCGCGCGGTGGAATTGTCGCCCCGTTCGCGCGCAGCGCTGCGTCTGCGCGCCCGCACGCGTGTGGCCATCGCCGATGTGGGCGGCGCCACGGCCGACGCACGCGAGGTGCTGCGCGCGCATAGCGATGACCCGGAGGCGAGCGCGATCCTCGCCGACGCACTGTTGCGACAAGTAGATGGCGAGGCCGCGCGACGCGTGCTGGCAGGCGTTCCGCGCGAGCGCCGCAACGCGCGCGTCGTGGTGCCGCTGGCGCGGCTCGAACTCGGAGCCGGACACGCCGAGACGGGACGCGCGCTGCTCGAAGAGGCCGTGCAGGATCACCCAAACGACGCGCAAGTCCACGAAGCGCTGGTCGCGCTCGACATTCGCGAGGGACGCGCCGACGACTCGAGCAAGCGGCTCGAAGCGGCCGTCGCCGCGCGTCCAGACTCAGCCGTGTTGCAGCGCCTGCGCGCACAGGCGCTCGGCGCCGGGCGCCGCGACGCGGAAGCCACGGTGGGCTTCGCGCGCGCTCTCGAGCTCGACCCGAACGACATCGCCACCTACCGCGCGCTCGTAGCGTGGCTCCGCACGCGCACGAAGAGCGACGAGATCGAGCGCAGCGCGGCGGAGCTTGGACTCGGCGCCGGCCCGACGCTGTTCACGATCGGTCTGCTTCGCGACGGCCGAGGTGATCGCAGCGGCGCGCGCGCCCACTTCCAGAAGGCGCTCGAAGCCGACCCGAAACTCGCGGTCGCGCGCGCCGCACTCGCCGCTTCGCTCGCGGAGAGCGGCGAGCAGCTCGACCTCGCGCTCACGCTCGCACGCGAGGCGCGCGCGCTGCGGCCGCGCGATCCCGAGATCGCGGACACGCTCGGACTCGTCCACCTGCGTCGCGGTCAAGCTGCGGCCGCACTCGAAGTGCTGGGCGAGGCGGCGGGCACCTATCCGGTCGACGACCCCGGCTACGCGGAGGTGCTCTACCACGCCGCGATGGCGTTCGAGGCGGCGCACGATCGCAAGAGCGCGCAGCGCACCGCCGAGGTTGCGCTCGCGGTGATCGGCGATCAAAAGCCCGAGCCCGCCTGGGCCGCGAAGGCCCGCAGCATCCTCGAACGATCGCGACCCACCCCGGTCGCGCCCCCGGCACCAGCCGCCGCAGCGCCGGCACCCTCCGCTCCGAACGTCACCCCCGCCGAAGCCGCCCCCCCCCCAACTCCCTAGCCATTGTTGCGTTGGTTGCGTTGGGGACGTTCGTTGCGTCGTTTGCGTCGGGGACGTTCCTGGTTTGTTGCGTGAGTTGCGTCGAGGACCTTCCCCAAGTCCGCCACTTCGCCAAGCGGCGGGTATGCTCCTGCGCTTCATGGCTGTTGCTGCGAGCAAGCGTTGGCGCCACGTGCTTCCGTGGGCGATCTCGATCGCGCTGCTCGTCTATGTATTCGGCTGGGCGACCGACTGGCACCGGCTGCGCAACGCAGCGAATGCCGCGAACGTGCCCGTCTTCATCGCCTGTGCCGCCGCCGATCGGATCGCGTTCTTCTTCGTCTGGACGCTGCTCCAGGCGCTCGCGCTGCGACGCTTCGTCACGCACGTCCCGGTTCGCTCGGTGGTCGCCGTGCGGGGTGGCGCAGAGCTGTTGCGCACGATCAGCGCTCCACTCTCCGACGCTGCGTTCTTCCTCGGCCTCGGCCAGCTCGTCGGCCAGCGCTTCGACGCGGTGATCGGCTCGGCGCTCGTCCCGGTAATCTGCCACTTCGTCGTGATGCTGTTCATGATGACGCTGGCGCTGCCCACGCTCCCGGGCGGCATCGGCGCCAACCGCGACGTAGCGATCACCGCCGGCGTGCTGTGGACGATCCTCGTCACGGTAACGGTCGGCGTGCGCCTCTCGACCACGCGCGGTTGGCGCTTCCCAGGCGCTAGCGGAATCCACTCGTGGGCAGAACGTTTTCCGCTCTCGCAGTTGTGGCCGTTCGTGTTCGGCTTCATCGCGCTGGTCGTCTTCGACGTGACGATCCAGAAGCTCGCGTCGCAGGCGTTCGGGATCTCGATCCCGTGGCTCGCGCTCGCCGCGCGCATCCCGGTGCTCTACCTCGCGCTCAGCATCCCGACGCTCGGCAACTTCGGCACGCGCGAGCTGACCTGGGCGGCGCTCTTCGCCGACTACGGCGACCGCGACACGCTGATCGCCTACGCGCTCGCCACCAACGGCGTCTTCTTGGTGATCAACCTCGTCCTCGGCCTGCTCTTCCTGCCGCGCGCGCTGCAACTGCTGGCGGCCGTCCGCCGCGCACGCCGCGAAGGCGAAGCGCTCCCGGGACCGCTGCTGCACGACCCGACGGATCTCTAGTTGGCTTGTCTAGTCGGCGTGTCGAAATGCGCGCGAGCGCCGCGAACGCGCCCGCAACGGGACGCGGCTGTCGCTGCGCCGTAAAGAGCCCCACCTCGGTCACGCGCCCAACCGGCTGCG
>CAYGWM010000019.1:28726-51747 GCA_964353555.1 uncultured Spirochaetales bacterium
GGCTGTCGCTGCGCCGTAAAGAGCCCCACCTCGGTCACGCGCCCAACCGGCTGCGCACCGCGTCGTCGACACCCGCAAAGTGACCGGCGAACTCCGGCGCGAGCGGCAGCCCGAAGTGCAGATCCCAGATCGCCCAACCGAGCGCACGAATCCGCTCCGCTTCCGCGACATGCTCGCGCCCCGCCGGCACGGGACAAGTGAAACCTGCCGCGCCCACCCACCAGCCATCGCGATCGGCACGAATCCGCGCCATCGCCTCCAGATTCGCGAGCGCGCAATGACAAAGCGCATTGGCGAAATCCGCGTACGACCGCCCCTTCGTGCAACACGAGCGGATCCGACGCCTCTTCCCCACACGACCCAACGAATTCGGGAAACGACATGCGCCGCACGCTCGCCAAAGCTCCCGAGGCACCGACTGCGCCGCTTCGCTACCACCAGCACACGATGGCACCGCTCCGCGACCTCCAACTCGGTCGCAACCTGACACTCCCGAAACGCCTGCTCACCCAAGCCTTCGCAAGGTCAGGCGGAGCCGGCGGCCAGAACGTCAACAAAGTCGAAACCAAAGTCGACCTCCGCCTGGACCTCGACGCCGCCGAACCCATCCTCGGCCCCACCAAAACCCACCGCCTCCGCACCAAAGTGAAAAACCGCCTAGACGCCGAAGGCAAAATTCATCTCACCTGCGACGAACACCGCGAACGCAACCGAAACCTCGAAACCGCCCTCACGCGCATGGAAAAACTCATCGCATCCGCAATCACGGAGCCGCGCAAGCGGCGCCCCACCAAACCCACCAAAGGCTCCAAAGAACGCCGACTCGAATCCAAGAAACACCGCGCCCGAACAAAGAAACACCGATCAACGGACGACTTCTAACCCGCGCACACGGCCGCAGGCGGGCGGGTGGGGAGATTCTGGAGCCGCTGCCTTACGGACCACGCAGACACCAGTCGACCTCCACGTATCAACGAACACAGCAAGACGCGCTCGTAAAATGCACGTGGTCCGTGCGGCGGAGGAAATCCCCACCCGCCCGCCCAGCAACCAAGCACCGCTCCGGTTGCCCCATCAAGATCAAAGGGGCAGTTTCTCGAGGATGTCAGCCAAGAGCGCGCTGTCCGACCAGGACCTCTACCTGTTCAACGAAGGCAGCCACCTCCGCCTCTACGAAAAATTGGGCGCCCACCAAGCCGTAGTCGACGGCAAACCCGGCACCCGCTTCGCAGTCTGGGCCCCGAACGCCGAGCGCGTCTCCGTCGTCGGCGACTGGAACGGCTGGAACCGGAACTCCCATCCGCTGCATCCGCGCGGCCACTCCGGCATCTGGGAGGGCTTCCTCCCCGACGTCGGCATCGGCGCCGTCTACAAATTCCACATCCGCTCGCGCACTGGCGGCTACCAGGTCGACAAAGCCGACCCTTTCGCGATCCGCGCCGAAGTGCCGCCGCGCACCGCGTCGGTCGTCTGGAATCTCGACTACCAGTGGAACGACAAGGAGTGGCTCGAATCGCGCGCACGAAAGCGCGGCCTCGCCGAACCGATCTCGATCTACGAGCTCCACATCGGCTCGTGGCGTCGTGTCGCCGAAGAGGGCTACCGCTCGCTCTCCTACCGCGAAATGGCGCCGCTGCTGGCAGGGTACGCGCGCGACATGGGATTCACCCACGTCGAACTGCTGCCGGTGATGGAGCACCCGTTCTTCGGTTCGTGGGGCTACCAGACCACCGGCTACTTCGCCGCATCGAGTTGCTACGGGACCCCGCAAGACCTGATGTACCTGATCGACGTGCTGCACCAGCACGGCATCGGCGTGCTGCTCGACTGGGTACCGTCGCACTTCCCGACCGACGAACACGGGCTCGGTTTCTTCGACGGCACCCACCTGTTCGAACACGGCGACCCGCGCCAGGGCTTCCACCCGGACTGGGGCTCGTTCATCTTCAACTACGGCCGCCACGAAGTGCGCTCCTTCCTGCTGTCGAGCGCGCTCTACTGGATCGACGTCTTCCACGCCGATGGGCTGCGCGTCGATGCGGTCGCGTCGATGCTCTACCTCGACTACTCGCGCAAAGCCGGCGAGTGGATCCCGAACGAGTACGGCGGGCGCGAGAACCTCGGCGCCATCACCTTCTTGCGGCGCCTCAACGAAGAGGTCTACCGCCTTCATCCCGACGTCCACATGATCGCCGAAGAGTCGACCTCGTGGCCGATGGTGTCGCGTCCCACCTACGTCGGCGGCCTCGGCTTCGGCATGAAGTGGGACATGGGCTGGATGCACGACGCGCTCGTCTACGCATCGCTCGACCCGGTACACCGCAGCTACCACCACAACGACCTCACCTTCCGGATGCTCTACGCGTTCACCGAGAACTTCGTGCTGCCGCTCTCGCACGACGAAGTGGTGCACGGCAAGGGATCGCTGCTCGCCAAGATGCCCGGCGACAATTGGCAGAAGTTCGCGAACCTGCGGACGCTCTACGGCTCGATGTGGACGCAACCGGGCAAGAAGCTGCTGTTCATGGGCTGCGAACTCGCGCAGCGCTCCGAGTGGAACCACGACGCGAGTCTCGAGTGGCAGCTGCAGGATAGTGAGCCGCACCGCGGCATGCAGCGCTGGGTGCGCGACCTCAACACGCTCTACCGCGCCGAGCCTGCGCTGCACGAACTCGATTGCGACCCGGCCGGCTTCGCCTGGATCGACTGCCACGACAGCACCCAGAGCACGCTCGTCTATCTGCGGCGCGGCTCCTCGACACCGGATGCGGTCGCCGTAGCGTGCAACTGGACGCCGGTACCGCGTCACCGCTTTCGCCTCGGCGTCCCGCACGGCGGCTACTGGCGCGAGCTGCTGAACAGCGATTCCGCCTGGTACGGCGGCAGCGATCTCGGCAACGGTGGCGGCGTCGCAGCGGAACCGGTTCCGTGGCACGGGCAGCCGCACTCGATCGTGATCACGCTGCCGCCACTCGCGGTGGTGATCCTGAAAGGCGGACCGACGGCTTGAGCACGCAGGTCGCGGGGCTCTCCGCTGCATTGGCGAGCGCGCCGGATCCCGAGCAGGCCGTGCGCCTCGCAGAGCAGGTGCTCGGCGCTGCGAGTCCGGCGCTCGTTGCGACGGCCGCCGCGCACCCGGGCCGTCTCGAGCACGTCCTGCTGTCGCTGTGCGGCATCGCGCCGTTCTTCGCGAAGTGGCTGATCCGCGAACCGCTCTGGCTCGCCGAACTCGCGGGCGATGACATCGCCGCGACGCTCGATCGTCTCGCGCTCACCGCGCACCTCGACGCCGCGCTCGCCGCCGCAGGCGACGACGGCGCCCCGCGCGCGCTGCGGCTCTTCAAATACCGCTGGCTCGCGCGCATCGTCGTGCGCGACTGCGCGTTGCCGCTGGCCGCGAGCGGCGAGACGCTCACCGATCTCTCGTGGCTTGCCGAAGTGCTGCTCGATCGCGCGCTGCAGATCGCGCACGCCCGAACCACTGCGAACCTCGGTCCGCCCCATTGGCGCGACGCGCAGGGCCGCGTCGTCACGGCGCCGTTCTGCGTGCTCGGCCTCGGCAAGCTGGGCGGTGAGGAGCTGAACTTCTCGTCCGACGTCGACCTGATCTACCTGTACGGGCACGTCGCCGACGCGATGAACGGCCCGCAACAGCGCGCGCCGCTCGATTGGTTCATGCGCCTCGGCCAGGAGTTCGCGCGCCTCGTCGGGGCCGAGACCGAGGATCGCTTCCTGTACCGCATCGATCTCGACCTGCGGCCCGAGGGCGACGGCGGCCCGCCCGCGATCTCGGACGCGATGCTCGCCGACTACTACGAGAACGCGGCCGATCACTGGGAGAAGGTCGCGTTCATGAAGGCGCGGCCGGTCGCCGGCGACCTCGATCTCGGCTGGCGCGCGGTGCGCTCGATCCACCCGATGATCTACCGCGCGGCGATGGACTACGCTGGTGTGCGTCGCATTCGGACGTTGCAGAAGCGCGTAGGCGAGGAACGCGGAGCCCTCCGATCATCGGGCCGCGGCGCGGGCGACGACGGCTTCGACGTGAAGCTCGACCCGGGCGGCATCCGCGACATCGAGTTCGTCGCGCAGGCACTGCAGCTGTTGCACGGCGGTCGCATCCCGCAATTGCGCGACCGCTCGGCGCAGCGCGCGATCGCGCGGCTGGCCGAAGTGAAGCTGCTGCCGGCGGAGACCGCCGCGACGCTCCGACACGCCTATCTGTTCCTGCGTCGCGTCGAGAACCGCTTGCAGATGGAAGACGAGCGCCAGGTGCACGCGCTGCCGCAGCGGCCCGCAGCACAGCTGCGACTCGCGCGCGCGATGGGCTTCACCGGCACTACGGCGCTCGCGGACTTCGAAGCGGAGCTCTCGCGTCAGCGCGATCACGTGCGCGCCTTCGGCGCCTCGGTCGAGGTTGGGAGCAGCGCGGAGGCGATTCTCCAACTCTTCCTGCGTCACCAGCCGCGGCTGCTCGGCAGCCCCGAAACGCGGCCGATGATGGAAGCGCTCGCGGAACAGTTCGCGCGCGAGATCGAAGCTTCACCGGATCTCGTGCTCGCGCTGAACAATCTCGATCGCTTCGTTGCCGCCGTTGGCGCCCGGCGCTTCTACTACGAGCTGCTGATCGACCGCCCCGAGCTGGTCGGCCGGCTCGCCGCGCTCTTCGCCGGCTCGCGCTTCCTGTCCGCGCTGCTCGCGCAGCATCCGCGGCTGATCGAGCCGCTCTTCGGCGACCCGAACCTGCTGCTCTTCACGCGCGAGCAGCTGCGCGCCGATCTCGTGTCGATCCGCGCTGAACTCGGCCCGGCGGACGAACCCGACTTCGAGCGCGATCTCGATGCGCTGCGCCTCTTCCACCAACGCCAGGTGTTGAACGTGGGGCTGCTCGACGTCGACGAGCAGATCACGCGCGCCGCTTGCGAGACGGCGCTCTCGGAGATCGCCGAGATTGCGCTCGAGTCGGCGCTCGCGGTGGCGCAGCGCGAGGTGATGCGCGCGCGCCCGCCCAGCAACAGCGCCGCCGCCGCGCGCTTCCTGGTCGTCGGGATGGGCAAGCTCGCGAGCCGGGAACTCAGCTACGGCAGCGACCTCGACCTGATCTTCCTCTACGACCTGCCCGACACCGAAGCGGGCAATGCGCCCTTCGTGCAGGAGTACTGCGTACGCGTCGCGCAGCGACTGATCTCCGCGCTGGAGACGCCGACCGCCAACGGCGCCTGCTACGAGATCGACTCGCGTCTGCGTCCGTCCGGCAATCAGGGCACGCTCGTGACGTCGATCGCCGGATTGCGCGAGCACTACCAGACGCTTGCAATGCTATGGGAAAAGCAGGCGCTGTTGCGCGCGCGCCCGGTCGCGGGTGATGCCGCGGCCGGTGCGGCGTTCGAGTCGCTGCGCCGTGAGGTGTTGTTGCAGCCGCTGCCCGCGGACGCCGCGGCCGAGATCCACCGCGTTCGGTCGCGCATGGAGCACGAGCTGGCGGAAGAGACCGCCACGCGACGCGATCTGAAGCGCGGTCGCGGCGGCCTACTCGATGTCGAGAACGCCGTTCAGTTTCTACAGCTCGCGTACGGTCGGTCGCACGCCGAGCTGCTCGACATCGACCGCACCGAACGGACGATCGACAAGCTTGCCGCGCTCGGGCTGCTCGCACCGGCGCAGGCAGCGGCGCTCCGCGACGGCTGGGAGTTCCTCGAACGTCTCGCGAGCCGCTTGCGCGTGGTCGAGAACCGCTCGATCAGCGACCTCGACGAAGAGCGCGGCGACCTCGATGGTCTCGCTCGCCGACTCGGCTATGCAGCCGGTTCGCGCGAATCGAGCGCGCGGCGGGCGCTGCAGGCCGACTACGCGCGGCACACCGACGCGATCCGCGGCGCCTATCTGGAGGTTCTCGGCGTGCAACGCTGAGGTGGAACCCCCTGGCCGGGCTGCGATGCGGCAAATCCATCACGACCCGGTCAGGTAATCGCGGGCTTCGCTCGTTAGGATGCCCGGAACGCCAGAGGCTCGTCGCGGCGCACGAGCCGCCACGCTGGGAAGGGATCGCCGTGCGCTCCGAGGCCTCGCTCACATCGCCCTTCGCGCGCCTCGGCGCGTGGATCGCGCGGCGCGCGAAGTGGGTGCTGGTGGCCTTCGCGGTCGGGATCGTGGCGATGGGCTTCTACGGCGCTTCGGTCGAGGATCACCTGACAGCTGGTGGCCTCGACGTTCCCGGCTCGGAGTCCGCGCGCGCGGCACAGGAGGCGGCGCGCCGCTTCGGCATCGGCGCTGCCGACGTGCTGGTGCTCTATCGCAATCCCAGCGGCGACGTGCAGGGCGCTGAATTTGGCTCGCGCATCATCGACGGTCTCGAGCCGGTGCTCGCCGACGCAGGCGTGGTAGGCGCGACGACGGTCTACGACACAAACCAGAAGACGCTCGTCTCACGGGATGGGCGCGAGACGCTGGTGATCGTGTCGCTCGCCGGCGACAGCGCGCAGAAGCTCGCGACGTTCCGCCGCATCGAGCCGTTGCTGCGCGCCGTTGAAGCGCCGGCCGAAGTGGCGATCGGCGGCATCGTCGCCTTTACGCTGCTGGTTCAACAAGTCGCGCGCGAGGACGCCACCGCCGCCGAGAAGATCGCGCTGCCGTTCGCGCTGCTACTGACGTTGTTTTTCTTCCGCGGCGTGGTGGCCGCGCTGCTCCCGATCGCGATCGGCGCCTTCTCGCTGGCCGGCTCGGCGGCGCTGGTGAGATTCGGCGCCCAGTTCACCGAGATCTCGATCTTCGCGATGAGCGTCGGCGCCTTCCTCGGTCTCGGTCTGTCGATCGACTACGCGCTGCTGCTCGTGCAGCGCTTCCGCGAAGAGATCGGTCGCGATCCCGACGTGCAAGCCGCGGTCGCCGCCACGCTCGACACCGCCGGCCGCGCGGTCTGGGTCTCGGGCCTCACCGTCACGACGAGTCTCGCGGCGCTGCTGCTGGTCCCGTTGCCGATCCTGCGCAGCGTCTCGATCGGCGGCGTGCTGGTGGTCGTGAGCGCGCTGCTCGGCGCGCTCGGACTGCTTCCGGCTCTGCTGGCCTTCTTGGGTCCGAACGTGAACCGTTGGCCGATCGGCCGCGCGCACGACGAGGGCGAGCCGAGCCCGTTCTGGCTGCGCGTGGGCGCGCTTTCGATGCGACACCCGATCGCTACGGTGTCCGGTTGCTTTCTCGTGCTCGCCGCACTCACGGCTCCCTTCCTGCGGATGAAAAGTGCGATGCCCGATTCGAGTGCGCTCGCCCGCGACTCCGAGGTGCGTCGGGTGGACGAGGCGCTGTCCGACCCGCAGCGCTTCGACCCGGGCGGCGCCTCGGCGATCCCGGTGATCGTCGATACGAAGGGCTCGCCGCTCGAGCCCGCGAACCTGCGCGCGCTGCGCTCGTTCATCGCCGGCATCGAGGCCGTACCGGGCGTCGAAGGCGTTCGCTCGCCGTTCCGCGATCTCGATCCCGACGCACTCACTCCCGAGGCGATGCAGCGCAAGCTGGCAAGCGAACCGACCGCGACGAAGATCCGTCGCATGGTCGACGACGATGCGGCGCTGCTGATTGCGGACCACCGGAATCCGTGGCGCTCGGCCGAGTCCGCCCGCATCGTCAATGCGATCCGCGAGGTTCCGCGACCGGGACTCCAAGCGATGGTCGGCGGCGCAACGGCGCAGATGGTCGACCAGGTGCACACGCTGCGCGAGTACGGCGGCTTCGCGGCGCTGCTCGTCGCGATCTCGAACTACGTGATCCTGTTCGTCGCGTTCCGCTCGATCGTGGTGCCGCTGAAGGCCGTGCTGATGAACGCGCTCTCGCTCGGTGCAAGTTACGGACTGCTCGTCTGGGTATTCCAGGATGGCCACTTCGCGGATTGGCTCGGCTTCCAGCCGTCCGACGGGATCGATCCGACGATTCCGCTCGTGATGTTCGCGGTCGTCTTTGGCCTCTCGATGGACTACGAGGTGTTCCTGCTGAGTCGCATCCAAGAGGAATGGAAGCGTACGCACGATAATCGCAGCTCGGTGATCCTCGGGCTGGCGCGAACGGGTCGCACCATCACCAGTGCCGCGCTGATCTTGCTGGTGGTGGTCGGCGCGTTCATGACCGGCGACCTGGTGTACGTCAAACAGATGGGACTCGGCATCGCCGCCGCGATCGCGCTCGATGCGACGCTGGTGCGCACGCTGCTGGTGCCGGCGACGATGCAGCTGCTCGGCGATTGGAATTGGTGGGCGCCGCGCTGGCTGCGGACCCGGGCCTGATGATCTCGCCGCTCAGGCCTGATGATCTCGCCGCTCGCCGGTGGCTCGCTACGCGGGAAATGGGCGCCTTGGGCGCGGCGGGCGTTTCGGGGCGGCCCAGGAGCAGATCGGACACGTTGTTGCGTCATGCCCGCGCGCCGGGCAATGCTCGCGGCCGAAGTAGATGATTTGCAGATGGCGCTTGCCCCAATCGGCTTCGGGGAACAGCGCCGCGAGATCGCGCTCGGTCTGCGCGACGTTGCGGCCCGATGAGAGCCCCCAGCGCGCGGCGAGCCGATGGATGTGCGTGTCGACCGGAAATGCTGGAAGCCCGAACGCCTGCACGCGCACGACACCGGCTGTCTTGTGACCGACGCCCGGTAGAGCTTCGAGTTCCTCGAAGCTCTTCGGCACCTGACCGCGGTGGCGCTCCACGAGCATCTGCGAGAGTGCTCGGATGTTCTTCGCCTTCGCGGGCGCGAGACCGCAGCAGCGAATCGCGGCCTCGATCCGCGCGACCGGCAGCGCCGCCATCTGCTCTGGTGTGCGCGCCAGCGCAAAAAGCCTGGGCGTGACCTCGTTCACGCGCTTGTCGGTGCACTGCGCCGACAGCACGACGGCGACGAGCAGCGTGTAGGGATCTTCGTGCGCGAGCGGAATCGGCGGCAGCGGGTGGAGTCGGTCGAGGATCGCGCCGATCTTCGCGGCCTTCTCCGCCTTCGCAGTCGCCAATGATCCCCCGATGACCCTCCTCCCACGTAGCGAGCCGCAGGCGAGCGGCGAGGCTCATGAGGCTACGCGAGCCGCACCTTGTAGTTGCCACGGCCCTCGTCGTACTCGAGCGCGATCAGCTTCTGGTCCTCGGCGGCGTGCAGCAGATCGGAGAACGAGCGGAAGCCGTGCTGCGCCTCGTTGAAGCCCGGATGGACGCGGCGCATGGTCTGCTTGACGATCGAGCCCCAGAGCGGGTCGTAGTCCTGTTCGAGCGAACGCACGATCTCGACCACCTTGTCGACCGCGTCGTCGACCGGCGCCGCCGTCGCGCCGCCCTTCGCCGCGGGCGTCTTCTTGCGCACCGGACGCTCGACCTGCGCCTTCACCAGATCGTCGTAGAAGATGAACTCGTCGCAGCCCGAGACGAGCAGATCGGAAGTGGAGTTCTTGACCCCGCATCCGATCACGCGCTTGTCGTTTTCTTTCAGCTTGTTGACGAGCGGGGAGAAATCGCTGTCGCCCGAGAGCAGCGCGAAGACGTCGATGTGGTCCTTCTGGTAACAGAGGTCGAGCGCGTCGACGACCATCCGGATGTCCGCCGAGTTCTTGCCGCTCTGGCGACTGTGCGGGATGTCGACGAGTTCGATGCCGTGTCCGTGGAATTCGCGGACCGCGTCGCGGTAGCGGTTCCAATCGCAGTAGGCGCGTTTGTAGACGATGCGACCCTTTTCGAGCAGTCGCTTCAGCACGACCTCCATGCGGAACTGACCCTGGTTGCCCTTCATGTCGCGCACGCCGAGTGCGAGATTCTCGAAGTCGACGAAGACGGCGATCAAGAGTTCGTCGGACACGTTCCCTCCGGGCTGCGAAGCGCGACGAATAGCGCTTTCGCTCTCTCGTCGCCTTCGATACGCGAGCCTCCGCATTATGCTCGTAGGTTCCCGCGTAGCGAGCCAATTCGAGCGGCGAGGCCCAAGAGGACGCTTCCCGCGTAGCGAGCCAACGGCGAGCGGCGAGAATCATAAGGCCGGCGAGCGGCGAGGATCATCAGTTGGGCGTCGGAGCGGACATCCAGGCGTATTGCAGGAAGTGCGGGACGGTGTGGCACGTCGTCGTCGCGATGGTCGGCACCACGATCGCCCAGGTGGAGTGCAAGGAGTGCGGCGCGCGACATCGCGTGCGTGGCGAAAGCGCGGGCGAGGCGCGACCGCACCGGCGCACCGGCGAGACCAAGGCCACGCGCGCGGCGAAGGGCGGCAAGGCGCTGGTAGCGGCCGACCTCTCGCTGCCGCCGGTGCGCTACTCGACGAGCGCCCGCTTCGCGCCCGGCCAGCGCGTCGAGCACGCCACCTTCGGCCCCGGCATCGTCGAGCGCGTGCTCGGGCCGGGCAAGGTGCAGATCCACTTCGCGGACGGCTCGAAGGTCCTCGCGATGGGTCGGGCAAGCTGATCGGCGCTCGAGTCTGGTAGCGTCGCCCCCCGAAGCGAATTCTAAGGGAGCCCCTCGATGATCGAGTTCCTCGCGCACCTGGTGATCTCGGCGGCGATGCTGCTGGTCGTCGCGAACGTCGTCTCCGGCGTGCACATCGACTCCTGGAGTTCCGCGATCGTCGGCGCACTCGTCCTCGGCATCGTCAACGCGGTGATCAAGCCGCTGCTGGTGCTACTCACGCTGCCGCTGACGATCGTCACGCTCGGACTCTTCTTGTTCGTCGTGAACGCGCTGGTGCTGCAGCTCGTCGGCGCGATCGCGCCGGGCATCAAGATCGCGGGCTTCGGTCCGGCGCTGCTCGGGAGTCTGCTGCTGACGATCTTGAACATCGGCGTCAACGCGATGCTCGGTTCGCGGTGAGTTCCCACGCAGGGCGCGCGCCGTCGCTCGGCGAGGAGATCGCCAACAGCGTGACCCACGGCATGGGCTTCGTGGCGTTCGCGATCGGACTTCCGATCCTGATCGCGACCGCGGCCGAGCGCGGCGACAAGATGCAGGTGATTGGCTGCACGGTGTTCGCAACGTGCCTGGTGCTGCTCTACGCCGCGTCGACGATCTACCACGCGCTGCCGCCTTCGCGCGCGAAGCGGATCTTCCGCGTTGCCGATCACAGCATGATCTACCTGGTGATCGCGGGTTCCTACACGCCGTTCCTGCTCGGTGTACTGCGCGGACCGTTCGGGTGGACACTGTTCGCCGTGATCTGGGGACTCGCCGCGCTCGGCATCCTCCACAAGCTGCTGCTCGGGATGCGCTTCCAGCACGTCTCGACGGCGCTCTACCTCGGCATGGGCTGGCTCGCGGTGGTGGCGATCGGACCGATCTCCACGCATCTGCCGCCCGACGGCCAAGCCTGGCTCGCCGCCGGCGGTCTGCTCTACACGGCGGGCGTGCTGTTCTACGCGTGGGAGCGACTGCGCTACGGCCACATGGTGTGGCACCTGTTCGTGCTCGCCGGCAGCGCGTGCCACTTCGTCGCCGTACTGAACTACGCGACGCTCGCGATCTGAGAGGGGCCCCGTTCGGAGCTCAGCGCAGGAGCTCGCCCTTCAAGAACGCCTTGGTCCGCTCGACGCACCCCGCGTCCGCCGGGTAGACGCTCGCCAGGAAGTGCGTGACGCCCGCGCCCTGCAGTCGCGTGATTCCGGCGCGCAGCGTCGCCTCGTCGCCGACGATGCCGACATCAGCCGGATTGGCTGCTCCCTCGCGATCGAGCATCGCGCGATACGACGGCAGCTGGCCGTAGATCGCGAAGATCTTGTTGGCGACGTCGCGGGCGCCGGCCGGATCCGACGTGAGAGCAAACGGCAGCGCGGCGATCACGCGCGGCGCGGGGCGACCCGCGTCCTTCGCGGCCTTGTTGATCGTCGGCACCGTGTGATCGGCGAGCGTCTTCGTGCCGGTCATCCAGGTGGCGGTGCCATCGGCGAGTCGTCCCGCGACTTCCAGCATCTTCGGACCGAGCGCCGCAACGACCACCGGCAGCGGCGTCCCACCCGCACAGTTCAGCGCGCCATTCACGCGGTACAGGTCGCCTTGGAACGCGACCGGCTTGCCCTGCGCGAGCGGCATCAGCACTTCGAGGTACTCGCGCATCTGCTTGGCCGGCTGCGCGTACGAAAGCCCGAGCATGTTCTCGATCACGATCTTGTGCGAGAGCCCGATGCCGAGCACGAAGCGGCCCTTGCACGCCGCTTGCGCGGTCAGCGCCTGCTGCGCGATCGCGAATGGATGACGTGGAGGCGTGGGCGTGACGCCGGTCGCCAGCTCGATGCGCGACGTCTCGCGTCCCGCGATCGACAGCACCGAGATCGCGTCGTGCCCAAATATATTGGGCAGCGAGTAAAAATCGAAGCCATCGGCCTCCACTCCCTTCACCTCGGCAACGAGGTCATCGAGCGTAGTACCCGGGTTCCCGACGATGACGCTGCCGATGCCGATCTTCATGCACTTCTCCCGCGTTGCGTTGGGGACGTTGGTTGCGCGAGTTGCTTCGGGGACGTTGGTTGCGTAGCGCAGCGGACCGGGCGCTGCCCGTGGCCCCGGAATCCCCGCAACGAACGTCCCCGAAGCAACTCGCGCAACGAACGTCCCCGAAGCAAACGAAGCAACGTGTGGCACTGGGGGGGGGGGGAGTTTTTAGGGTTCTTCGTTGTCGCTGGCGGATGGGAGGGCGGCGTCGCCGGTTTCGGCGAGTTCGAGGTCGGGGTACTTCTGGCGGGTCATGTCGAGGTTCCAGGTGGTGCGGAACAGCAGCACCGGGTGGTGATCGCGATCTTCGACGATCTTCACCGATTCGGAGTAGCGGAACGCCTCGGGGTCGAAGCCACTGCGCGGCCAGCGCGCGAGCTGGTACGGCAGCGGCGACAGCTTCAGCGTGACGCCGTACTCGGCTTGCAGCCGGTGCTGGAGCACCTCGAACTGCAGCGGACCGACCGCGCCGAGGATCATCGCAGCGCTGCCCGACCCGGGCTCCGTGAAGATCTGCACCACGCCTTCCTGCGACAGCTGCGACAGCCCCTTCGCGAGTGCCTTGCGGTTCAGCACCAACGCCACTTCGACGCGCGAAAAGTGCTCCGGCGAGAAGCTCGGGATGCCGTCGAATGCGAAGTCGCCCTCCGCCGAGAGTGTGTCGCCGATCCGGAAGATGCCCGGATCGAAGAGTCCGACCACATCGCCCGGGAACGCCTCTTCGACGATCTCGCGCTCCTGCGCCTGCACCAGTGTCGAGCGCGTGACGCGCACCGGCTTGCCGGTGCGCACGTGCAGCGCCGTCTCGCCGCGCACGAACTGTCCAGAACACACGCGCAGGAACGCGACGCGATCGCGGTGGTCGGGATCCATGTTCGCCTGAATCTTGAATACGAATCCCGAGAACGGGTGCAGCACTGGATCGATCGGACCGCGCGTCGACATGCGCGCGCCGGGCGGCGGCGCCAGTTCGAGAAAGCGGTCGAGGAACGTCAGCACGCCGTAGTTGGTCAGCGCCGAGCCGAAAAAAGTCGGCGTCTGCAAACCGCGTGCGACGAGCGCCGGATCGAACACGGCGCCGGCGCCTTCGAGCAATGCGAGCGAATCGACGACGGACGCCGCGAACGGACCAAACGCTTCGCGCACCGGCGGATCTTCGGGCGCACCACCGACGCGCGTCTCGTCGACTCGCAGCGTTCCGTGGTGACCTCCTTCATAGAGCCGTGCGCAGCGGTCGACCCGGTCGTAGACGCCGCGGAAGTCGCTGCCCATCCCGATCGGCCAGTTCATCGGGATCGCGTCGATGCCGAGCACATCCTCGATCTCCGCGAGCAGGTCGAGCGGTTCGCGGCCCTGGCGATCCATCTTGTTGACGAAGGTGAAGATCGGGATGTGGCGCAGTCGGCAGACCTCGAAGAGCTTGCGCGTCTGCGCTTCGACGCCTTTCGCGGCGTCGATCAGCATCACCGCGGAATCGGCGGCGACGAGCGTGCGGTAGGTGTCCTCGCTGAAATCGCGATGGCCGGGCGTGTCGAGCAGGTTCACGCGCGCGCCGTGGTGCTCGAACTGCAGCACCGACGACGACACCGAGATCCCGCGCTGCTTCTCGATCGCGAGCCAGTCGCTGGTCGCATAGCGGGCGGCCTTCTGCGCGCGCACGGCACCCGCTTCACGAAGCGCACCGCCGTAGAGCAGCAGCTTTTCGGTCAGCGTGGTCTTGCCCGCGTCGGGATGCGAGATGATCGCGAAGGTGCGTCGCCGCGCGACCTCGCGGGCCAGCGCGCGCTGGTGGGCGTCCATCGCTCACTTCTTCTGGATCGTCTTCAGGTACTCGACGAGCGTCAGCAACCGCCCGCGCACGACCTCGTCGGGGTCGGTTCTGTTGCCAACGGTGTCCTGGAACTGGCGACCCCAGACCGGCATCTCGCGCGTGCCATGGGCCGGCGCATCGAAGCGACCGTCGATCCAGCGCGAGATGTCCGCGTCCGGGAAGTTGCCGCCGCGGCGCGCGGCGATGCGGGTCAGGTCGGCGGGCGACTTCTTCAGCGAGCCGGCGACAGGGCCGTCGCCCTCGCCGTTCATGCCGTGACACGACGCGCAGTATTGCTTGAACATCTCGGCGCCGACTTCTGCGAGCATCGGATCGGGTTCTCCGGCGCCGGCCGGCAGCGCGACGAACCAGCCGAGCGACGCGAACCCGAACGCGCAGGCGAATGCAACGCGACCCATCGTGCTCCCTTCTGCCTCGATTGTCGAACCACCGTGCTGATGAACTTCGCTCGCCTTCGGCTCGCTGCGCGCTCCGCTTGCTGCACTCAGGCGAAGCCGAAGCGGCCCTGGTCGAGCACCACGTCGCCAGCCGGGTTCACCGTCTGGAACACCGCGGTGTTTCCATCGACCCAAATCTTCACGGTGATCGCTTCGCCCGGGAACACCGGCTTCGAAAAGCGCCCGTCCATCGAGCGGAAGCGCGCGGGGTCGTTCTTGCACAGCGCCTCGAGCAGCGCGCGGCCGGTGAAGCCGTAGGTGCAGAGGCCGTGCAGGATCGGCTTCGGGAAACCGACGCTCTTCGCCAGATCCGGATCCGAGTGCAGCGGATTCATGTCACCCGACAGCCGATAGATCAGCGCCTGGTCGGGACTCGTCTGATAGGTGATCTCGTGATCGGCCTTGCGGCCAGGCACTTCGAAGGGCGCGGCCTTCGGACCGGGATCACCGCCGAAGCCGCCGGCGCCGCGGATGAACGCAGTCATCCGGTTGCGGAAGCGCAGCTCGCCGGTCTCCGCATCCTTCGACTCACACTCGAAGGTGACGAGACCCGCTTTGCCCTTGTCGACGATCGCCGCGACCTTGCCGGTCGTGCGCACCTTGCCGGCCGGCGGGATCGCGCCGAACACTTCGATCGCCTGCTCGCCATGCACCAGCATCGCGAAGTTGAAGCTGCCGATCTTGTCGAACGGGATGCCGCCCATGCCGGCGATCACCGCGTAGGTCGGCAGCACCTGCTGGTTCTTCTCGGTGCTGAACGACAGCTGATCGACGCCGCAGCCGACGCCGAGCGCGTACAGCATGGTGTCCTTGGTGGTCCAGGATCGTTCGGTCGGTGTGCCTTCGAGACCGACGGCGCTGGGATCGAGGGGCATGGGATTCCTCCGTCGCGAGACGCTTGGGGTGTTTCTGCGGCCAGTCATTGTAACCGCCCGTCAGCTAGATTCGATGACCGTGATTGCCAGCAACATGGGAGGTCCAATGCGCGACCGCTTCCTGTTCGGCTCGCTGTTGCTGGGCCTGCTCGCCGCGTCGCCGGCCGGCGCCGAGTTCGTGCTCGCGGGACGCGTCGTCGACGCCGCGAACGCACCCGTCGACGGTGCGATGGTCAGCGTGTCGAGCGGCGACCCGTCGCACGCGATCACCGTGTTCTCGGCGATCGACGGCAGCTTCCGCGCGCCGCTTCCCGACGGTCGCGGCGCGCCGTTCTTGCGCGTTCGCCGCATCGGCTTTCGCGACCTGCGCGTCGAAACGCCGAACGCGGAGACGACGCGCGCACTGCAACTCGAGCGCGAGACCGACCCGGCCGAACTGGCCGCGCAGCTGCCCGCAAATCGCTGGTACGCGCTGGTGCTCGCGCGACTGGCCAATCCTTCGCACCGAGAAGAACTGCTGCGCCAGTGCACCTACTGCCATCAACAGGGAAGCGCCGCGACGCGGAAACAGCGCAGCGACGAAGAATGGCAGAAGGTGCTGGCGCTGATGGGCCGCATGGGCGGCATCGTGTCGAGCGAGCTGCGCGCGGAGATCCCGAAGCTCTTCAACGCGGCCTACGACCCGGCGGTCGCGGTGCCCGCGTTGACTGCCCGCATGCGAGAAGCCGATTTTGCGCCGCCGCCGTCGGCGGTGGTGCGGCGCGCGCGCATCGACGAGTGGGAACTCGGCGGTCGCGCCTCGACGCAGCACGACATCGTCGTACATCCCGATGGCCACATCTATTCGGTCGACATGACCCAGGACCAGCTCTACCGGCTCGACCCGAACGTGCCGGACGGCGCGCGCACCGCGTGGTCCGTGCCGCAAGGCGACCTGCCGCTCGGCGGTGTCTTCGCAGCGACCGAGACGCCACAGCCGCCGGCGGCGAACGCGCACGTCGGCCCGCACTCGATCCAGGTGGCGCCCGATGGCGCGCTGTGGATCACGCTCGCACTCGGCAACCAACTCGCCCGCTTCGATCCCAAGACCGGGCAGTGGACGACGCACGCGCTGCGCTGGGGCTACTACCCGCACACGCTGCGCTTCGATCGCCGCGGTCGCGTCTGGTACACGATCGCCGCGTCGAATCATCTCGGTGTCTTCGATCCCGCGACCGGCGAAAACCGCGAACTGCGGCTGCCTTCGCAGAATGCGACGCAGGAAGCCGTGCTGCGCGCGCTGCCGGTCATCTTGTGGATCGGCCGCTACATCGACATCCGCGGCTTCGCGGGCGAGAGCGGCGACGCGGTGACGGTGCCGATCCCATACGGCATCGACGTCGCGCCCGACGGCGGCGTCTGGTTCAGCCAGCTGAACGCGCACCGGATCGGCCGCGTCGATCCCGATTCGTTCGCGATCGAAATGATCGACACGCCGTTCCCCGCTCCGCGCCGCTTGCGCTTCGACTCGCAGGGAAAGCTGTGGGTCCCGTCGTTCTCCGGCAATCTCATCGCGCGCTTCGATCCGGCGACACGCGAGTTCAAGAGCTACGAGCTCCCGATCGAACCGCTCGGCTCGGAGGTTCCGTACGCGCTCAACGTCGAGCGCGAGACCGATACGGTCTGGATCTGCGGCACCAACAGCGACTCGCTGATCCGCTTCGAACCGAAGAGCGAAGTCTTCACGATCTACCCGCTGCCGACGCGCGTTACCTACACGCGCGAGATCGACTTCGACGCGCAGGGCCGCCCGTGGACCTCGAACTCGAACGCGCCCACCTGGCAGATCGAGGGCGGCGTGCCGAAGGTGATCCGGCTCGATCCCGCGTGGATGGCGGACGCGACTGAATGAGGCGCGCCGTCGTCGCGGCGCTGCTCGCGCTGGTGGGCTGTGATGCAGCACCGATCTCGAACGAAGGCCCGACGGCGGGCTGGCCGGTCTACGGCGGTGACGCGGGCGGCTCGCGCCATTCCCCGCTCGATCAGATCACGCGCGACAACGTCGATCAATTGGAGGTCGCGTGGACCTTCCACACCGGCGACATCGTCGACGGCACGACCACGAAGGGCAAGAGCGCGTTCGAAGCGACGCCGATCCTGCTCGGCGACACGCTCTATCTCTGCTCGCCGAAGGACCGCGTCTTCGCGCTCGATCCCGAGACCGGTGCGCAGAAGTGGGTCTTCGATCCGGTGCTGCAAGACTCCGGGATCTGGAACTTCACCTGTCGCGGTGTCGCCGCCTGGCAGGATCCCGATGCGCGCGAAGGACAGCAGTGCGAAAGCCGTATCTTCCTCGGCACGGTCGACGCGAGACTCTTTGCGCTCGACGCCGAGACCGGTCGGCCGTGTGCAGCCTTCGGCGACGCGGGCATGGTCGACCTCACGCGCGGCATGGAGCCGATCGCGCCCGGCGAGTCCGGCGTGACGTCGCCGCCCACCGTGATCGGCGACATCGTCGCCGTCGGCGGACTCGTATGGGATGGCCAGCGCACGAATCACGCGCCCGGTGTCGTGCGCGGCTTCGATGCGCGCACAGGCGCGCTGCGCTGGGCCTGGGATCCCGTGCCGCCGGGCACGCCGCCGCTGTACCCATCACCGCACGGTGAACCCTACTTTCACCACGGCACGCCCAACGCGTGGTCGATCTTCTCGACCGATCCCGAACGCGACCTGCTCTTCGTCCCGACCGGCAACGCCGGGCCCGACTTCTACGGCGGCGACCGCCACGGGCTCGACTACTACTCGTCCTCCGTCGTCGCGCTGCGCGGATCCACGGGTGCGCTCGTGTGGCATTTCCAGACCGTGCACCACGACCTCTGGGACTACGACGTCTCGTCGCAACCGCTGCTGATCGACGTCACGAAAGACGGCGCGACGATCCCGGCGGTCGTCCAAGCCACCAAGATGGGGCATGTGTTCATGCTGAATCGTGACACTGGCGTGCCGATCTGGCCGGTCGAAGAGCGGCCCGTGCCGCAAGGCGACGTACCCGGCGAGAGCTATGCGCCGACACAGCCGTTCCCCACCCATCCGAAGCCGCTGCATCCCGAACGCGTCACGACGGACCAGGCATTCGGGCTCGTGCCGTCGCATCGCAACGCGTGTCGCGAGCAGCTCACGACGCGCCGCAACGAAGGCATCTTCACACCGCCGAGTCTCGAAGGTTCGATCCAATACCCGGGTGTCGCGGGCGGGATCAACTGGGGCAGCCTTGCCTTCGACCCCACGCGCCGGCTGCTGGTGACGACGCAGAATCGCGCCGCGCAGATGGTGCAACTCTTCGCGCGTGATTCCGAAGGAGCTCGCGCACCCCGCGCGAAGTTCGAGGCCGTCTTCCCGCAGACGGGTACGCCATGGGTCGCGCGCCATCAGGTGCTCACCGCGCCGGACTCGCCGATCCCGGTCCCGTGCACGCCACCGCCCTGGGGCACGCTGCTCGCCGTCGATCTCGACACCGGCGAGAAGCGCTGGGAGGTCCCGTTCGGCACCACGCGCGGACTCGCGCCCTTCCCGTTCTGGTTCGAGATCGGCCTGCCCAGCATGGGTGGCCCGCTCGTCACCGCGAGCGGTCTCGTGTTCATCGGCGCCGCGATGGACGGCTATCTGCGCGCGCTGGACACCGAGACCGGCGAGGAGCTGTGGAAGACGCAGCTACCCGCCGGCGGACAGGCGACACCGATGACGTATCGATTGCGTGCGGACGGCAGACAGTTCGTGGTGATCGCGGCGGGCGGACACGGCGCTCTCGGCGTGCCGCTCGGCGATTCGCTGGTGGCGTTCTCGTTGCGGTGAAGTTCCCGGCGAACCGCCAGCGCGGTTGCAGCGCTCGCGGGCCGGTGCGAAGGTCGATTTGAATGGCGCGCGCGCTTCGCATTCTGTGGGTGGCCTCCAAGCTCGGGTGGAGCGGCGGGATCGGGAACGTGGTCGCGCGCGGTGCGCGCGCACTCGCGGAACGCGGCCACGAAGTTCATGTTGCGGGGCCCACGACGGACGGCGAACCGGGTCCGCTGCCGGGCGTCGTCGTTCACTCCTTTCGCAAGCGACGCATGAAGGTGCTGCAGCTCGTCGATCTGGTGCCGCTCGTGCGCGGCATCGAGCCCGACGTCGTGCACTTTCACTCGGCGATGCCGCACGGCGACGCGATTGCGGGCCTTCGCTGGCTGCGCCCGTGGCGCGACCCGAGCCGTGCGCCACTGATTGCCGTCACCGCCCACAGCTCCCGTCCGTATGCGAAACGGCGCGCGCGGATCGGATTGCGCGCGGCCGATGTCGTGGTGGCGCCGTCGCAGTGGGCGGCAGCGCACGCGCAGCGCGCCGGTGCGCGCGCGGAAGCGATCCACGTCGTGCCGGCAGGAATCGACACGGGCGCGCAGCCCGACCTCGGCGCGCGCGACGACGCGGTGCTCGCGCTCGGTCGCCTGAAGGCGGTGAAGCATCTCGACCTGTTGATCGATGCATTCGCGAGCCTCGCGAGCGAGCGTCCGAGTTGGCAGCTGTGGATCGCCGGCGACGGACCCGAGCGCGCGGCGCTCACGGAGCGCGCTCGGGCCGCGGGCCTCGAAGGTCGCGTGGAGCTGCTCGGCTGGATCGCGGGCGCGGAGAAGGAGCGCGTGCTCTGCCGCGCCGCGATCGGCGCCGCGCCATCGCAGCGCGAGAGCTTCGGCGTCGCGCTGCTCGAGATGCAGGCGCATGGACTCGCCTGTGTGGCGAGCGATACGGGGGGTCTCGCGGAGCTGGCCGATCACGGCAACGCGGCGCGACTCGTGCCGCCCGGCGACGTCGCGGCGCTGACGCGCGAGCTCGCCGCGCTGATGGACGACGCGAGCGCGCGGCAAGCGCTGGCGCGCGAAGGTCGCCGCGCGGCGGAGCGCTACGACTGGAGCGAGATCGCCCGGCGCTACGAGGTCGTGTACGCCGAAGCGCGGGCTTCGCGGTCGTGAGATCGCCCGAGTCGCGCTCCGCTTCAGCGCACTCCGGGTCTGGACGCCGGGATCTCAACGAAGACTGCATCCCCATCGCGAATCAGCGTGGGCGCGCTCGCCAGCAGTCCATCCAGTTCCGCGACGCAGATCGGGCCGCGGTTGGCGGGCACGAAGAGGTAGCGGATGCCCCGAGCATGCAGCCAGTCGGTGTCGAAACGGGTGCAGACGTGCTGCTGGTAGGCCTCGAAGGTGTAGTCGTTGCTGCCCTGGAAGTAGAAGAACGCCGTGGGAAAGACGTCGTAGAGCGGGAGGATCCGTGCGGCGCCATAGGGGAAGAGCCAGTTCTCGCCGTTGACGTGGATGATGGCGTTTGGGATCAGGATTCTGGGCACAGAGGCCGAGTCGAGCTCCGGGTGCTCGAGGCGCCAGTTGCGGAAGAGCTTCTCGATCTGCTCGATGACCCGGAAGTCCGCGGGCGTCACCGTCTCCTTCGACTCCACGTAGTCGTATCGTTGGCGCCACTTGATCTTGGAGTTGGGAGCGAGTGCGAGGAGCAGCGCCACGACCGAGACCGCGCCGGCAAGCGGCCCTGGCGTGAGCTCGCGCGTGAGCTCCAGAAAGATCAAAGCCAGCGCTGCGTACCAGATCAGAATGATGAACTGTTGGCGGCTCGCGTCTACGTATGGCGAGAGCAGGTTGAAGTCCGGGCCAAACGGAAGTAGCGCCTCCGCCAGCGGGAAGACGAGTGCGCGCGTCGCCACGACCAGCCCCAGCGCGGCGAGAAGAGCCGTCGCGCTGCGTCGCCGGGGGCCACGAATGACGAAGGCCAAGCCCAGCGCGAGAATGGCGAAGATGACGGCCGTGGTGCGGACGCTCGCGAGGTTGGTGTAGAAGGAGTCGCCCAGGAACTGCAACGGGCGGCCGAGCCACGAGGCCAACGACTCCCCCCAGAGCCCGGGCAACGCGGCGAGCGGCGGCGGAGGCTCGACTTGCGCGGCCACGACGTGGCCCGTGGTGCCGAAGACCAATCGCTTCAGGTAGTAGGGATCGATGAGCACGAGCGGCAGCGGCGCCAGCACGAGGAGTCCCGCGGCGGCGCGCCGCCAACTCGGACGCGCCACCAGCAGCGCGCCGAGTCCGAATCCCGACATCGCGAGCAGATAGGGAAGATTAACGACATTGATCCATGTCGACACCGTGATGGATAGGCCGAGGAAGAGCGCCTGGGGCGCGATCGGAAGGTCCCTGCGCGCTGGATCGTCGCGCCGACGCGACAGCGCGAACAGCAGGAGATCGAGCGAGAGCGCAGCGACGAGCATCGACGAGGCGCGCGGTGCCCCGCCGTTGTGGAAGTAGATCCGTTGGTAGCCGTAGGTCAGCGGTCCGTAGTAGGCGACGAGGTAGAGTAGGAGCGCGAGCAGCACGCGTCCTGCTCGCTGCTTCCCATCCAGCTGCACGCTCTCGAAGAGCAGCAAGATCGCGATCTGGACCTGCAACAACGTCTGTACCTGGACGACCTGGCGCGCGTCGAGCCCGGAGATCGCCATCCACACATAGTTCAGGATCGCGAAGCCGCCCGGATACCGGAAGTCGACATCGCCCCACCAGAACTGATGGAAGTACGGGAGCATGCCGAAGCGCTGGACCTGATGAGCGAAGAACGCGTGCTGGTCCGGATCCGTCGAGAGCATCGTGACCCGCGGCAGCTCGTTCCACGCGAGGATGACCAACAGCGCCGCGACGACCAATGCAAAGTGCGTGAGCTCGACGTGCGCCTCTCGCAGCATACGGCCAGCGTGTCGCAGGCCCTCACGAAGATGGACTGCGACACCAAGCGCGAGCAGGAGGACGACTACGTCGAGCGCGGTGATGGGCTCGACCGACCCAAAGAGGTAGTTGGAGAAGGAGCGGAGATAGGCCCCGAGGACGAGCGTGAGCTGACCCACCGCGACGAGATGAGCCGGTGCGAGTCGCCGCGCGTCGGTGAACCAGAACGGGCCGATCAGGCGCGAAACGAGGAACCCGACCGCGAACAGCACAGCGACCACCAGGACGAGCTGGAAGCCTGCCAACGCGGAGAGCACGGCGTGGGTCATCGCGACTCACGCTCGCCACTCACTCCCTCGATCACGGCCTCCGCGGCGTGCAGGCCGCGCCGCGCCCGCGCAGCAAGGCGCAGCAGGCGTCGATGCGCGCCAGAGTGGCTTCGCCGTATGCGTACAGGATCTCGTACTCGCTGCGCTCGACGGTCGATCTCGAGGAGATCGCAGCATTCGATCGCGTGGAGTGCGCCGGGCTCGCCGGCGACGGCGTCGCAGCAGGCCGTCACGTTGTGGAACCCTGCGAGGTTGCGCTCGAGGTGGGCGAGGTCCGCCCGCACGGGTTCGTAGCAGAGCACGCGCGCGGCGCGGCCACCTGCCGGCTCCCGTCCCTCGCGGCGCAGGCCGATCTCATCGAGCGTGAGCGCGAAAGCCGCGCGGGACCAGCC
>CAYGWM010000019.1:51847-54840 GCA_964353555.1 uncultured Spirochaetales bacterium
CGCGGCGCAGGCCGATCTCATCGAGCGTGAGCGCGAAAGCCGCGCGGGACCAGCCACGCGATCTGCTCTCGAAACACCGCGACAGTCACCGTGCCGCGGATCCGCTCGGTCGCATCGATGGGCAGCACCACGTGATCCATCCACACAGGGATCCGCATCGGCGTCACGGTCGCACCTCACTCCGAGCGCTGCAAGCGACGAGGCTCCGTGCCAAGTAGCGAGCTGCAGCCCGGGACGATTCGCCGCGTCGATCCGTCGGGCCCCACGACGACGATCATCGTCCCGTTCGGTCCGCTGGGTCCCGCGGGCACTCGCACCGGCGGATCGACGACTTCCAGGCGCAGGGTCGTTCCCTGTTCCCGATGCTGGCGCTGTTTGCAATCCCACTCACGACGGCATCGCGACAGTTCCGCACGCGCGTCGTCGCGGCTCTGCTGAGCGACGCGTTCGCGCTGTCGGACTCTTCGTTGCTGTCCGTCGCTCTGCGCAAGATCGCGAAGGTTCAGCGTCCGAAGACGCTATCGCACCGACAGACTGGCGAGTGGCACGTCGCCCGCCGTGTAGATCGAGTACTCCTCTTCCTGCTTGAAGATCTCCGGCGGAGCCGCGCTGCGATGGCGCAGCGTGAGTCCCAGCGTTTCCGGCGCGTCGACCGGCTTCGTCGTGATGAACACGATCGGCCGCGGTTCCGGGAATCGCGCGCGCGTCTGGATGAATGCCTCAGCCGCCGTCGGGATCAGACCGCGCACGTACGCGTCGTTCCACGGCATGTAACTCCCGATCGCGTCGTGTCCCGGATAGTAGAGCGAGGCAATCGGGAGATAGGGAAGGATCGCTTCGCCGGTCGTTGCCGGGTGCGCCGCTACGACCGCCGCATCGAGGTCGAGCGTGCGCAGGAACTCTGCAGCATCGAGCGAACCGGAAAACGGCTCGTCGTAGTCGAGTCCACTGTGCTGGATGCCCGCCTTCAGATGCGAAAGCGCCGAAAACGTGAAGAGCAACAGCAGCGCGGCTCGCTGGGGCGCACGACGCGACCCATTGCGCCGCTCGAGCCAGAGCGCGGCCGTCATCGCCAGCCAGAGGAAACCCGCGTGCCGCAAGAACGGAGTTGCGATGCCGAGGAAGAGCGCGATCAGCGAGGCGGCACTCCAGAGCGCGAACGCGAACACCGCGCGCTCCCGTCGCAGCGCGACGACGATCGTGACCAGAGCAATGGCGCCGAGGCAGCCGCCCGGAAGGCGCGAGAAGGACGGGAAGAATGCGTCGCGTAGCGCGCTGAGCATCACGCGTGACACGCGAAACTGGCGCAGGGTGGTCTGCGGATCGTCGGGTGGAAGCACCAGCACGATCGCGAAGAGCCCACCCGCGATCGCGAGCGTCATGCCCAGCACGACCGCTCGAGGAATCCGGCGTGCGCCGGACGGCTGCGATCGCAGTGTCGCGAGCAGCCAGTACAGACCGAGTCCGGCCGCGAGAACGAGACTGTGCGCGTTCGTGTTCGCGAGCAATGCGAGCAGCAAACCGATCCCCAGCGGCCGCTGTCGTCGTGCACAGAACGCCGCGCACACTGCCATCAGCAGCGTGAACGAGAGCCCATAGCTCCGCGCCACGACGCCGTACTCGTGGAGCGGCAGCACCCCGAACGGGAACAGCAGCATCAACAACAGCGGCAACCGCGCGTAGCGCAGGAAGATCGCGACGCCAATCGAGACAATCGCGACGTTCAGATAGACGATGCTCGCGTAGGGCAAGCCCGAGCGCGCCAGCAGCAGCACCAGCAGGTGCCACAGCCCAGGCGTGCCCGAGTGCTTCAAGAAGCTCACCCACGCGGAAGGCGCTGCATCGCGAGCGAAGAGCCAGACGTCCGCTTCGTCACGCCACGGCTCGTGATGCGCAGCGACCACCAGCAGGCAGGCCAACTGCGCAACCCAGACGGCGACGAGCAGCGCCCGCTCGGCGCGCGCCGTCGTCACGGCTCCCATCGTCTCGTCTCGATCGCGATGCTGCGCGCGGCCGCGCGCAGCATCGATGCGGGAATCGGGGGTACGTCGGCCGACAGCCACAACTCGGTGAAGCGCTTGAAGGGATCGGCGCGCTGCTTCCGCAGTCGTCGCGCACCGCGCACTACGCCCATCCGATCGCCGCGCATGCCGAGCCCGAGCAGTTCGCGCGGCGATTCGCGACTCACCCACCAGATGCTGCCGCCGCCATCGAGCACACCCCGAGCTTCGTCGACGAGCGAGTGCGGCAACTCGCTGCCTCGCGCGGTGCGCGTCGCGAGCAACACCTGGCGCCGCGCCGCGGGCCAGCGTTCGTGATAGCGCAGCCGGTTCGCTTCGAGCACTGCGCGTCGCTCGGGTCGCAGCGAGAACGAGCCGTGACTTTCGTGGTGCAGCGCAGTGTCCGGATGCAGGCCGAGCCAGCGCCCCGTGCGCAGGATGCGGCGCGAGAGGTCGGTGTCCTCGAAGTAGCCGAGCCCGAACGCAGGGTCGAAGCCACCGACCGCCTCGAAGACACTGCGCCGAATCAAGAACGCGTAGCCGGAGAGGTGATTCGTCACGACGCAGGCGCCGCGCTTCGCGTAGCGCGCGAGGTCGTAACGACGATACGTGTTGCCGGCAGGATTCAGCGCCGCGAGCTGCGGATCGGCCACGAGCGCAGCAACGAGCGGTGCCAGGAAGTCGTCGCGTGCCTCGACATCAGAGTTCAGCTGCAGCACCAGCGGCGCGCGGCAACTCGCGACGCCGAGGTTCACGCTGCCGCCGTAGCCGAGATTCAGCTCGCTGCGCACCACACGCAGCTTCGGGTGCGCGATCTTCGCGAGCAGCGCCTGCGTCGGCGCGCCCGACGCATCGTCCACGACGACGAGTTCACCGAGTTGCTCGCCGACGTGCGCGAGCACCGACTCGAGACAGCGCCGCACCAGTTCGGGCGCGTTGTGCACGGGCACCACGGCGTCGACGGCCGAAGACTCGGAGTTCGAAATCGCGACG
>CAYGWM010000020.1:0-2242 GCA_964353555.1 uncultured Spirochaetales bacterium
GACGCGTTCCTGCGCCGCTGCGTGTTCCACTTCATCGAGTTCCCGGACCGCGAGCTGATGAAGCGCATCGTCGCAGTGCATCATCCGCACCTGAAGACGCAGCTGCTCGATCAGGTGCTGGTGAAGTTCTACTGGCTGCGCGAGCAGGGCGAGCTGCGCAAGAAGCCGTCCACCAGCGAGCTGATCGACTGGATCGCCGTGTTGCAGCGGTCGGGCATCAGCATCAGCGACATCGAAGCGAACATCCCGTTCCTCGGCGCGCTGCTGAAGAACGAGAAGGACACCGAGGCGCTCGGCAAGTACCACGAGCGCGGCGGGCGCTACCCGTCCTCGTGGAAAGATCTAGGACCGAAGTTCAACAACTAGCGGCGGGCGCGAGCAGACGTGTTCATCGATTTCTTCTACGAGCTGCGCGACGAGGGTGTGCCGGTCGGCACGCAGGAGTGGTTGCTACTGCAAGACGCCCTGGTGAAGGGCTTGCACGGCTCGAGCCTGCAGCGCTTCTATCACCTCGCGCGCTGCGTGCTGGTGAAGAGCGAGATCTACTTCGATGCGTTCGATCGCGCGTTCCTGAAAGTGTTCGCGGGCGTCGAGGGCTCGCTCGACATCGAGGACGAGCTGCTCGAGTGGCTGAAGGATCCGAAGAACTTCCGCGAACTGACCGACGAAGAGCGCGCGACGCTCGACCGGCTTTCGGGCGACGAGCTGATGCGGAAGTTCCTGGAGACGCTTGCCGAGCAGACCGAGCGGCACGACGGCGGCGGGCGCTGGGTCGGCACCGGCGGCAGGTCGCCCTACGGCCACGGCGGCGAGCACCCGACCGGAATTCGTGTCGGAGGACCCGGGAAGAATCGCTCGGCGATGAAAGTCGCCGAAGAGCGGCGCTTCGAGGACTACCGCACCGACGGCACGCTCGACATCCGGCAGACGCGCGTCGCGCTGCGCCGTCTGCGGCAGCTCACGCGCAACGGTCCCCAAAACGAACTCGACATCGACAGCACGATCGACGAGACCTGCAAGAACGCCGGCGAGATCGAGTTCGTGTTCCGCGCCGAGCGCCGCAACGATCTGCGCCTGCTGCTGCTGATGGACGTCGGCGGCACGATGGATCCCTACTACGAGCCGGTGAGCCGGCTGCTGACGGCGCTCCACGAAGAGCGCGGCCTGCGCGCCTTCGAGGCCTACTACTTCCACAACTGCATCTACGAAGAACTCGGCCGCACCGCGCGGCTGTTGCGACGCGAGTCGATCCCGACCGGCGACCTGTTGCGGCGGCTCGACTCGCGCTGGAAGGTGATGATCGTCGGTGACGCCGCGATGCACCCGGCCGAGCTGCTCGAAGCGAACGGCAACATCGACCCGCGCCGTGGCACCCCGACGCGCGGCCTCGATTGGCTGCACCGCATCAAGGATCACTTCGAGCGCGCCGTGTGGCTGAACCCCGAACCGCAGGCCGAGTGGAGCCGCACCCAAACCGTGGGTGTCATCGAGCGCGTCTTCCCGATGTTCCACCTCAGTGTGGACGGCATCGGCGAGGCCGTCAGCGCGCTGATCGGCGCCCGAACCTACCACGCCCACTAGGTGCCGGGCTTCAAGTTATTGCGGCGTCAAGTTATTTGCCGGCGACGCGATCCGGGCGGAGAAGCTCGCGCAGCGTGAAGACTTCCATGGGGTCGGCGACGCCGCGCAGGCTGTGTGTTCCGAGCGAGATCAGCTCGCCCGGCGTCAGCGCGGCGATCGCTTGCGACGCGACGACGGCTGTCCCGAGCTGCTTCGAGAGCCCCTCGAGGCGCGCGACTTCGTTCACCGCGGGGCCCGTCACGGTGAAGTCGAGGCGGCCCTCGACGCCGATGTTGCCGTAGCTGACGTCGCCGAGATGCAGCGCGATGGCGGCCGACAGCGTCGGTGTGTCCGCGTCGGCGCGGGCGGCGTTGCGCATCGCGAGCCGCACGATCGCCGCGCGCGTCGCCCGCAGCGCGGCCATCGGCGCGCCGGGATCGTCGCGCAGTGGGAAGATTGCCAGCGCCGCGTCGCCGATGAACTTCAGTACCTCGCCGCCCTCCGCGAGCACGGAGCCCGCGGTGCACTCGAAGAAGTCGTTCAGCAGCTCGAGATACTGTGCGCGGTCGAGGCGATCCTGGTAGGCGGTCGAGCCGCGCAGGTCGGCCCACCAGATGACGGCCGGGATCACCTCGCGATCGCCGCGCCGGATCGAACCGCCGAGCACGCGCCCGCCGGTGCG
>CAYGWM010000020.1:2342-6542 GCA_964353555.1 uncultured Spirochaetales bacterium
GCGCCCTCGAGCCGGCGTCGCACGCCGCCGCCGCGCTCGAGGATCAGCATGAACGGACTCGTGAGGAAGCGCTCGCCGTCGCGCGCGGCGTGGGGCAGATCGGACGACTCGACGACGTCCTCCGTCGCGGTCCACAGATGCGTGGTACCGAGCACCTGGGGGTGGAGTGTGCGAACCAGCAGGTTGAGCCGTGCGACGGGCATGCCGATGCCGCGCAACTGGCGCGCCAGGCGACCCGCGAGTTCGCCGGTGCTGGTGGCTTCCCACGCGTCGCGCATCAGCCAGCCGATCAACGCGTTGCCGTGTCCCTGGTCATCCGTCACCGGGTCGATCGCGACTTCGGCGCTCTCTTCTTCCCAGCCGTCCATGCGGCTGCGATAGAACGCGACGTGACCGGCCAGCGCGGCGACTTCCGGGAACGGCTGCTGGTAGGCCCAAACCGCGTTCTCGGCCACGCGATCGCCCACCCGCAGCGTCCAGTACGAAGCGTCGCCCTTGAACGGGCAATGCGTGCGGTAGTCCGTCTGCTCCATCAGGTCCATGCGGACGTCTTCGACCGGGAGGTAGTAGGCCGGCGCGAGGCGCGTCTCGTAGATGACGAGTGCGCGATTCGTGTCGGCCACCGTGACGCCCCCGAAGACGACCGTCACGCGCTTGCCGCTCGGCTCGATCACCGCCCGGTAGTCGCTCGCAAAGGCGTCCGAGCCCGCTTCGCCGCGGCGAGCCGTCGTCATTGCGGGCTCGCTGCGGGGACGGGTTGTCGCATCGTGACGAACTCCTCGGCGGCCGTTGGGTGGATGCCGACGGTGCTGTCGAAGATACGCTTGGTGGCGCCCGCCTTCAGCGCGACCGCGAAACCCTGCACGATCTCGCCCGCGTCGGGGCCCACCATGTGGAGCCCGACGACGCGATCGCTGGCGTCGTCCACCACCAGCTTCATCAGCGTTCGCTCGGTGCTGCCGCTCAGCGTGTGCTTCAGCGGCCGGAAATCGCTTCGATAGATCCGCAGGCTCGTGAACTTCGCTCGGGCTTCCGCTTCCGTGAGCCCCACGGATCCAATGTTCGGGTGCGTGAAGACAGCCGTCGGAATCGCGTCGTACGCCATCTCCCGCTCGCCGGTTCCGAAGAGCTGGTCGACGATCGCCATCGCCTCCGCGATCGCCACTGGTGTCAGTTGGATGCGATCGATCACGTCGCCGAGCGCGTAGATCGACGGCACTGAAGTCTCGAAGCGATCGCCGACCACGATCGCGCCGCGCGCATTCACCTCGACGCCCACGCGTTCGAGACCGAGCCCCGCCACGTTCGGCGCGCGGCCGGTGCCGTAGAGCACTTGATCCACGTCCACGGTTTCGCCACCGACCAGAGTCACGCGCAGCCCCTCGGCAATCCGTACGACGCTGTGCACGCCCGCGTCGACGTGGATCTCGACGCCGGCCTTCTCCATCTCGTCGTGGAGGAAGTGGCGCACGTCGTCGTCGAAGCCGCGCAGGATCTGCGCGCCGCGATAGATCTGCGTGACGCGGCTCCCGAGACCGTTGAAGATCGACGCGAACTCGCAGGCGATGTAGCCGCCGCCGACCACGAGCAGCCGGGCCGGGAACGGATCGAGGTCGAAGATCTCGTTCGACGTGATGACGAGATCGCGGCCGACGATGTCCGGCACCGTGGGCCAGCCGCCGGTTGCGACGAGCACCCGCTCGGCGCGCAGGCGTTCGCCGTTCACCACCACGGTGTGCGCGTCTTCGAGCGTGGCCTTCCCGCGCAGCAGCCGCACGCCGGCGTGCGTGAGGAGATCGGCATAGACCCCGTTCAGCCGCGTGATCTCCGCGGCGCGGTTTCGTTTCAGCAACGCCCAATCGAGTCGCGGCGCGCCAGTTGTGCGCCAGCCGAATCCCAGCGATTCCTCGAACGCGGTCCGGAACTCCGCGGCGTAGCTGTAGAGCTTCTTCGGGATACACCCGACGTTGACGCAAGTGCCGCCGAGAGCGCCAACTTCGGCGATGCCGACGCGCACGCCGCGCTGGCCCGCCATGCGCGCCGCGCGAACGCCGCCGCTGCCGCCGCCGATCACGAAGAGGTCGAACTCAGAGTCGGCCACGGCGCACTCCTTCAGCTCTCAGCGCGGTTCACAGATCGAGCACGATGCGGCGCGCTCCGCCGGCCGCCGGCACGGCGCAGCAGATCAACCCACTGCCGGCGCCCGGCGTAGCAGTCGGACGCGACGCGTACGTCAGCTCGCCTTCGAGAACCCGCGTGCGGCAGGTGCCGCACGTTCCGGTACGACAACTGAACTCGGGCGTGAGCCCGCGCGACTCCGCGAGGTCGAGCAGCGTTCCAGTGTCGGGCGTCCAGCGCGCTTCCTTGGCGGAGTTCGCGAAGAGTACCTGCACCGCCTCGGTCTCCGGCGGAGCAAGAGCGGGAAGCACCGGTGCCGTGCCCGGATCCGGCGTGCGAACGAGCGTCGAAGGTCCGAATGCTTCGGCGCGAATGCGGTCGTCGGGGATGCGGAGCGCGCGCAACGCGGCGTAGATGCCCTGCGTGAAGGCCGCCGGACCGCAGAGGTAGAAGTCGTAGTCGTCGAGCGGCAGCACCGCCTTCAGCAGCCGCGCATCGATTCGCCCGCGATGATCGTAGTCGGCGCCCGGCACCGCATCGGGTTCCGGCTGCGAGAGCACACGCACGATCGCGATCGCTCCCTGGCCCTGTTGCGCCAGCGCCGCGAGCTCTGCGTCGAAGGGACGCTCGGCTTTGGTGCGCGAGCCGTGAATGAAGAAGGTCTGGCGGAAGCGCCGGGTGCGCAGCCCTTCGAACACGATGTGCCGCAGCATCGCCAGCATCGGCGTGATGCCGACGCCCGCGGAGATCAGCACAGCGGGGCGCGACTCGGTGGTGTCGATCGTGAACGCGCCATCCGGCGCGCGCGCCTCGATCCGATCGCCGACGGCCAGTTGGTCGTGCAGGTGCTGCGACGCTGCGCCGTCGCGCTTCACGCTGATGCGCAGACCGCGGTCGGCGGGAGCCACCGAGAGCGTGTAGGCGCGGATGAGAGGCGCATCGCCCGGCGCGAGGCGTATGCGGATCGGCAGGTACTGCCCGGCCTCGAAGAGCGGCACTCCGGCGCCGTCCTCCGGCTCGAGATGGAACGAGCGGATCGACGCGCTCTCCTCGACGATCCGCGCGATTCGGAAGGGCCGCCACGAATGGCGCAGTGCTTCCGCGCGCCGGCGCGCCGCGGCTTCCTCCCAGGAGCCGGTGAGCAGCGTGTTGGGCGAGTAGTCGCCGAAGCTCCCGCGCAGCGACACCGCGCCACGACGCCGCACCAGCTGGCTCACGGTGAAGCGCCACAATCGCTCCGCGCCCTGGAACGCTGCGATCTCTTCACCTTCGAGCACGATCTCGCAGCTGCCCGTGAGCTGCAGCAGATCGCCGTTCTCGAAGTCGAAGAAGAGCAGGCCCGCACGCGGGTTCAGCAGCAGGTTGCCAATCGTGTTGAAATGCAGGTTGCCGGCGAAGTCGGGGATCGTCATCACGTCGCCGTCGATGCGGACGAAGCCGGGCTTGCCGCCGCGATGCGATACGTCCACCGCTCGCCGCTGTCGGTCGCCGTCGATGTCGGCGTAGCTGGCGACGAAGAATGTGTCGGCGGCGGCGATCATTGCGCGCGCGGCGTCGTCGAGTCCGGATTGCCGCTCGGCGGTGCCGGGGACGGATTGCGCCGGTGCGGGAGCCGTCGCAAGGGACCGGTTCTGGATGTACTGCGGACAGTTGCCGAACGCATGTTCCACCACGACGGAGAACCCTGCGCCGTCGCGAGCACGGACGGTGCCGTTCATGCGGTTGCGCCGCCGCGTGTGCAGCTCGATGCCCAGCAGCCCGACCGGTGAGCCCGTCACGATCGCCGCGCCGACGGGATCGCCCTCGTTCGGCAGCGCGTCGATGCGGAGCAGCTTGGAATCTGGCGAAGCGACGAACCCCGGCGCACCTTCGAGCAATGTCGCCCACGGCGCCCCGGCGTCGTCCACCGCGCCGACGATCAGAAACGGAAGCTGCCGAAAAAAAGCACGGTGCTGGTCGGGCATGAAGTCCCGAACCACCTGACGCCCGAAGAACTCCATCCGCTCGGCGACGCCGAGTCGCGCGTGCATCCGCCGCTCGCCCGCATGCCAGGGCGACGGCGTCGTCGGCGCTTCGATGTCA
>CAYGWM010000020.1:6642-48991 GCA_964353555.1 uncultured Spirochaetales bacterium
CATCCGCCGCTCGCCCGCATGCCAGGGCGACGGCGTCGTCGGCGCTTCGATGTCAGCCATGCCCCAATCTAGCCCGGACGCCACCCAGCAGGTGCCGGGCGTCAAGTTATTCGGGTGTCAAGTTGTTGCGACGTCGGATTTACGCGCGGCAATGTCTACATGAGCGGTCCGGGCGGGATCCAGCTGTTCTCGCCCGAAGGCAAGCACCTCGGCGCGATTCGCACGCCGCAGCACGCGCACGACTTCGCGTGGGGCGACGACGACGGCCGCACGCTCTACCTCGCCGCGCGCTCGAAGCTCTACCGGATCCGGCTCGGAATTCCCGGCGTGCGCCCGTAGAAAAGACTGATCGCGCTGCGTAGAATCGCAGGGGATGTCGGGGGCAACCAGGAGACACACATGAAGTTCCCGATCTCGATGGCGGACGTCGAGGACGAGTGGGACTCACTTCCGCAGGCCGAACGCGATCGCATCGGCGGGTGCCACGAAGGGTTCATCCGCGCTCTCGGCGATCGCTACCTCGGCTGCTGGGGCGCGCGCCCGAGCGGCGAGGCGCGCACCGTTCGCCGTCACGCCGACGGTGGGTTCAGCGTGACGAACGGAACGATGACACCGACAAAGGAGCCGCTGGGCGGCTTCTACGTCATCGAGGCCGCCTCGATGGACGAAGCGATCGAGTGGGCGAAGAAGGGCCGCTTCCGGCCGGGTCCGAATGAGGTACGGCAGCTGCGGGAGGATTGAGCGGAGCCTTTGGTCGGCACACCCGCGTCAGCTTTGCTGCAGCGCGACTCAATTTCCACGCCAAAGTTCCGCCGCAGTCGCATCCGCCTCCGCCTCTCGCACCAACCGCCCGGGCAACAACTCCGAAGCCTTCGCGAACGCCCGCGACGCCGCTTCCGTCTGCCCCGTCACATAGAGCGCGCCCGCCATCTGCAACGCGGCGCCGCCTTCGGTCGCGCGCAACGCCTCCGCATCCAGCGCAAACAGCGCATCCTTCCCGCGCGCCGCATCGCGCACCGATTCCGTCACGCGTACCCATCTCGGCCCCACGACCGGATCGAGCTTCCCCCGATTTCCACCCGCGTGCGTCGCTGCCGCAAGCTCTTCGACTACCGGCCAGCTGTCGGTGTTGCGCGGCGCGTCCGCCCACGCGCCGGCGAACGGCGCGAGCGGTCCGACGTAGAGCGACCACACGCCCGCAGGATCGGTGACCCACCGATCAGTGACGCCGGCCGCAGCGAGTCTTCGCGCGGCTTCGGCGACCTCCGCGCGCGTCGGCGCATCGCCGGTGAATCCCACCAACGCGGCGATTGGATAGCTGCCGTAGAAGTCGCCGCGGAACAGCGCGGCGTTCGGGAAGACGTCGAGGAAGGTGGCGGTGATGACGCGGAGTTCCTCTTCCGAGAGCTGGTAGAGCGGCAGCCACTGGCAGAAGAGGCCGCCGGGTTCGAGATGCGCGCGCACGGCTTCGAAGTGTTCGCGGGTGTAGAGCGAGCCGGTGCCGGCCTGCCAGGGCACGAAAAGGTCGGCGATGATGACGTCGAAGCGCTCGCGCGTCGCACGGATGAAGTTGCGCGCGTCGTCGAGCACGACGTGGGTGCGTGGGTCGCGGTAGACGCTGCGGTTGGCGTCGCCGAAGAAGTGCTCGGCCGCGTTTGCCACGCCCGGGACGATCTCGACGAGGTGCAGCGACGCGATCGGGTGCGCCAGCGCGCCGCCGGCGCTGATGCCCGTCGCGGATCCCACGTACGCGACGCGCTTCGCGTTGGGCGCGAGCACGAGCGGGAGGTGTGCCTGCCGTTCTTGATGAACGCGCTCCGCGGTGCCGCCGAGCGCGTAGTGATTGTCGATGCGGATCAATCGCTCGCCGTCGCGTTCGACGACGGCCACCACGGCTGCGGGCGTCGTCTCGATGGCGAGCGCGGTCTCGCCGTTCGCGAGGTGGAAGGGCGGCACCGCGAGCGGGCTCGCGCGGAAGAACACGACCATCCAGCCGACGGTGAGGATGAGATCACGGCGGAGGCGCCAGCGCAGATCCACCAAGGGCACGAACACGGCAGCGACACCGTAGAGAAGTGAGAGCACTCCGAATGACGGCCACAGGCCGAAGATCGGCATCAGCAAGTATGGTGCGGCGATCGCGCCCGCGATCGCGCCGATCGTGTTCGCGACGACGAGTCGTCCGAGCACCGACCCTGCCGGATCGCTCGCACTGCGTCCGGCTGCGGCGAAGATCGCAGGGAACACGAACGACGCGGCCAGCAGCGCCGGACTCGCCGTCGCTGCGACGACGCCGAGCGCAGCGGCCAGATAGCTGAGACCGCCGGCCTCGCTTCCGACGTATGCGAAGTCGTTCGTCGTGCGCGCGAGCCAGGCCGGGAACGCCGCGAGCGCTAGCGCGGTCGCCACCAGCGCGAGACCGAGCAGCGTGCGCGGATCGACCGCGGATCTGCGTTGCAACAGTGCGACGAGCGCAGCCGCCGCAGCGATCGCGACCAGCACGACGACGAGCACCGCGCCGAACGCGTAGATCGATTGGTTCAGTACCTGCGCGAATGACTGCACCAGCAGCACTTGCAGCGCGAATGCGCCGAAGCCCGATACGATCGCGATTGCCGTGAGAGTGCGCGCGCCCAGTTCGCGCGCGGCGGGACGGCGCGTGGAACGCAGCGCCGTCGCCGGAGCCGGCGCGCTGCGCTCGGCCTGCTTCTGCTCACGCCGTCGCTGCGCTCGCGACTTCGGCGCCGCCTGCGGCTCTGGCTCCGGTTGCGACGCACTGTGTTCTGGCTCGCGCTGGGCGATCGCAGCCGGGTTGCGCGAGAGCGCGAGCGCACCGCCCCCCGCGAGAGCGAGGCACGCGATCGCGAAGCCGTACGTCGCGGATACACCAATGAGTCCCGGAAGCCAGAAGCTCGCGAGCGCGGTGCCGAGCGCAGCGCCGAGCGTGTTCACCGCGTAGAGCGCGCCGCCGCGCGCACCGAGTTGCGACGGGGCGCCGATCGCAGCCGAGGCGATCACCGGGAAGGTGGCGCCGAAGCAGAACGCCGCGGGCAGCGACGCAACGAGCGCGACCGCGAAGCGCACCAGCGCGAGCGTGCCCGGCACGTCGCGCACGGCGTCGTAGACGAGCGTCAGTGCGCGTTCGCCGAGCAGCAGGCCGAGCGGTACCGCGCACGCGGCAGCGGCGGCAGCGAGTTCCAATCGCCCGTAGAGCGCGAGCGGCCGCGCCGCCTTCCCCGCTCGTCGCACGGACCACGCCGCGCCGAGCGCATGCCCCGCGAAGAACGCCACCAGCGTGGCCGATGCGGCGGGCGCCGTCGCGCCGAGCAGGCCGCGCAGCCAGCGCATCCAGACCGTCTCGACGATCAACGCGCCGATGCCAGACACGAAATAGAGCAGAAGGAGCGGGCGCCTCACGCGCGGACGGGGACCGGCACTCAGAGCGAGGCGGTGAAGGCGCCGGTTGCGAGCGCGAGATAGATGCCGGCGCAGATCGACAGCGCGCCGCTGCCGCCGAGCACCCAGCGCGAAAGCGATGGTGCGTCGCTTGCCGCCGCGAGCGGGATCCCGAGACCGAACGACAGCGCGACCATGCCGCCCACGGTGCCGGCGCCGAAGACGGCGAGGTACACGACGGCGGCCGCGGGCGTGGGCATCGCCGCGAGCGCGAGTAGCGCGACGGCCGCGCTGCCGCCGAGTCCATGCGCGATGCCGATTCCGAATGCGCGCAAGCCCGTGCTGCCGAGGCAATGCGTCGCAGCGTGATGCTCGGAAGCAGTCGCAGTGCTGCGCAGCGAGCGCAGATTCGCGACGCCGAGCGTGATCAGAATCGCCGCGACCAGTAGCTCGGCGCCGATCGAGAACGACGGAGGCACGACGATCCGCATCGCGACCAGCGCGCCACCAACCAGCACGATCGTCAGGCTGTGCCCGACGCCCCACGCCGCGCCGATCCGCGCGGCGACGCTGGCGCGGCGATGGCGCGCCACCAGTGCGGCGATCGCCGCGACGTGATCGGGGTCCGCCGCGTGACGGATGCCGAGCACGAAGCCGAGCAACACCGCGGTCAGCATCGTCCGGATTTCTTCAGCGCGGCTTCGACCAGCGCGATGTCGCTGGGCACGTCGACCGGCACGCCGCGCCAGCAGCCCTCGATCGTCGCGACCTGGATCGCGTAGCCGTTCTCGAGCGCGCGCAGTTGCTCGAGCGACTCGGCGCGCTCGAGTCCGGTGGGCGCCAGCTTCACGAACGCCAACAGGAACGCGCGGCGGTAGGCGTAGAGGCCGACGTGCTGCCACAATTGCATCGTCGCGCCGTCGCGCACATGAGGAATCCTGCTGCGTGAGAAGTACAGCGCGCGGCCGCGCAGATCCAGCACGACCTTCACGCGGTTCGGATCGTCGAGCGCGTCGGGGTCGGCCGGATGCACGACGGTCGACATCGGGACTTCGGGATGGGCGATCAGCGCGTCGATCGCCGCGTCGATCACCGAACCCTCGATCAGCGGTTCGTCGCCCTGGATGTTCACGATGATTTCTTCATCGAGACCCGCGGCCACTTCGGCGATGCGGTCGGTGCCAGTCGGGTGGTCGGGCGAGGTCATCGCGACTTCGGCGCCAAAGGCGCGGCACAGGGCGGCGATGCGTTCGTCCTCGGTGGCGACGAGTACGCGCGAGAGGCGCTTTGCCTGCTGTGCGCCTTCCCACACACGCTGCACCATCGGCACGCCCGCGATCTCGGCGAGCGGCTTGCCCGGGAAGCGCGACGCCGCGAAGCGCGCAGGAATGACGCCAACAACCCGCATCGGCCGCACGATAGCCCGGCGAGGCCCCGGGCGCGTCCCGATTCGGCCGGGTACATTGCTCGATGTGTCTGCAGAATCCCCCCAATCCAACGAGGAGTCGCCGCGCCGCATCGGCCATGTGCTCGCGGTTTCCTCGAACAAGGGCGGCGTCGGCAAGACTACCGTCGCCACCAACCTCGCGATCTATCTGCGCGCGCTGCACGAGAACCTGCCGATCCTGGTGTTTTCGCTCGACGACCAGGGAGTCATCGAGCGGATGTTCGGCTTCGACGGCGAGCCGATGGGCGACGGCAACGTCAAACACGGCTGGGCCGAGCGCAGCTTCGAACGACTGATCCACATGGGCCAGTACGGCGTGCACTACGTGCCGTCGGCGCCGGACACCGCTTTGCTGAAGGCACGCGCCGCTGATCCGGAGACGCTCGGCCGGATTCTCGATCACACCGAGTGGCCGGGCCTCGTGATCATCGACACCAAGAGCGACCTCGAAGCGCTGACGCGCAACGCGCTGCACGCGGCCGATCGCGTGATCGTGCCGGTCGCGGATTGGACCTCGCTCGAGGAGGCCGGGAAGGTGTTCTCGATCCTCGCGGGCACCAGTTACGCGGCGCGGGCGCGCGTGCTGCTGACGCTCGTCGACCGCCGCACGCACATCGAGACGAGCGGCGAGGAACTCTCGTCGCGGCTGCGCAGCGAAGTGCAAAGCCGCGGCTGGGCGATCTACGAGACGTCGCTGTCGCGCAGCCCGCGCGTCGAGGCGCTGAACTCCGAGAGCGGGCGCCCGCTGTCGGTGCTGCACCACGCGCGCGGTACCAGCGTGTACCGCGAGCTGCGCGCGCTGGCCGAGGAAGTGGCGCGCGATCTGGCGCTGCCGGGTGCGACGGCGCTGCCGCGCATCGCCGCGTCGTCGCGCGAATCGGCCGGCAGCGGCTCGGCCGCGGGACTCAAAGCCGCGCTGCTGCGCGGCCTCGGGCGCGCGCGCTAGCAGCCTGTGAACTCAGCTCGGCTCGACCGGGATGGGCGCCGCCGTGCGCTGGCCGCGGCCGAGCACCGCAAGTCCCCACATCCCGAATAGACCCATCGCGAGCGCCGTCAGCGTCGAAGGCTCGGGCACCAGCACGAGGTCGTTCTCGAAGGTGAGTCCGTCGATTCCGAAGTCCGGCGCTGAGAACACCACGCGCGAGATCTGGTCGGGGCGCTGGATGCCGATGAAGTTCGTGCCCCAGCTGCCGACCGGCACGGTCGCCGCGTTCACCGTTTCGAGCAGCGCGCCCGAGGCGTTGTAGACGCGCATCGTCACGCTGGTGCCATTGACTCCGGTCACGTAGGCGCCGACACGGTCCTGCGGCGTTGCGAACGAGAGCGTGAACGACGCGTTGCCACTGGCCGCGAAGGCGCCCATGTACGCGGAACCCAGCGGCACGTTGGCCGCGCTCGCGACGTTGCCGTTGCTGCCCCAGTTGTTGCTGACGTCGGTCGCGAGCGCGAAGTTGTGCACGAAGGCGCCCTTGTTGAACACACCCGGGTTCGGGACCGGGCTGATCAGAACGACACCGCTCGCGAAGGCGAAGGCGCTCACCGTTCCCGGTTGCAGCAGGCTCGCGCCGAGGCCGATGGTGATGTTCGATCCGGCCGTCAGACCCTCGAAGCTCTCCACGATCTTTGCGGCGCCGAAGCCGGCAGCGCCAATCGGGATGGCCGACGCGGGGGCCGCGGCAAGGGCCGCCAGCGCGGCCAGCGCGAGGAATGATTTGCGTCTCAGCATCTGCATGGTCCTCCGATGTCGCTACCCTCGAGTGCGAGGTCCGTGCCGACGCGGCGCCGCGCGTTCGTGCGCCGGTAAAGCAACGACGGAATCCCGCGCTCGCGCGACGTTTTCGATCGCCCGTTGCGCATCGGGACGCGGCGCTCGGCTGGGTCGATTTGGCGACGCTTTGCGGCCCGAGTGACGGAGCGCGTCACTGCGCGCGGGCGCTTGTCAGCTCCGCCAGCCGCGGTCATCTTCCCCCGGCTGATGATCCCGGCCTGATGATCCCGGTTGGCGACCGGACGGCCGCCAACCCGAACACGGCTCACGGGCGCATTGCCGCAATCGCGGCGCAGTGGAGGCGAGTTGCGCATGGCGACCTTCGGAATTCTCGTCGGTGGCGGGCCGGCGCCCGGCATCAACGGCGTGATCGGCGCGGCCGCGACCGTCGCGCTGCACTCCGGCGCGCGCGTCGTCGGCTGCCTCGACGGCTTCAAGTGGCTGATGGAAGGCGACACCAGTCACGTGCAGCAGCTGACGCTCGCCGATGTCGCGAGCGTGCACCTGCAGGGCGGTTCGATCCTCCGCACCTCGCGCGCGAATCCGACCAGGAAGGCCGAGACGCTCGAAGCCGTGGTGAAATCGCTCACCGCGCTCGGCATCGACCACCTGATCACGATCGGCGGCGACGACACCGCGTTCTCCGCGCGGCGCGTCGCCGAGCAGGCGTCGGGCCGCATCCAGGTCGCGCACGTGCCGAAGACGATCGACAACGATCTGCCACTGCCCGCCGGCATCCCGACCTTCGGCTACGAAACCGCGCGCGAACTCGCCGCGACGATCGTCGAGAACCTGATCGAGGATTGCCGCACCACGAACCGCTGGTTCTACGTGGTGCTGATGGGACGCAAGTCCGGCTCGCTCGCTCTCGGCGCCGGCAAGTCGGCCGGCGCGCCGGTGACGCTGATCCCCGAGGAGTTCCCGCCTGGCAACATCAAACTCGACGACGTGGTGCGCATCCTCGAAGGAGCCGTCGTGAAGCGGCTCGCCTTCGAAGGTCGCATCGACGGCGTCGCGGTGATCGCCGAGGGCATCGCCGAGCGACTCGACGAAGCCGACCTCGCGATTCTTGCGGGTGTGCCGCGCGACGAGCACGGTCACATCCGTCTCGCCGAAGTGCCGCTCGGGAAGGTGCTGCGCAACGCGGTGACCGATTCGCTCGGCAAGCGCGGCATTGCGATTGCCAGCGGCGAGAAGGACGTCGGCTACGAGCTGCGCTGCAACAAGCCCACTGCCTACGACCGCGACTACACCCGCGATCTCGGCGCGTTCGCGGTCTTCGCACTGCAAGCCGGCACGCAGAGCGTGCTGATCACGCGCCAGGCCGAGAACCTCGTGCCGGTGCCGTTCACCGCCATCCAGGACGCCAAGACCGGCAAGACGCGCGTGCGCGACGTCGACACGAAAAGCGGTTGGTTCCGCGCCGCGCGCGCGCTGCAGACGCGCATCGAGCAGAGCGACCTCGACGACCCGAAGCGACTCGAAGCGATCGCGGTGGCGGCGGGGCTCAGTCCGGCGGAAGCGAAGAAGCGCTACGCGCCGATCGCCTAGTTCGTCTCGGGTCCGCTCTCACCGCCGTCCTGCAATTCCACGAAGTGCCGGTACGACCCACCCGGCCGCGAAAGCAGTTGCTGGTGCGTACCCGATTCCAGCAGGCTGCCATCCTCGAGGAACAGGATCTGATCCGCCGCGCGGATCGTCGAGAGACGGTGCGCGACGACCAGCACGAGCCGGTCGCGTCCGGCCAGACGGAGCGACTGGACGAGCGCCGCTTCGGTGTCGGGGTCGAGCGCCGAGGTCGGTTCGTCGAGGATCAGGATCCTCGAGTCGCGGACGAGTGCGCGCGCGATCGCGAGTCGCTGGCGCTGTCCCACCGAGAGCTGCGAGCCGCCGCGACCGACGCGGGTGCGCAGCCCGTCGGGCAGCCGATCGATGAACTCGGACGCGTGCGCCTGCTCGAGCGCGTGGTGCAGCTGCGCTTCGCTCGCGTTTGGCGCGACGAGGCGCAGGTTGTCTTCGATCGTGCCGTCGAACAGGAACGTCTCCTGGAACACGTATGCGATGTCCGCGCGCAGCGACTCGATCGTGCACGCACGCGCATCGACGCCGTCGAAGCTGACGCTTCCTGCGGTCGGCATCAGAAATCGCGCGCACAGGTGTGCAAGCGTGGTCTTGCCTGAACCCGCCGGCCCGACGACCGCGGTCACTTCGCCGACGCGCGCCTCGAACGAGACGCGCTGCAGCGCGATCGTGCCGTCCGGGTAGTGATAGTCGACGGCGTCGAAGCGAACGCCGCGGCACAGCGCGGGCAGTGGTTGCGCATTCGCCGCGTCACAGTCCGACGGTTGATCCATCAGGAAGAACACGCGCTCGAGTCCGGCCGACGCACCTTGCAGGTCGAACCACAGGCTGCCGAGCGTGATCGCGGCGATCGTCGCCTGCACGAAGTAGGTGAAGATCACCAGGAAGTCGCCGCGGCTCATCGTGCCGGAGATGACCAGGTCGGTCGCGTGCAGGATCGCCCAGCCGACGACGATCGAACCGGGGACGAAGCCCAGCAAGAAGGCGGCCATGCTGGTGCGCACCACCGCGCGATAGGCGCCGAACGACGATTGCGAATCGCGGTCGAAGTGATCGCGCTGGTGTTGCGACGCACCGAGACTCTGCACCGCGAGCACCTGCGAGAGACCCTCCTCGGCGGTCGACGTGGTGACCGATCCCGCCGCGCGACTCGCGAGGCTACGGCTTCGCATGCTCGTCGCGAACGGAAGGCTCGCGAGCAGCGCCACCGGGATCATCGCCAGCGCGGCGAACACCAGCCCCGATTGATTGGCGACCGTGAACGCCATCGCAGCCGCTGCGATCGCGATGCTCATCGGCGCGCCGATCGGCGTCAGCAGGATGCGGTGCGTGGCGGAGGTGATCGCCGGCGTGTCGATCATCACGCGGTAGACGGCGTCGCCGATGCGTTCGTCGTCGAAGGCCGTCATCGGCAGCGCGTGGATGCGCTCGAAGAGACTCGCGCGGTAGAAGTGGTTCAGATCCTGCGTGAGACGGATCGTGTAACGGAAGTCGATCCAGCCGAAGAGCCCGCCAGCGAGCGAGAAGCCGGCATTGGCTTCGTTCTCGCTGCGCGTCTGGGTGTCGTAGCCGCTGGCGAGTACGGCGTCGGCCTGGTCCTGTTCGCGCGCGCTCGCGCCGAACGCGCCGACCAGCAGCAACAGCGCGATTTGTAGCGCGGCGGTCCAGCCGAGGATCCCGAGCGGTGTCGCTCCGAGCAACAGCTCGGTGAAGGGGCGGATGAAGAACGGGTAGGCCGCGGGGTCCAACGGGATTCCCTCGATCACGTGATCGATCACGATCTTGCCCGGCCACGGAATCAGCACCAGCGGCAGCAGGCTGGTGACCAGCAGCGCGAGCTTCACCGCGAAGCGCGCGCGGAACGGCGCCGCATAGCGAAACACGCGGCGCAGTGCTTCCAGCGGTGTCACGCGCGCTCCGCGTCGCGTGCGCTGCTCGTTTCGGTTTCGACCAGTCGCCGGTAGCTGCCGCCAGCGAGCGCGAGCAGCGCGTCGTGCGTGCCGACTTCGACCACACGCCCCGCCTCGATCACGGCAATCTGATCGGCCTGGCGCACCGTCGAGAGCCGGTGCGTCACCAGCAGGATCGCGCGCTGCTTGCCCCACGCATGCAGATTCGCGAGCACGCGGCGCTCGGTTTCGACGTCGAGCGACGCGGTGGGCTCGTCGAGCAGCAACACCGGTGTGTCCTTCAGCACCGCGCGCGCGATCGAGAGCCGCTGGCGCTGACCTGTCGAGAGCTTCGTGCCGCGCTCGCCGAGCGGCGTGTCGTAGCCGAGCGGCAGCTTCTCGATGAACTCGTCCGCGCACGCGACACGCGCCGCGGCGTGCACCTCTTCGTCGGAAGCATCCGGCACCGCGAAGCGGATGTTCTCGCGGATCGTGGTGCCGAATAGCAAGTTCTCCTGCAGCGCGATCGCGACATGGCGACGCAAGCTCGCGACACGCAGCGCGCGCAGATCGACGTCGTCGATCGTCACGGCGCCGCGGTCCGGATCGAAGAGCCGCAGCGCCAACGCCAGCAGCGTGCTCTTGCCCGCGCCGGTCGGCCCGACGACCGCGGTGATCGCGCCGATCGGCGCTTCGAACGCGACGTGCGACAGCGCCGGGCGGTTCTCGCGGTAGTGGAATGCGACATCGCAAAAAGCGATTCCGCGCCGCACGCCGTCGAGATCGCGCGCCGAGTCCGCGTCCTGCACTTCAGGCTGCTGGTCGAGCACTTCGAAGACGCGGTCGAGTCCGACCGCAACGTCTTGGACCTTTGCCCAGGTGCGGAACAGCCGCCGCACCGAGTTGCTGCCGTCGCCGAAGCGATCCTTGAAGAACTGGAAGACGCCGAGGCTCCACGTCACGACGCCCGTTGTCGCGAACAGTCGCGTCGCGAAGAGCGTCGCCTGCTTGCTCGACTCGAAGGCGCCCCAGGCGGCGCCGGCGACCAGTACCAGGCCCACGCTCGCGAACAGCGCGATCGCGTAGATCGCGAAGCGGCTGCGCGCGCGGAACGCGGCGTCGAAGGCGTCGCGTGACGCGGCCTCGAAGCGCGTCTGCGCGCGCGCCTCGGCGCCGTATGCCTTCAGCACGCGAATCCCCGCCACGACTTCCTGGATCTGCGCGGTGAGCGCGGCGTTGGTTTCGCGCGCACGGCGGAAGTCACGTCGCAGTGGCGAAGAGAACGCGCGACCGAGGAGCAGCGCGGGAAGCCACGCAGCGGCCAGCAGCAGCGCCATGCGCGGATCGAGCGAGCTGACGATCGCGAATGCGTAGAGAAAGGTGCCGATCGCCGAGAGCGGCGTCAGCAGCATCACATCGACGAGCTGCGTGACCATCGCCGAGTCCTGCGTGAGCCGGTAGATCGCGTCGCCGACGCGCGCTTCGCTGTGGAAGCGCAGCGAGAGCGCCTGCAAGCGGTCGAGCAGCTCGATGCGCAGCGCCTGATTGACGCGCTGTAGGATCCAGATCTGGTAGTACCAGAGCGCGAAGAAGAGTGGCAGCGCCACCGCAGTGATCGCGACGCCGCCCACCACCGTGCGCAACGCCACACTGCGTCGGACCGAAATCGAAAGCGAAGCCACGTCGACTGCGACGGCCGGGTCGAGTCGCAGCAGCCAGGCTTGCACGGCGGGCAGCGCTTCGCCCTGCAGCGCGCGCGTCCAGAACAGGTCGAGGAAGATCAGCGACGGCGCCAGCAGCGCGAGCGCGAGTGCCGCGAACCCGACGCAGAGTCCGACCAGATGCCAGCGCGCGGTGCCGAGCACGCGGATGCAGCGCACGAGCACATGAAGCACGGCGCGGGCCGAGAGCCGATCGCCGTCCTGCCGGGTCGCCGCTCCGGCTCGGCTCGCCTGTTCCGCTGCTGCCAAATCCACTCCGCTTCGGGTCTCGTTTTTCGCTCGCGTAGCTCTCCCGTTTAGCGTATCTCGCCGATATGTCTGCCCTCAATCTGCTGCAGGTTGCGGGCCGAGTCGCGTCGCGATTGGCGACTGCACGCGGCGAAACTCGCGCTGCAAGCGTTCGGCACCGACGGGCCCCGTACGCGCTGGCAGCTCTTGCGCCGAACCGAAACGGCGTCGCGCTGGCGCTGCGCTATTGACGGCTGCTACGTCGCGAGCGTGCGCAGCTGCGGCAGGATCTCCGCCGCGGCGCGCTCGGCGAACGCGGCAGGGTCGGAGAGCGGCACCAGTATGAAGTGGCGCGCGCCCGCGCGCGCGAAGGCGCGCAGTTGTTCGAGGCAATCTTCGGGGCGCCCGAGCAGGCAGTAGCGCTTCGCCGCTTCCGAGAAGTCGCGGCGATAGATCATGCCGAGCAGCGCGGCCGCCTTCTTCTCGGCGTCCTCGAAGCGATCTTCGAGGAACGTGAACAGGAAGCAGGCCGGCGTAAAGGCGACGTCGCGGCGGCCCGCATCGTGCGCGGCCCCTGCAATCGACGCGAGATTCTCGCGATAGCGATCGGCGTCGGTCATGTGCGAGATGTAGCCGTCGCCGAGGCGCCCGGCGCGTCGCATCGCCACCGGCGCGCGACCGCCGACCCAGATCGGCGGCACGCGGACGGGCTTCGGCGCCACCGTCACCGCACCGAAGTGAAAGTGCTTGCCTTCGTGCGCGACGCCGTCTTCTGTCCACAGCCGTCGCACCACGCCGATCGCCTCGTCGGCGCGCGCGCCACGTTCGGCCACCGGCACACCCACCGCTGCGAACTCGGGCGGGAACTCGCCCCCCACACCGACGCCGAGCACGAGCCGGCCGCCCGACAGCAGATCGACCGTCGCGGTGGTCTTCGCGATCAGCGTCGGATGTCGCAGCGGCAGCAGGTAGACCGCGGTGCCGAGCGCGATGCGCTCGGTCACGCCAGCGGCGAAGGACAGCATCGCCAGCGAATCCGGGATCGGCACATGGAACGCGATGTGATCGCCGACCCAGAGCGAATCGAAGCCGAGCGCTTCGGCGCGCTGCGCCTGGCTGCGCACCGAGTCGCGATCACCGCCCGAGAGCACGATGCCGCAGCGAATCGGATCGTCGATGCGGAGCACGTCGTTCATCGCAGCCCCATACTCTTCGCTCGCATCGCGAGTCTGCAGTCGTTCAGAAGCGAATGCGCGACGAGGAGCGTCGCGTGCTGCCGCGCAGCAGCAGACCAACGGCGAGGCCGATGCCGAGAATGCCCGCGCCTGTCACCAGATAGGGCCAGCGCTCGCCGGCGCGCAGGTCGCGGTTCTCTTCGCTGAGCCGGCGCATCGCTTCGGCGCGCTCGGTGTCGGCGGTGGCGAGTTGATCGACGCGTGCGTTCTGTTCGCTCGCCTGCTGCGCCGCGGCGGCGAGCTTCGCCTGCAAGTCGGCGACCTGAGCTTCGAGCTGCGCGACGCGTTCGTGCGGCGGCGGCTGCGGTTCGAGGAATGACGTGGGGAGCCACCCGGTCGACTCGCCGAGCTGGACCCGCGCCCAATCGCCGCGGCGCTCGTAGACGCCCACTTGATCGCCTGTCTTCGCGATGCCGACGGGCGCGCTGGTCGGCGACGCATTGGCGCGGAAGTTCACGCTCAGCTCGCCGCGCACCCAGGCCTGTTCGCTCGGCGGCGGCGGCGGCGCCGCCGGCTCCATGGGCGGCTTGGACACCGCGGATCGCTTCGGCGCGTTGGGCTTTGGCGCCGGCTTCGCTTCTGCTGTCGGTTCGGGGGTGGGCGCCTGCGTCTGCGGCGGCGCGGCGGGCGGATCCTGCTGCGCAGCACTCGGCTGCGGGGCGACTCCGATGCCCAGCGCGATCGCCATGGCAGCGATCGAAAGCGAAGCTGCGAGTCTGCCCCGCGCTGCGCCGCGCACGCGCCTCATGCCATGCCCCTCCCGGTTTCGGCGCGCCCGGCCCGCGCAGGCCGGGAGTGTATCGGCCGCTACTGGCTGCGAAACGGCTACGCGCGAGGTTTCGCGTCACCGCGTTCGCACGCGCGACGACGCACAGGTCGCGCGACGCCGATGCAGAGAGCGTCCGCGCGCGTTGCGTCTTGCTATCGCCGTTGCGGAAGCAGCTTGCGCAACGCGGAACCGATCCCGCCCGCGGCCTTGTCGGCGCCTTTCAGGCCCTCGAGGCCCAGGCCGCCGACGCCTTCCACGAGTCCACCGACGCTGAAGCCCAGTTCCTTCGCGAGTTGCAATGCGATGCGCGTCGAAAGCATTTCGTGGAGCGAGAACTTCGGGTCGTCGATGTCGCCGTCGAGCGAGAAATCGAGCGAGATCTTGCCGCCCTTCGCCTGCAAACCGGCGAACAGCAGATCGCGCGGAACGCCGAGCACGATCGCCTTGGCGCTGCCGCCTTGCACGAAGTGGAGTTGCGAGAGCGTCAGACGACCCGGCGCGTGCAATCGCCTGGAACGGACCTGCGCGGTGATGTCGAGATCGAGCGCGCCGCCGCTCAGTCGCTGCTTCGCCTCCTCGACGAAATACGGCTGCAGCGCGAGCAGATCGACCGCGCGCAGCGAGCCGGTGAGTTCGAGGTCCTGCGTGCCGGGATCGAGCCAGCCCGACAGCGCGACGCGGCCGTTGCGCTGCGGCCCGGCGAGTTCGGCGCTCAACTCGAATGGCAGCTGGCCGCCCTGCGCCGGCGCCACGAGGTCGCGCAGCGTCGCGTCGATCTGCTGGAGGCGGACCTTCCACGGCGGTCGCGCGACCGTCTCGTCGAAGAACTCGACTTCGCCGTTCACGATCTGGATCTCGCCGATCGAAACGCTGCGCGCGGTCGGGTGCTCTGCGAGAGGCGTTGCATCGGCATTCGAGGTTGGCTGCGCGTTCGCGCGCGACGCGTCGCCGATAGGGATCAGTATCGGCAGCAGCCGCAGATGCCCGTCGCGCGTGCGGAGCGCCGAGAGATAGCCGCCCGTCACCTCGATGCGCGCGATCTCGATTTGCTCGGAGAGCAGCGAGCGCCAGCTCGGGATGATCCGTACGCGCTGTGCTCGCAGGGATTCCGGAGCGGGCCAGCCGCGCTGCGCGGCGATCCGGACGTCGGTGATCTCGACGTCGTTCCAGTCGGCGCCGAGGTGCCCGACCTGGGCGCCCGGTCCGAGCGCGGAAACTACTTGGCGCTCGAGCATCGCGACGCCCGCGCGCAGCGCTACGAGGCCGGCGCCGAACAGAAGAGCGAGCAGCAACGCAGCTGCGGCGAGCCAGCAGCGCAACGAGCGCCACGGCGGAGCCGGATGCGGTGCGTTCGCGTCGCTCAAGATCGAAGCCCTGGCGCATTCGTCCGAGCGGAAATGGCTCCCCGGGTAGGACTCGAACCTACGACAAATCGGTTAACAGCCGATTGCTCTACCAACTGAGCTACCGGGGAACGGACGCGCATTCTAAGAAGTGGGTCCCGAAAATCAATCGAACGACCCGGACACTACTCGCACGGACACTACTCGAACCGGATCGCGCGAATCTCGAAGGATCGGCTGCCGCGCGGCACCTGGACCGTGACGACTTCGTCGACCGGCTTGCCGAGCAGGGCCCTGGCGATCGGGGAGCCTACCGAAATCAGCCCCTTCGAGGCGTCGGACTCGTCCTCCCCGACGATCGTGTAGGTGACCTCGTCGCCGCTCTCGATGTCCGTGAGCTGCACGGTCGCGCCGAAGCGCACCGCATCGGGGTTCTGGCCGATATGGTCGATCACCTGGGCCCTCGCGAGGCGGTCCTCGAGATGAATGATGCGTCCCTCGACGTGAGACTGGCGCTCCTTCGCGGCGTGGAACTCGGCGTTCTCCGAGATGTCGCCGTGGGCGCGAGCGATCTCGATCTCCTTGACGATCTTGTGGCGCTCGACGCTCTTCAGGCGCTTCAGCTCGGCTTCGAGAGCGGCATAGCCGCTCGCTCGCATCGGAACCCGATCTGACATCGCGCGGCCTTTCTGATCGTGGAGGCGTCGGCCAGGGGGGGAAGGTCGAAATGAACGGGCCGGAGCCCTCCGGGGAGAGCGCCCGACCCGTCCAAGCCCCAACCTACCGGGGCGAACCCGCCGGTGTCAACGCGATCGTTTCCGGCGCGCGGGGAGATCAATGATGGATGCGCCCAATCCGCTGGTGCGACGCGCGCTGCTCTTCTACGCGGTCTTTCTGGCCGCTGCGCTGCTTTGGCGGGTCGGGTTCCAGCGCGAGAGCCTGCTCGTCGCCTCGGCCGCGGACAGGGTCCACTGGCTGCGCGATCCGATGTTGGGGCTCGCAGCCGGCGCGCTGGTGATTCAGGGCTCGGCAGAGCTGACCGCGCGCACCCGGATGGGCCAGACGCTGGCGCGCATCCTCGGCGAGGCGCTCGGCCCGCTCCGGCTTCGCGACTGCCTCGTGCTCGCTGTGTCGAGTGGAATCGCCGAGGAGTCTCTGTTCCGGGGCGCGCTGCAACCGCAAGTGGGTCTCGTCTGGGCGAGCCTGCTGTTCGCGCTCGCGCATCTGGTGCCGCGACGCGAACTGCTGCCGTGGACCGCCTTCGCGCTTGCAGCGGGCTTCTTGCTCGGAGGACTCTATGCGGTGACCGGGAACCTGGTGGCGCCGGTCGTCGCGCATGTCGCCGTGAACGCGGTGAACCTGCGCCGCTTGACCTCAGGAACCTCGCCGCTCGCCGCCGGCTCGCTACGCGGGAAGGCCTGATGAACCTCGCCGCTCGCCATTGGCTCGCTACGCGGGAACTAGAGTGCGGCGACGACCTCGATCTCGATCGACGCGCCCGCCGGTAGCTTGGCGACCTGGATCGTCGATCGCGCGGGCTTCGGGTCGCTGGTGAAGTGGCGCGCGTAGACGGTGTTCATGCGCGGGAAATCGGCGAGGTCGGCCAGGAATACCGTCGCCTTTACGACCCTCGCGAGCGAAGTGCCGGCTTCCGCCAGCACCGCGCGGATGTTCTGGAGCACGCGCTCTGCCTGCACTTCGATGTCGCCCTCGACCAGCTTGCCGGTGGCGGGATCGATCGGGATCTGGCCCGCCGCGAAGACGAGGTCGCCCGCGATGATCGCCTGCGAATACGGCCCGACGGGAGCCGGCGCACCCTTGCTGAGAACCACTCGAATCGAAGTCGCCACGTTGCCCTCCTAGATGCCTGGGGATTCGGATTTCAGCGGATCATGCAGCGTGACATTGAGCGCCCGCACAAACGGGCGCCCGCTGCCGACGAACTCCACCACGTTCACACACGCGAAGTTCTGCTCGATCCCGATCGAACGCGCGGGCGGGATGCCGAGCCAGTGCCCGAGCAGGAAGCGGTTTAGCCCGCCGTGCGCGACCACCAGCACGGTGCCGGTGGCACATTCCATCGCGACGCGGATCGCGGCGAGTGCGTCGTCGAGGATCGAGCCGAGCGAACGCTCGCCATCGAGCAGCACTTCGTGCGGCGCGTGCTCGGCGAGATCGCGCACGAGACCGATGTAGCGGTGTGCGACGTCGCGCAGCGTGCCGCCGGGAGCCGCGTAGAGCGGAAGCTCGGCCAATGCGTCGAGCGTCGCGATTTCGAGTCCGTGGGGTTCCGCGACGATCTTCGCGGTTTCCTGCGCGCGCCGGAACGGTGATGCGTACGCGTGCTCGATCGGCACGTCCGCAACCCATGCCGCGACTTCGCGCAGTTGTTCGCGACCGCGTTCGGTCAGCGGGAGCTGCGGATCTTCGTCGGGCCCCACCATCGGCGCGTCGAGGCGGGGCTGATAGGTTTCGCCGTGCCGCAGAAGCAGCAGCCGACGACCGACGGGCCAGCGCTCGGGAACCTTCACGCGTGTCGCTCGATCAGCATCCCGTCAGGCGAGCGGCTCTTCTTCGCCGTCGATCAGTCGTTCTTCGACGACTCGCAGCAGGTAGCCCATCAACAACAGGTTGGGCAGGCGATCGGCGCTCGCGCCTTCGATACCCGCTCCGGCGGCGAATGACTCGCTGTACTGCTGGAAGAAGTCGAGCGTCTCGAGCGAAACATTCTTGGCGAGGATCTCGTTCAGGTTCTCGACGTCGAGCTCGGCGAAGAGATCGGCGAATTCCCACGCGAGCTCAGCATGATTCATCGGGGGGACTCCAGCGGGATATGCCGCCGCATCGCGCGAACGGGCTCGCGGATCCTGCCAGTCCGGTACCCACCTTGTCAACGGAATCATCGGAAGCTGCCGGCATTTTGCCGGCGTGCGCGCGGCGTCACACGATCTGACAATGATCAGGTGTCGACCGCGCCGATGCGCTTTCGTTACCACAGCGCCGCTGCGCGACGGGAGTTGCCGGTCGCGGGTGTGACGCAGCGGATCGACGGAGCAACGGAAAGGCCCGCGCAACGAGAAGGGGGCGAAACGAAGCCCTGCGAAACGAGAGCGGGCCCCGGATTGCGCCGGGGCCCGTCGTCGCGTGTGGTCGGGGCGACTGGATTCGAACCAGCGACCTCTTCGTCCCGAACGAAGCGCGCTACCAAACTGCGCCACGCCCCGGCATGCGACGGGCGCGCAGTATGCCCCGCGAATCGGGGACCGACAACCGCAACGCGCCGGGACCGAAGCGGCGTCGTCCGGTCTACCATGCGCCGCGCGAAGCAGGGGCTCGCCGGGGGCAGGCAGGTGCAGGGGCTGATCGTGGACCCGGTGGTGATCGGGGCGCTGCTCGCCGGCGTGTTGCTGCTCGCGCTCTCGGTTGCGCTCGGTCACCGCCCGCAACTCGTCGTCGCGCGACCGGCGCTGGTGCTCGCTGCGATCGGTGTCGTCTCGCTGGCGGCGCTGCTCGCGTTGGTACGTTTCGATCCGCCGGGCATTCGCCTCGCGCTCGACCCGTCGACGGAGCCGCTGCTTCCGCGTGGCGATCCGGCGCGGGCGATCTACGAGCAGGCAGTTCGCGAGTTCGGCAACGACGAGATCTTCGTGATCGCGCTCGATACCGACGGCGACATCTTCGAGCGCGACAATCTGTTGCTGCTGCAACGCGTCCATCGCGAGATCGCGCGGCTTCCCGGTGTGCTCCACGTCCAAAGTCTGGCCGACACGGTGTCGTTTCGATACGTGGCGGAGGAAGACTGGGTCGACGTCGGTCGGCTGATGGAGGAGGTGCCTGAGCGGCCCGCCGAACTCGCCGCGCTGCGCGCGCGCGCGATGGGCGATGCGCTGCTGCGCCGCAACCTGATCGCCGAGGACGGACACGCCGCTGGCATCTCGGTGCGCTTCCGCGAGATGAGCGACCGCGAGTTCATCGCGTCGGGTCTCGACGAACGCATCGGTGCGCTACTCGACGCCGCCGCACGACCGGGCGTCCGCTTTCACGTCGCGGGCCGTCCGCACGCGAAGGCGAGTGTCTACCGCGGCATGGTTCGCGATCTCACCGTGCTGATTCCGCTCGCGGTGCTGGCGATCGCGCTGGTGCTCGCGCTCGCCACCGGAACACGTCGCGGCGTCGTACTGCCGCTCGCGAACGTGCTGATCGCGGTGCTCTGGACCTTCGCTGCGATGGCGTTGCTCGGCCGTCCGCTGACGATCCTCTCCTCGATGCTCGGTCCGGAGCTGATCGCGATCGGCAGCGTCTTCGGCATCCACATGCTGGCCGGCTTCAACGAAGAGCGCGCAGCGCCCGGCGACGCCCGCGAGATCACGGCTCGCTGCATCGCGCACGAAGCGTTGCCGATGGCGATCGCCGCGGCGACCACCGAGATCGGATTCGCCGCGCTGTGCCTCTCCAACGTCCCCGCGATCCAGGAGTTCGGCGCCTTCGCGGTACTCGGGGTGGGCTGCGTGACGTTCCTCGCGCTCTCGGCGCTGCCGGCGACGCTCGCGCTACTGCCGCCGCGCCGCGACGTGTCGGCGCTGCCGGCGTCGCTTGCGCGTTGGAGCGAGCGCTTCGTACTGGAGCTGAACCGGGGACTCGCGCGGATCTCCGCCGCGAGCGCGCGCCACGCCGATCGCTGCATCCTTGCGGGCGTCATCGCAGCCGTCATCTGCGCCTATGCGATTCCCAATATCGTGATCGACACCGACTACCTGTCGTTCTTCGACGAGGACTCGCCGGTCCGTCGCGACTTCGACGCGGTGAATCAGCGTCTGTCGGGCGCGATCCCGATCTACGTCGTGCTCTCCGGGGACGGGCCGGGAACGTTTCGCGAACCCGCCGCGCTGCATGTGATCGAGACGCTGAAGGCGCGCGCCGACGCGATCCCGGGGGTTTCGCGCACCGCCGCCGTCACCGACACGCTGCGCGTGATGAACCGCGCGATCGAGGGGGATGATCCGGCTGCGGAGCGCATCCCGGACGATCGCGCCGCGGTGACCGAGCTGTTCCAGCTGGCGCCGAAGGGCGAGATGGCGCGCTTCAGCAACGTGAACCAGTCGCGAGCGAATCTGATCGTGCGCACCGGCGAGGTCGGTTCGGCTGCGATTCGCCAGCTGGTCGCGCGTCTCGACGCGTTGTTGCGCGAGGTGCTGCCGAAGGGCTTGAAGGGCGAGACGACCGGCAATGTGATCCTGCTCGCGCGCAGCGCCGACGGCATCGCCAGCGGGCAGTTCCTGTCGGTCGCAGCGGCGGCGGGCGTGATCTTCGTGCTCGTCACGTTGGCGCTGCGATCGTGGCGACTCGGCGTGATCGCAATGATTCCCAATCTGTTGCCGGTCGCGATGTATTTCGGTCTGCTGGGTCTCGGCGCCGCGTCGCTCTCGCTACCGACCAGCTTGATCGGCGCGGTGGCGCTCGGCATCGCGATCGACGACACGGTGCATTTCCTGGTGCGCTACCGCCGCGAGCGAAGCGCCGGTCTGTCGCCCGCCGATGCAGCACGCGTGACGGGTCTGCGCGTCGGGGTCCCGATCGCGACCGCCGCGATCATGCTGTCGGTGGGTTTCGCGGTGATCGCGCTGTCGAGTTTCGCGACGCTGCGCGAGTTCGGCGTGCTGTTCGCGGTGACGGTGGGATTCTGCCTGGCTGCCGAGCTGGTGTTGATGCCGGCGTTGCTGGTCAAAACGAAGGCGTAGAACCGGTCTAGTGTGATTCCAGCCGGCGCTGCGAGAACTCGCCGGATTCGAGCACCGGGTTCGGCTCGAAGTCTTCGATCAGCAGCCGGCTCCAACTCTCGTTGACGAGGTCCTTCATCTCGGCATGCATCGGCACGAAGACCCCCTCGATCTCGCGCACCTCCGCGAACGGGGCCGTGCCTTCCTTCACGGCGATGCCGTCGTGATCCCAGTACTGCGTACGAAGGACGACGAAGCGCTCCTTGTCGATCGTGCTGCGGAGCTTGGAGTACTCTGAGTTCGCCGAAGCCAGCGGCACGACTTCGACGACGTAACACGCGCGCCCATCGAAGCTCTCGTCCGAGATGCGTTTGTACTCGGCGTCCTCGATCTCGCGCGGGATCACGTCCTCGAAGCCGAAGTCGCTGCCGAGCACGGGTTCGCCGCGGAGGTTCACGCGGCGAATCCGGCGACGGCTGTTCAGGTACACGAACTGGTCGTCGGGGCGGTCTTCGTTGTTGATGACCAGGTACGCGGAAAAGCGCAGATCGAAGGGGTGCGTGTAGCGGACCACCGTCTTCGAGAAGACGCCGTCGACGGCTTTGTCGTTCTCGTCGCGGAAGGTCTTCCAGATCACCGTCATGCGCGACTCCATCGCGTTGCCCGAGCGGTCGCCGGAGATCAGCCGCGCGTTCTGCCGCGTCGCGCGGAAGCGGTTCGAGAGCACCTTGTCGTAGATCTGCCGGCCGGTCTGTCCGTCCGCGACGGGCGCATCCTCGCTGGGCGGGGGCGCGGCAGCCGGCGGGTCCGCAGCGAACGCAGCGACGGAGAATGCGCAGGCGATCGCGAACACGAGAACAGCGGGGGCGGACTGTTGCATGGATCCGCACGCTATCAGAGGGTTCTGGGACAAGCTGGCGCGCTCTGTGTGGCTGGAACGCGGAGTGCTTGCGACGAAACCGTGACGGGACCTCGCAGGCATGGAGAGCCCCGGTCGAGTCGATACCTTTGCGCCCAATGGCAGCACGCGTCCTCGTCGTCGACGACGAACCCGATCTTCTCGAACTGGTTCGTCTCTCGCTGGTCGAAGCCGGCTTCACGGTCGAGACGGCCGCAAGTGGTCGCGAAGCGCTCGAGAAGCTCCAGCGCGCCGCGCCGGATCTGGTCGTGCTCGACCTGATGCTCCCCGATATGCCCGGGACCGAGGTGTGCCGCTGGTTGCGCGGCCGCCCCGAGTTCGCCGATCTGCTGGTGCTGATGCTGACCGCCAAGTCCGAAGAAGTGGATCGCGTCGTCGGCTTCGAACTGGGGGCCGACGACTACGTGACCAAGCCATTCAGCCCGCGCGAGTTGGTGCTCCGCGTGCGTGCGCTGTTGCGGCGTCGCGCAGGCGCAGCGACCGAGGGAAACATCCTCGAGCGCGATCTCGTGCGCATCGATCTCGATCGCCACCGCTGCTACGTCGAGAACGAAGAGGTGATCCTCACGGCCAAGGAGTTCCAACTGCTCGCGACGCTGATGCGCCGCCCGGGCCGCGTGCTGACGCGCGAACGCCTGCTGGACGAAATCTGGGGCTCGGACGTCACGGTGACGCTGCGCACGATCGACACGCATTTGAAGCGGCTGCGCGAGAAGCTCGGGCCCGCCGGCGACCGGATCGAGACGGTGCGGGGCGTCGGCTATCGCTTTGCGGAGTAGCCGCGGAGACCGGATCCGCGCCATCTTCCCGCCGTGATCCACGAAGTCACGATCCTCGCTGCACTCGGAGCGGCCGCGCTCATCGGCTGGACGGTGCATCAGGCCGCGCTGCGTCGCAGCGAGGCGTCCGGCTCCGCGCTGCGACGCCACGCCGAGCACCTGGAGCTGCGTCTCGGCGAGAGCGACGCGCAGCGAACGCTGCTCGAGACCGTGATCTCCGCGATGGGGGAGGGCGTTCTCGTCGTCGGCAGCGCTGGTCGCGTGCTGCTCGCGAATCCCCGGTTGCGCGAACTCTTTGCCGCGCCGGCTGCGCTCGAAGGCCGCTCGCTGCTCGAGGCGGTGCGCCACGCGGAGATCGTCGACGCGATCGAGGCGGCGATCTCGGAGGGCGCCGTACAGGTGCGCGAGGTGACGATCGGCCCGGCGCCCGAGCGCCAGCTGCGCTTCAGCGTGGCGCCGTTCCCGTCGCGCGACGAACGCGCTGGCGCGGTCGCGGTGTTTCGCGACGTCACCGAGGTGCGACGCATCGAGGCGGTGCGGCGCGACTTCGTCGCCAACGCGTCGCACGAGCTGAAGACGCCGCTTGCGGCGATCCACGGCTTCGCCGAGCGACTCGCCGACGCGGAGCTTCCCGACGCGTCGGCCAAGTACGCGGTCGAGGCGATCGTCGGCAACGCCAAGCGCCTCGGCGTGCTGGTCGAGGATCTGCTCGAGCTGTCGCGCATCGAGAGCGGCAGCGTGCCGCTGCGGCCCGAGTCGATCGCGGCGGGCGAGCTGGCTTCGCTGCTGCTGCGCGAGCTCGACCCGCGGCTGCGCAGCGGGGAACTCGAGCACGAAGTCCGCGTCGAGGGCGCCGGTCGCGTGCTCGCCGATCGCGGCGCGCTCGAGCAGGTGCTCGCGAACCTGCTCGACAACGCGATCAAATACACGCCCGCCGGGGGGCGCATCGTGGTGCACGTGCGGCCCGCGCAGGGCGGGCGCCAGCGCATCGAGGTCGAGGACTCCGGCATGGGCATTCCGCGCAAGGACCTGCCGCGGATCTTCGAGCGTTTCTACCGCGTCGACCCGAGTCGTTCGCGCGCGCTCGGGGGCACCGGACTCGGCCTCGCGATCGTGAAGCATCTGGTCCAGGCGATGGGCGGGCAGATCGGCGTCGAGAGCCAGTTCGGGCACGGGTCGCGGTTCTGGGTCGAGCTGCCCGGCGCGCCAGATGAAGTCGCGCGCCGCGCCTGATCGTCGTTCCCTCGCGGAGCGAGCGAGGCTAGCGTCCGGCTGCTCGCGAACGGGAAGTTCACGGTTCCGTCACCGATCCTTCGCCCAGTCGCGACCAGATTCTCGTAGCGTGCGCGGTGATCCTTCACGGATCCGTCGCACAATCGGCGACGAGGGGAGGGGTTCCATGAATCGCGTGACGTTCCGGTGCTCGGTGGGTGTCGCGGCCTTCTTGGTCGCGTCGTTGGGGATCAGCCGTGCGGCGACGGCCGGCGACAAACCGCCGCCGGAGCCCGCCGTGGTCGAAGAGATCCTGCGTGTGCTGAACGAGAAGGGGCTGCTCGACGAAGACGAGTACAGCCGCCTCACGGCGCGCTACACGGCCGCCGAGAAGGAACGCCAGAGCCTGCTGCCAAAGTTGAAGTTCTACGGCGACCTGCGCTTGCGCGGCGAGGGCTTCGTCTACGACGACAGCGACACGTCCGACCAGTATCGCGGCCGCTACCGCGCCCGCCTGGGTGTGGACGCCGAGGTCACCGACTTCGCGATCGTGCACTTCCGGATCGCGTCGAGTCAGACGCAGAACAATTCGCCGCCGGGCGGCGACAGCCGCAGCGAGAACATCACCTTCGGCTCCCAGCCCGATTGGGGCCCGGGGCCGATCTACATCGATCGCGCTGCCCTCGAACTCAACGCGCCGGCCGCCTGGGTTCCGCTGTCGGATGGGAAGGCGAGTGTCGAAGTCGGAAAGATGGGCAACCCGTTCGTTTGGAAGCCGATCCGCGATCTGCTGCTCTGGGACGGCGACATCGCACCCGAAGGCGCCGCCGTGCGCGTCAGCGGCGACGTGGCCAAGGGGCTCAACGTCTTCTTCAACGGCGGCTACTTCATCGACGACGAGAACTCAGGGTCCCGCGATCCGCACGTCATTGGCATGCAGGCCGGCGCCTCCTACAAGGCGACCGACACCTTCCTCGTCGGCGGTCGGTCGACCTGGTACGGATTCCGCTCGATCGACGCGAACTTCATCTGCCGCGGCGTGAACGGCAACAACTGCAACGGCCGGCCGGGCTCGACGGTCGCGGGCGGCAACATCGCCGATGGCCTCACCGGCTCCACCGACGACGGCGAGATCAACGTCGGCGAATTCGGTCTCTACACGACGGTCTCCGCGTTCGAAGACTGGCCGATCACAGCGTGGGTCGATTACGCGAGGAACTTCAGCGCCGAGTCGTCCGCGCTGTACGACAGCGGCAGCGATGGGAATGCCTGGAACACCGGGATCGTCGTCGGCGATCGCAAGAAGTATCTCGAGATCGGCTTCGACTACCTCTACGTCGAGGCCAACGCGTTCCCGTCGCAGCTGATCGAGAGCGACTGGATCGACGGCAGATCGAATCGCGAGGCGTACGTGTTCTGGCTGACCCGGCGGCTCTTCGCCAACGCGGATCTGCAGGGACTGGTGTCGTTCGGCAACGCGATCGACGACTCGCTGCCCGCGTATCAGAACAGCGTCAGCGGGGCCGACCGGATCCGCTTCCAGACCGACCTGAGCATCGCGTTCTAGGCGGTGATTCAGCCGAAGCGGCCGGTGATGTAGTCCTGGGTCTGCTTTTCGCGCGGATTGACGAAGAGGCTGCGCGTTTCGCCGAACTCGATCAGCGTTCCCAGATAGAGAAACGCGGTGTAGTCGGACACGCGCGCCGCCTGCTGCATGTTGTGCGTGACGATCGCGATCGTGTAGCTCTGGCGCAGTTCGAGCAGCAGCTCTTCGATCTTCGCGGTGGCGCCCGGATCGAGCGCGGAGCAGGGCTCGTCGAGCAGCAGCACCTCGGGCTCGACGGCGAGCGCGCGGGCGATGCAGAGGCGCTGTTGCTGGCCGCCGGAGAGCTGCAGCGCGCTCTCGTGCAGGCGGTCCTTCACCTCGTTCCACAGCGCCGCGCGTTCCAGCCCCTGCTCGACGATCTCGTCGAGTTCGCTGCGCGCTTTCACGCCGTGGATGCGCGGTCCGTACGCGACATTCTCGTAGATCGACTTCGGAAACGGGTTCGACTTCTGGAACACCATGCCGATGCGCTTGCGCAGCCCGTTCACGTCGATGTCGGGATCGAAGATGCTGCGCCCGCCGAAGAGCACGTCGCCCGTGTGGCGCACGCCGTCGACCAGATCGTTCATCCGATTCAGGCAGCGCAGCAGCGTCGACTTGCCGCAGCCCGACGGCCCGATGAAAGCCGTGATGCGGCGCTCCGCGAGATCGAGCGAGTTGCGATCGAGTGCGAGCGAGTCGCCATACCACAGCGACAGCTCTTGCACACGCAGCGCAGGCTTCTCGATCACCAGGTCGCCGGCGGGGTTGGCGGGGCGCTCTTTGGCGGGGGACATGATGATTCCTAGACGCCGCGGCCCGTGAGGTTCCGGCGCAGCCGATTGCGCAGCAGGACGGCCGCGAGATTGAGCGACACGACGATCAGGATCAACAGCGCCGTGGTCGCAAACACCAGCGGCGCCGCGGCTTCCACGTTCGGGCTCTGGAAGCCCACGTCGTAGATGTGGAAGCCCAGATGCATGAACTTTCGCTCCAGGTGGATGAAGGGCGCGTGCTGATCGATCGGAAGCGTCGGCGCCAGCTTCACCATACCCACGATCATCAGCGGTGCCACTTCCCCCGCAGCGCGCGCCATCGCGAGAATCAGGCCCGTGAGCATGCCGGGAGCGGCCGCGGGAAGGACGACCCGCCGCAACGTCTCGAACTGTGTCGCACCGAGCGCACGCGAACCCTGACGCACCATCTGCGGCACCGCGGCAAGGCCCTCTTCGGTCGCGACGATCACGACCGGGACGGTGAGCAGCGCCAGCGTCAGGCTCGCCCACAGAATCCCGCCGGTGCCGAAGGTGGGCGTCGGGAGCGAAGCCGAGAAGAAGAATTGATCGATGGTGCTGCCGATTCCGTAGACGAAGAAGCCGAGTCCGAAGACGCCGAAGACGATCGAGGGCACACCGGCGAGATTGTTCACCGCGATGCGCACGGCCCGCGTGACGAAGCCCTCGCGCGCGTACTCGCGCAGGTAGATCGCCGAGATGACACCGAACGGAACCACGAACAGCGACATCAGGAACACCATCATCACGGTGCCGAAGAGCGCGGGGAAGATGCCGCCCTCGGTGTTCGCCTCGCGCGGTTCGCCGGACACGAAGTTCCAGATCCGCTCGGCGTAGAGCGCGATCCTCCCGCCCAGGCTGAGCGAATTCGGCTGCACCGCGCGCACGATCTGCCCGATCGGCACCGCGTGCTGCGTTCCACCGGCGGTGGTGAGCCGCAGTTCGCCATCCGCGAGCAGTGCGCGGAGCGCGGCGAGATCGTCGAGGTGTTCGGCGTAGCGCGCTTCGAGATCGGTCTTGCGCGCGGCCAGCGCCTCGACCTCGGCGGCCCGCGTGGGCGCTGACGACGGTGCGAGTTCGAGCCGGCGCAGATCGAGCCGCACCCGCTCGATCGCGTGATTCAGGTCGCCGATCGGGCCGCGCTCGATCTCCCGGATGCGGGCGCGCAAGGCGAGCTTCTCTTCGAGCAGCGGAGCGAGCGCGGTCAGGATTGCGCCGGGTTCGCTCGCCACGACCGAACCGTTCGCGAGCAGCTCCGCCGGGAACCCGAAGAACGGACCCCACTCGAGGCGCTCCAACAGCACCGCGTCGGCAGGAGTCGAGCGTCCGGTGATGCGCGCTTCGTCGACCCAGCGGAAGTCGGCGCCCGAGATGTCGCGGTTGCCGGTGCGCATGCGGATCCGCGTCGCGCCGGTGTGAAGTCCCGTTTCGGCGTCGGGGATCTCCTCGCGCGAGTGGATCTCGCCGAGCGCGCGCGAACCGTCGTCGAGCGTCAGCAGCTCGATCGGCGGCGCGAAGAACGCACTCGCGCCGTTCCAGGCGACCAGCGCGAGCAGCCCCACGATCATCACCAGGGAGAGCGCCAACGCTCCGGCGGTCAGCCACGTCATCAACGCGCCGATCCCCTTCGAAGCGCGGCGCGCACGCATCGTCACCGGCATTTCAGAGCCGCCCATAGCGGCGCCGCAGTCGGTGTCGCACCAACTCGGCGGCCGTGTTGACGACGAACGTCATCAAGAACAGCAGCAGCGCAGCCACGAAGAGCGTGCGGTAGAGCGTTCCGCCGTGGGGCGCTTCGGGCACTTCGACCGCGATGTTGGCCGCCAGCGTGCGGAAGCCGTTGAAGGGACTGAACGACAGGATCGGCGTGTTGCCGGTCGCCATCAGCACGATCATGGTTTCGCCGACCGCGCGGCCGAAGCCCACCATGATCGCCGAGAAGATCCCCGGGCTCGCCGTCGGGAGCACGACGCGAACGACGGTCTGCCAGCGATTCGCGCCGAGAGCGAGCGACCCGGCGGAGAGTTCGCTCGGGACGTTCGAGAACGCGTCTTCGGAGATCGCAAAGATGATCGGGATCACCGCGAAGCCCATCGCAATGCCCACCACCACCGCATTGCGTTGGTCGAAGGCGAGCCCGGTCGCGCGCTCGAGCCAGATCGGAAACGAACCACCGAAGAGCAGCGTTTCGACCGACGACGCCGAGCCGACGCAGAGCGCCATCGAGCCCACGATCGCCGCCGCGATCCACAACACCTCGGTTCCGTCGTGCAGGCCGGCGACCCAGCGCTTCGGCAGCCGCGACCACAGCCAGCCGCTCACGATCGCGGCGATCGGGATCGCCACGCACATCGCGATGAAGGCCGGAAACAGCCGCTCGACTCGCGGCGCGAGCCAGAGCGCGGCGAGGAATCCCAGCACGACGCTCGGCAGCGCCGCCATGATCTCGACGCCCGGCTTCACGAAGCGCTGCAGCCGAGGGTGCATGAACTGCGAGGTGTACATCGCGCCCAGCACGCCGAGCGGAACGGCGATCAGCAGCGCGTAGAAGGTCCCCTTCAGCGTGCCGACCAGCAGCGGGACGAGGGAGAGTTTGGGTTCGAATGCGTCGTCACCGCTCGAGGACTGCCACACGAACTCCGGTTGCGCGGCGTCTTCGTACCAGACCGTCCCGAATAGCGACGCGAGCGACAGCTCCGGGTGCGGGTTGGCGACTTCGAACGCGGCGAGCTTGCCCGCGGCGGCGAGTGTCGCGGCGTCGCCCTTCGGCGCGAGGGCCAGCGCGGAAGGCGCCCCGACCGGCGAAGGTGCACGCCACAACGTGCGCCCCGACGTCGAGTGCTGGAGCCCGAGCGTTCCATCCGCACTGCCTGCGAGGAAGGTCCGATCGCGTTGCGACGGCGCCAGTTGCGCGATCGCACCGGGATAGTGCTCCCAGTCGCGAATCCGCGTGAAGCGGCGCGCGCCGCCCTCCGGCTGCGGCACCGCAAACCACGCCGAGAGCGAGCCGTCCTGCTGGCCCACGAGCAGCGTGCGTCCGCCGATCAGCAGCGTCAGCGCCGAGATGCCGGCGTCGCCGGCATGAAAGGATTCGGGCGGCACGTCACCGCCGCGCAGGTCGAAGCGCAGGACCTCGCCCGTTGCAGTGCCTGCGAAGAGGTCGCGTTGGCGTGCGTCGATCGCGAGCGCGGTGACGCGCGCCGGCGTCGGCAGCATGCGGCGCTCCACCGACTCGGTGGACTCCCCGGTGAAGGCATTGCTCTCGACGCGGCGCACCGAGAGCGCGACGCCGCCGCCCTCGAGCGCAGCAGCGGTGGACGTTGCGGCCGCATCGAGGCGCACCGCGAGCGGCCCTGCGATGACGGGCGCAGTCGCGTTCGGCGCAGCAGCCGCCAGCAACTCGATGCGCGTCACGTCGCCGAGTTCGGGTACGACGACCCGCTGCTGCGCATCGAACGACACCGCGAAGGTGACCGGCACGGCTTGCACGACGCCATCCGTTCCGACGCCGGCGAGCACCGAGTGATCGGCGTCGGCGGCGACCGCAGCGAAGTTCGCTGCGAGCTCCTGCTCCCGAATCGTGGCGCCATCGGCGAGGCGAACCACGCGCAAGACGCCGTCCGCGCCGAGCGCGGCGTCGTGCGTGCGGTACTCATCGAGTAACAGCGCCTGCGGCGGCGCGCCGCCGACTGTCACCGACTCGGCGAGCGTTACACGCGCGGGGAGCAGGACCGGCAGGATCTCGAAGACGAGAAATGCGAAGATGCCGGCCACGCCGAGGATCACGGCGACTCCGCCCACGCGGATCGCGATGCCGGCGGCTCGGTCGATCGCGAGGCGACGCCGCACCCGGTCGAACAGACCCGTCCGGGCCGATGCCCGGACGGGTCCGGAATCGCTGGGAATCGAAGCGTTGGCCAAGGGTCAGCGTTCCAGCTTGCTGTGCTCTTGATCGTAGATGGTCTTCGTGAGCGGCAGATAGCCGTCCTTCACCACGATTTCCTGTCCTTCCTTCGAAAGCACGAGGCGCAGGAACTCACGGACGAGCGGATCGAGCGGCCGGCCGGGCGCCTGGTTCACGTACACCATCAGGAAGCGCGCGAGCGGATACTTGCCGGCGTACACGTCCGCGGCGTCGGCCTTCGCGAACGGTGCGCCGTCCTTCGCGGCGAGGTCGAGCGCCTTCACGCTCGACGTCTTGTAGCCGATGCCGCTGTACCCGATGGCGAAGGTGTCCTCGGTGACACCCTGTACGACCGACGCCGAACCGGGTTGCTCCTTCACGTCGTCGCGGAAGTCGCCGCCACAGAGCGCGTGTTCCTTGAAGTAGCCGTAGGTGCCAGACGCCGAGTTGCGTCCGTAGAGACTGATGCGCCGACTCGCGTACATGCCGGCGAGCCCGAGCTGCGACCACTGTTCGATCGCGGCCGGTGCGCCGCAGCGCCGCGTCTTCGAGAACAGCGCATCCACCTGCGGCAGCGTGAGCTTTTCGAGCGGATTGTCCTTGTTCACGTAGACCGCGAGCGCATCGACGGCCACCTTGTAGGCCGTCGGGGCGTAGCCGAACTTCTTCTCGAAGGCGTCGATCTCGGTGGGCTTCATCTCGCGGCTCATCGGGCCGACCTGCGCGGTGCCATCGATCAGCGCCGGCGGCGCGGTCGAGGATCCCTTGCCTTCGATCTGGATGCGGACGTTCGGGTACTTGGCGCGAAAGGCCTCGGCCCAGAGCGTCATCAAGTTGTTGAGCGTGTCCGATCCGATCGAGTTCAAGTTGCCGGCGACGCCGCTGACGGTCGAGTAGGCCGGAATCGAGGCATCGACCTTCACCGCCTCCGCGCCAGCGGCGAGCGGTGCGAACCAACTCGCCAGCGCGAGAGAGAGTGCGAGACCTGAACGCTTCATTCAGCAGTCCTCCTGGGATGAAATCGAGTCAGCGCCCGATCGCTTCGAGGCGCTCCTTCGAGCGGGCGAGAACCTAGGGAGACGCGGCGACGGGCCCGCGAAGCATCTGTGACAGTTCCGTGACGGAGGGATGTAAGAGCTGCCGCGAATCGCTCCCTCGCGATACTCTACGCCAGCAATGATGAAGAAAACCCCGTCATGACCCGCTCCGTCGAGTCTTTTCTCGGCGAGGTGAACGAGCTGATTCTGCGCATGGGGGGGTGCTGCGAGGCGATCCTCGCCAAGTGCCTGCGAGCCGTCTTCGAGCGCAACGCCGCGCTGGCGCTCGAGGTTCGCGAGGACGATCTCGAGATCGACCGGCTCGACGTCGCCCTCGACGAGGCCGTGTTGCGGAGCCTGGCGCTGCAAGCCCCGGTCGCCGACGACCTGCGCCGGGTGTTGGCATCGAACGACATCGGCACCGATCTCGAGCGGGTTGGCGACCTTGCTCGCAACATCGCGAAGAGTGCCGGACGACTCGCCGACCGCGCGCCGGTTCCGTTTCCGCCGCATCTCGAAGCGCTCGCCGTGGAGTGCCAGGCGATCCTCCGCGACGCGCTCGACGCCTTCGTCCATCGCGATGCCGAGCGCGCCCGCAAGCTGCTCGCCGAGGACGACCGCATCGACGACGACCAGGACCGCGTGATCCGCGAAGCGCTCGATGGAATCCGCGTCCACCCGGAGCTCTATCAGCAAGAGATCGATCTGATCCTGATCGCGAAGAACCTGGAGCGTGTCGCCGATCACGCCACCAACATCGCCGAGTCGGTGATCATGATCGTCGAGGCGCGCAACGTGAAGCACGCCGACAAACTCGCCCGCGCTCGCAGCTGAGGCGCCGCGCAAACAGTTCGCGCGTCGTGTCAGGAGTCTCGGGCCGGGGGCAGCTCCGCTTCCGCTTCGCGGCGCAGCGCCGCGATCGCCGCGCGGTAGTCCTTCGCGCCGAACACGGCCGTCCCAGCCACGAACGCGGTAGCGCCCGCGCGCGCTGCGGGTCCGATGATTCCGGGTTTCACGCCGCCGTCCACTTCGAGTGTCACCGCGAGCCCGCGGACGTCGATCCAGCCCCGGAGTTGCTGGATCTTCGGCAGCATCGAATGGATGAACGATTGTCCGCCGAAGCCCGGGTTCACGGTCATCACCAGCACCTGGTCGAGGTCGCCGAGCACCGGCTCGAGGGCCTGGGCGGGCGTCGACGGGTTCAACACCGCGCACGCGCGCGCGCCCGCTTCGCGGATCTGCGCGAGCGTGCGGTGCAGGTGCGGGCAGGCCTCGACGTGGACGCCGATCGTCGCGGCGCCCGCGCGCGCGAAGGCGTCGATGTACTTCTCGGGCTCGACGATCATCAGATGCACGTCGAGCGGCAGCTTCGTTGCGCGCTTCACCGCTTCGACGAGGATCGGCCCGATCGTGATGTTGGGCACGAAGCGGCCGTCCATCACGTCGACGTGGACCCAGTCGGCGCCGGCGCTCTCGATCGCAGCAACGTCTTCGGCGAGGCGTCCGAAGTCCGCCGACAGGATCGACGGCGCGATCACGACGCGACTCGTGCTCACGAGCGGCGCTCGAGACGAGTGGCGAAGAAGCCGTCGGTGTCGTGGTGCTGCGGCCAGCAGCGCAGTACAGCGTCCGCCCCGACGCGTGATCGCAACGAGGTCGGCAGCGCCGTTTCGGCGCTGCGCCGCAGCTCCGGTGCGTTCGCGAGCAGCCATTCCACCACGTCGTCGTTCTCCTCGGGGCTGATTGTGCAGGTACTGTAGACGAGCGTTCCGCCCGGCCTCAAGCGTTTCGAAACCGCAGCGAGGATCGCGCGCTGCACGGCGGCGAGCTGTCCGATCGCTTCGGGCTGCACGCGCCAGCGCGCATCCGGATTGCGGCGCAGCGCGCCGAGCCCCGAACAGGGTGCGTCGACGAGGATGCGGTCGAAGGGCGCTGCATCGAGTCCCTCGATCTCGGCCGCGCTCGCATCGGCGAGCAGCACGCGCAGGTTGCCGAGCCCGAGTCGGGCCGCATCGCGCGCGACGAGTCCGAGGCGTCGTTCGTTGCGATCGAGCGCGATCACCTGGCCCGTCTCGCCGACACGCTCGGCGATCGCCGTCGCTTTCGCTCCCGGCGCAGCGCAGGCGTCGAGCACGCGCTCGCCCGGTTGCGGGTCGAGCAGCTCCACGACCAACTGCGACGCCTCGTCCTGCACCGTCATTCGACCTTCCTGGAACGCGGGATCGCCGGCCGGATCGCCGCGGCGACCGAGCGTCACGCCGTCCGGCGCGAAGCGACACGCCGCCGCGAGCGGAAAGCGCGGCAGCAACTCGGCGAGCAGCGCATCGCGTTCGACGCGGTTCCGATTCGCGCGTAGCGTGCGGGGCGGGGTTTCGTTCAATGCAGCGGCGAGCGCAGCCGCTTCGTTCGCTCCGAACTGTGCAACCCAGCGCTGGGCGAGCCAGCGCGGAAACGAGAGCGTGTGGACGAGATGCGCGATCGGGTCGTCCGCGAGCGTCGGCAGCGCGATCGTGTCGCGCTCGCGCGCGAGACGCCGCAGCGATGCGTTCACCAGCCCGGCGGCGCGTCCCACGCCGGCGGCGTGCGCGAGTCGCACCGACTCAGACACCGCGGCGGCGTCGGGCACGCGATCGCAGAACACCAGCTGATAGGCGCCGAGGCGCAGCACCTGCACGATGCTGTGCTCGAGGCGCGCGAGCGGGCGGCCCGTCACTTGTGCGAGCAGAAAGTCGAGGCGTCCGCGGAAGCGCAGCGTCCCGTAGACCAGCTCCGTTGCGAAGGCGCGGTCGCGCGGATCGAGTCGGCTCTTCGCGAGCGCCGCGTGCAGCGCGAGATCGGCGTACGCGCCGCTCTCCTCGACGCGCTGGAGCACGCGCAGCGCGAGCGCGCGGGCGTCCTCGCGATGGGAGTTCGGAGCTCCGTTCGCGGGCGCCGCCGGCGGGGCGGCGCTCACGAGCGGCGCGCCGGGGTCAGGTCGCCCAGCTTCGGTTGCGCAGCCGTTCGATGCGCTCTTCCGTCAGCGGGTGGGTGCGCATCAGCTTCGCCATGATGCCGGCGGCGCCACGGCCGCCCGTGAGTGGACTGACGATGAACAGGTGCGCCGTCGCCGGATTGGCGTTCATCGGCAACGTATGGACACCGATCTCGAGCTTCTCGAGCGATCGCGCCAGCGAGTCGCCTTCGCCGAGCAGGCGCGCGGCAGAAGCGTCGGCCTCGAACTCGCGCGACCGCGAAACCGCGAGCTGCAGCAGCGACGCCCCGATGCCGGCGAAGATCGCGACGCCGAGCAGTGCCAGCGGAGATCCGCCGTCGTCGTCGTCCGAGCGACCGCCGCCGAAGATCGCCGCAAACTGCGCCATGTGTGCCAGCCAGGTGATCGCGCCGACCAGCGTCGCGGCGACGCACGAGATCAGCGTGTCGCGGTTGCGCACGTGCGAGAGTTCGTGGGCCAGCACGCCGCGCAGCTCGTCGCGCGTGAGGATCTTCAGCATGCCAGACGTCGCTGCGACCGCGGCGTGCTGCGGATTGCGGCCCGTTGCGAACGCGTTCGGCGTCTCGCTCGGGATCACGTAGACCTTCGGCATCGGAAGCTGCGCTCGCTGCGCGAGATCGGCGACGATACCGAACAGCTCCGGCGATTCCGCCTCGGTCACGGGCTGGGCTTTGTACATCCGCAGCACCAGTCGATCGCTGAACCAGTAGGCGCCGGCGTTCATCAGCAACGCAAAGCCGAACGCCATCGTTGCGCCCTGATGGCCGCCGAGCAGATTGCCGACCCAAACGAGCAGGCCCGAGAGCGCGATCAGCAGTACACCGGTCTTCAGATTGTTCATGGAGTTCTCCGACCCACTGTCCGACGGCAGGGCGTGGACCGATGGCGGGGCATCTGAAGCATCGTCACCGAGTCTAGCCGCGCAACAGGGGGCGGCTAACCGCCGACGCGCGCGCCGTCCGCGAGCGGATGACCGCGCAGGAACACGTCGACGTCGAGCGGCTTGCCGCCGGCGCGTTGCAGCACGCGCGGAGCGAGCCAGCCTTCGCCGGTCGCGATGCGCAGCGGCGCGTCGCCGCCGAGGCGCAATGTGCCGGGCGCTTCGTCGCAGCGAACGGCGAGCGCAGTCGCGGCGAGGATCCGCAGACGTTCGTTCTGCAACGTCGTGAAGGCGCCCGGTCGTGGCGCCATCGCACGCACGCGGCGCGCCAGCAGGGCGGCCGCTTCGCGCCAATCGAGCAGCGCGTCCGCAGGACCCAGCTTCGGCGCGAGCGTCGCGCGCGCGTCGTCTTGCGGCGTCCAGACGATGCGACCCTGCGCGACGAGGTCGACCGCTTCCGCGATCGCGTCCGCGGCGAGCGCTGCGAGGCGTTCGGTGAGTTCTCCGGTCGTCTCGTCCGCAGCGATCGGCGTGCGGCGCACCACCGCGCTGGGCCCCGCGTCCATCTCGCGCTCGACGCGCATCACCGAGACGCCCGTCTCGAGATCGCCCGCGAGGATCGCGTGGGCGATCGGCGCCGCGCCGCGGTGTCGCGGCAACAGGCTCGCGTGCGCGTTGATCAGATAACCGAGGCGCGGCAGCTCGCGCACGCGCTTCGGCAGGAACTGACCGAACGCGACGACGATGCCGAGATCGGCGCTGAACGCGCGCGCCGTCTCTGCGAACGCGGGCGCGCCGACCTGCTCGGGGCGCAGAACCGGAATGCCGCTGCGCTCGGCGAGGGCGGCGATCGGCGACGGCGAAACCTTTTGCCCGCGCCCACGCGGCCGATCGGGTTGCGTGACGGTCGCGACGACACGATGCGGTCCGCCGACGAGGCGCGCGAGCGTCGGTACGGCGAACTCCGGGGTTCCGAAGAACAGCAGCCGCAGCGCGTTCAGAGCTTCGTCCCGATCGCGATCGGAGGCCGCTCGCCAGCGGTCGTCCAGCGCCCACCGTCTTCCTGGAGCATCTTCTTGCGCTTGCCGACGTAGAGGTTGCGCTTCAGACGCGAGATGCGGTCGATGAAGAGCACGCCGTCGAGGTGATCGAGTTCGTGCTGGAAGCAAACGGCGCGCAGCCCGCAGGCGGTCTCGATGACTTCGCGACCTTCGAGGTCGAGCGCGCGCAGCACGACGTTTTCGGCGCGCTTCACTTCCGCCGAAAAGTCGGGCACCGAGAGACATCCTTCGTTCCAGACGATCTCGCCGCTGCGCTCGGTGATCTCCGGATTCACGAAGATGCAGGGCTTGCGTTCGGCGTCTTCCTCGGTCCACTCGGTGTCCATCACGATCAGGCGGATCGCGGCACCGATCTGTGGAGCCGCGAGGCCGATACCCGGTTCGTCATACATGGTCTCGAGCATGTCGGCGGCCAGCTGGCGCAGCTCGTCCGTGATCTTCTCGATCGGTTCCGAGCGCCTGCGCAGCCGCGGGTCCGGAAAATGGAGGACGTCGAGGATCGGCATGACCACGGCAGGCTAGCCAATGGACATCGCCCGGCTACGTCTCCGGCCCCGTCAGCATGCTGCTAGAGCATGTTGACGGGGTTCGCGTCGACCTGGATGCGCACGCCGGCGGACTCCCGTCCATGCGCAATCGCGGCGAGCGCGCGGCCCGCATCGAGCACGCGTTTCTCGTCGCTGCCCTTCAGCAGCAACTGGAAGCGGAAGCGGTCGCGCAGCCGCGCGATCGGCGAGGGACCGGGGCCGAGCACCGAGAACGCGAGCGACGGCGTCTCGTCCTCGGCGCCCACCGCGCTGCGCGCGCGTTGCGCGAGTCGCTCCGCTACCGCGAGCGTCTCGGCCTCCTCGGGTCCCGACACCAGCACGTGCACGAGGCGTCCGAACGGCGGGTAACCGACCGCCGCGCGCTGCGCGAGTTCGGCGCGATAGAACGCTTCGTAGTCGTGCTGGCACACCGGGCGGATCGCGTAGTGATCCGGCACGAAGGTCTGGATCACGACGCGGCCCGGCGCGGCGCCGCGGCCCGCGCGTCCCGCCACCTGGGTGAGTAGCTGGAACGTGCGCTCGGCCGCGCGGAAGTCCGGGAAGTGCAGGCTCTGGTCGGCCGCTACGACACCCACCACGCGCACGCCCGGGAAGTGGTGCCCCTTCGCGACCATCTGCGTGCCGACCAGGATGTCGACCGTGCCGGCGGCGAGCGCCGCGAGCACGCGTTCGGTCTCGCCTCGCTTCGCGGCGGTGTCGCGATCGAGGCGCGCGATGCGCGCGGTCGGAAAGCGCCGCCGCACGTCTTCCTCGAGCCGCTCCGTGCCGAGCCCGAGCAGCGCGGTATCGGGCGCGCCGCACTTCGAGCACGTCTCGGGCGGAGGAATCTCGTACTGGCAATAGTGACAGCGGAGTCTGTGATCGCCGGCGTGGTAGACCAGTGAGATCTCGCAGTGCTGGCAGCGTTCGGCGTGGCCGCAATCGAAGCAGAAGATGCGCGTCGAGAAACCGCGGCGATTCAGGAACAGGATCACCTGACCGCCGCCCGCGAGCGCTTCGGCGACGGCAGCGTGCAACACGCGCGACAACACCAGGCGGCGACCGCGCGGGAGCAGCGCACGCTCGACGCCGAGGTCGATCAGCTCGACGGCCGGCAGCGGGCGTCCGCCGATGCGGTGCGGCAGCGAGAGCCGGCGCAACTCGCCGCGCTCGGCGGCGTAGCGTGTTTCGAGCGCCGGGGTCGCCGAGCCGAGCACGAGCGGACAGCCCGAGTCCGCGGCGCGCCGCGCGGCCAGGTCGCGTGCGTGGTAGCGGAATCCCTCCTCGTTCTTGTAGGCAGGCTCGTGTTCCTCGTCCATCACGATCAGGCCGAGGTCGTCGAGTGGCGCGAATAGCGCGGAGCGCGCGCCGACGGCGATGCGCGTCTTCCCGCCGAGCAGGCTGCGCCACTCGGCGATGCGCTCGCCCGGTCGCAGTTGGCTGTGCAGCAACGCGACGCGCGTGCCGAAGCGCGCGGCCAGGCGTGCGACCAGTTGATGCGTCAGCGTGATCTCCGGCACCAGCACGAGCGCCTGCCGGCCGAGCGCGAGCGTCTCGGCGATCGCGCGCAGGTACACCTCCGTCTTGCCGCTGCCGGTGACGCCGTGCAGTAGGAACTGATCGCCGCGGCGCGCGCGGATCGCCTCGCTGATCGCGGCCAGCGCAGCTTCCTGCTCGGGCGTCGGCTCGGGCGCCGCGGCTTCGCCGTCGGCGAGCGATTCGTTCTGTCGGCTGCCGGCCTCCGCGGCACGCTCGAACACGACGACGAGCCCGCGCAGCGTGAGCTGTCGCAGCGATTCGCTGGCACCGCCGAGCGCGGCTACCGGCTGCGCACCGTCGGCGACGAGTCGCGTGAGCAGCTCGACCTGCTTTCTTGCGCGCGCGAGCGGACCCGCGAGCGCCGCGGCGACGTCTGCGCCGTCGGCTACGCGCGCCATCCGCTGCACCGGTGCGCGCGCGCCCGCGCCGGTCTCGACGGCCTGTCGCTCGAGCAGCCCGTCGCGCAGCAGGTCGCGGATCAGCGTGCGCTCACCCGGGAAGCGCCGCTCGACTTCGCGCTGTGTGCGTGGCGCGCGCGCGAGCCAGGCGAGGATCGGTCGCGCCGCCGGCGCCGCCGCACCGCGGAGCGACGCCTCGCGGCCGAAATTCGTGATCGCGAAACCGGCAGCTGCACGCGGCGCCGAACCGGAAGGCGTGGCGCACGCGAGTGCGAGCCCTACCGGGCAATAGACGTCGTGCGCGGCCTCGCGCAGCAGGCGGATCATGCCGGGCGACACGACCGGCGTTGGGTCGAGCACGCGTTCGATCGCGCGCAGCGTTCCCTCGCGCGGCGGCAGCGCGCCGCTCTCGCTGCGCGAAACGATCAGTCCGGCGAGGCGCCGCGGACCAAACGGCACCAGCGCGCGGCAACCTGGCAGCGCGGCGTCCGCGAGCGGCGACGGGACCGCGTAGCTGAACAGCGAATCCACGGGCACCGGCAGCGCGATCTCGACGATCGGCGCGGCACTCGAGCTGGTCGAGATGGGCGGGGGCGTGCGCAGCACGATCGCATTGTACTGTCCCGCGCGATGGAAGAACGGATCCAGATTCGAGAGTCGACGCAGGGCCGCGCGCTGGTGATCGACGGCACCTTCGCGTCGTGGTGGTCGCGCGACGGCAAGGCGACGGGATCCGTGTGGGATGCCCTCGTGGCGCCGTTGCTGGCGTTGCCAGCGGCGCGTCGGCGCAGCGTGCTGATCCTCGGACTGGGTGGTGGCAGCGCCGCGCGGCTGGTGCGCACGATCGCGCCGCGCGCGCACGTGGTGGGAGTCGAGTTCGATCGCGACGTGATCCGGGCCGCGCGCCGCCACTTCGATCTGGACGCACTCGACGTCGAAGTCGTGTGCGACGACGCGCGCGCGGTGCTGGTGCGCGAGCGGCGCCGCTTCGACCTGGTGATCGACGACGTGTTCGTCGGCCGCGGTCGCAACGTGCGCAAGCCCGATTGGCTGCCGATTCCGTACCTGGCGCTGGCTGCGAAGCGCGTCGCGACGGGCGGCGTGCTGGTTTCGAACAGCATCGACGAGGCGCCCGCCGTGTGCCGGGCGATGCGCTCGCTCTACGCCGATCCGCTGGTGCTGAGCGTGCGCGGTTACGACAACCGCATCTACGCCGGATCGACGCGCGCGCTCGATGCGCGCACGCTGCGAGCGGCGATCGCGGCGGATCCGACGCTCGCCGGCGCGCTCACGAAGCTCAGCGTGCGCGGGGCGTAGCGCGCGGACGGCGCAACGCGGCGAGCGCCGCGATCGCCGCTGCGCCGATCGCCGCCGCGGCCGGCTCGGGGACGGTCACCGGGATCGTGCGCCGGTAGACGGTCGGCGCCGTGCCCTGTTGATCGTCCGCGTCGCCGGTGTCGGGATCGACCGACGTCGCGACGACCGTCACGTCGTAGCTGCCCGGTGCCTGCGGGAGCTGCACGATGCCCGCCTTCAGCACGAAGCGGGTGTCGGTGTCGAAATACGAGCAGTTGCCGCCGGCGCCGTTGTTGTTGGTGCCGCCGCTCAGCAGTGTGAGCACGAAGATGTGCTCGCCGCCTCCGCCGATCGAGTGGGATCCGATCGAGTCGATGCCGTCGTCGTAGCTGCCGTTGAGCCACGTGTCGGCGTACGCCGTGTTCGCGCCCGTCGCGTAGTTCGGGATGCGGTAGTCGTAGCCGAGCGAGCCCGACGGATCGAAGACGCCGTTGGCCGTGAAGTCGAAGTCCCAGTGGCCGATCTCGGCGCCGGCGCCGAGGGCGTCGAAGCCCGCGAAGCCGAAAGCGGCCGGCAGCGTGAATACGATCTGTCGCGTGAGCAGGATCGTCGTCGCGGAGCCGGGGATGTTCATCTCGAAGGTCACGGCCGGCGCCGCACCGGGCGTCGACAGGTCGGCGTCGAAGCGCATGCTGCTCTCGACCGCGGCCAGGTAGTCCGAACACGTCGGTGGGGCGAGCAGTGCGCGCAGGCCCGCCACGGAGTGCTCCCCGGCACACGCCGAGTTCAGCAGCCAGAACGCCCCACCCATGACACCAAGGACTCGCGTCGCTCGACGGACTCGCATGCGGCTCCCCCCTCGCGATGGTGCCGGAGCATACCGCGGTGTCCGCTGCGGTAGGGTCCCGCACTGTATCCGATCGAGGAGGACACCATGCAGCTCGGGTCCGGATCGCTCGCCGGTCTCGCCCAGCTCCGGGATTTCACGCGCCGGCGGCTCTCGTCGTGGGATCGCACCGGTGCGAACCGCGACTTCGTGCTGGTGCCGCCGGGAGAGCGCGTGGAGCTGGGTCGGATCGCCGGCGCGGGCTGCGTGAAGCACATCTGGGTCACGACGATGGCGCTTCCGCCCGAGCAGCATGAGCTGTGCTCGCTGGTACTGCGCAGCTGGTGGGACGGCGAGGCGAGCCCGAGTGTCGAGGTGCCGCTCGGCGACTTCTTCGGCATCGGCTTCGGGCTGCACCGGAACTTCGTCTCGCTGCCGCTGCAGATGAGCCCACAGGACGGGCGCGGCATGAACTGCTGGTTCCCGATGCCGTTCTCCGAAGGAGCGCGCTTCGAGATCGAGAACCAGGGATCGCGGACGCGGATCTTCTACTTCTACATCGACTACGAGGAGTACCCGCGCCTCGACGGCGATCTAGCGCGCTTCCATGCCTCATGGAATCGCAACCCCAGGGCGGCCGGCACCGCACGCGAGAAGGGCTACGGAGAGGGCGACTACGCGACGATCGAGAAGCGCCTCGCCGGTCCGTGGGCGGAGCCGAATCTCGATGCGGCGCGCAACTACACGATCCTCGATGTGCGTGGTCGCGGGCAATACGTCGGCTGCGTGCTGAACGTGGACGTCTTCGAGCGTCAGCTCAACGACTGGTACGGCGAAGGCGACGACATGATCTTCATCGACGATGATTTCGATGATCCGGAGGGCCAGTCGCACGAGACGCGCGCCATGCGTTGGCCCCCGCGCCTGCACGGCACCGGCACCGAGGACTATTTCAACACTGCCTTCTGCCCGATGCAGGAATACCACGCGCCGTACCACGGACTCACCGTTTACAGCGGAACGCCCGAGTGGCCGTGGAGCGGCAAGAACTCGATGTACCGCTTCCACATCGAGGACCCGATCCGCTTCGAGAAGTCGATCCGCGTGACGATCGAGACCGGTCACGACAACGCGCTTGCGAACGACTACTCGAGCACCGCTTACTGGTATCAGCAGGGTCGCAGCGAAGCGTTGCGCGCGCTGCCGCCACTCTCCGAGCGCTTGCCCCGTCCCGATTCGCCGGAGCTGGCGAAGCCAGCCGGTTCCTGACGCACAACGGCTCGGCTAGCGTGCGCGTCGTGGCGGCGAAGGCTCCGCGGAAGAAGGCGAGTGCCAACGGCGCGGGTTCGCGCCCGCGCAAGGGGAGCGCGCGCAAACGGTTCACGCCCGCGCGCGCTGGAGACCGCTTGGGCTGCGCAATTCGAGAGTGCGGAACTGCTGACGCTCGGCGGCGTCTATCAGCAGCAGAGTCGCTTTGCGGCGGGCGCCTATGCGCCGCTGCTTCGC
>CAYGWM010000020.1:49091-54224 GCA_964353555.1 uncultured Spirochaetales bacterium
GTCTGGTTGAAACGCTCGGTCGCCTCGGCCATCACCAGATGCGCCGCGTTCGGGATCGTGACGAGCTGCGCCTCCGGCAACGCTGCCAGCAGCACGCGGTGCAGGCGCGGCGGCGTCAACAGATCCTCCTGCCCACAGACCAGCAGGGTGGGATGTAGAAGCGACGCGAGCCGCTCGGAGGCGTCGTGGCCGATGCAGGCGTCGCATTGGCGCACGAAGACGGCATCGGGCATCGGCATCGCGTTGCGCAGGAATCCGTGCATCATTGGGTGGATCAGGTCGGTCTGTTCGAGGGTCGCGTCGGACAGCGTCCAGAGCATGCGCTCCTGCGCGATCACCGCGAGCGGCAAGCCATGGCCGACCATCGCCTTCCACTTCTCGAGCAACATGCGGCGCTTCGCGTCTGCACGCGCGTAGGTGCCGACCAGTACGACGCGCTCGACACGCCTCGGATGTCGCAGCGCGAGTTCCTGGGCGACCATGCCGCCCATGAACGCGCCGAGCACGTGGGCGCGTTCGATGCCGATGTCGTCGAGCAGCCGCGCGGCGTCGTCGGCGAGGTCGGCGATCGAGAAGGCGCCGCCGGGATCCTGGCTCGCGCCGACACCGCGGTGGTCATAGGTGATGGTGCGGTGAGCGGCCGAGAACTCCGGCACCTGCAGCGCATGCCAGCCGCGCGACGAACCGCCGAGTCCGACGATCAGCAGCAGCGGCGTACCCGTCGCGTCGCCGAGAATCTCGTAGTGGATCTCGTGGGAGCCGACGCGCGCAAGGGGCATGCGCGCATTCTATCTCGCTGGGACTAGCGGGCCATCCTGATTCGGACAGCCACGCCTCTAGCGCGCCATGCGTTTCAAATCGGTGAGCACGCCCTTCGCGACGGCCTTCAGCGTTTCGAAGACGCCCTTGCCGACGGTCGCACAGGCCTCGAAGTCGGGCGCACCGCTCGGATTGAGCAGCCGGCGCATTTCGTCGAGCGGCGCGGCGTTGGGCAGATCGCGCTTGTTGTACTGCACGATGTAGGGGACCTTGGCGAGGTCGTAGCCCTGCTCGGCGAGGTTCACGCGCAGGTTGTCGAGGCTCTCGAGGTTGGCCTCCATGCGCTCGACCTGCGAATCCGCGACGAACACCACGCCGTCCACGCCCTTCAGGATCAGCTTGCGGCTGGCGTCATAGAAGACCTGTCCGGGTACGGTGTAGAGATGGAAGCGCGTCTTGAAGCCGCGAATCTGGCCGAGCGCCAGCGGCAGGAAATCGAAGAACAGCGTGCGCTCGGTCTCGGTCGCGAGCGAGATCATCTTCCCCTTGAGGTCGGGGTTGGTCTTCGCATAGATGAACTGCAGGTTGGTGGTCTTCCCGCACAGGCCGGGCCCGTAGAAGACCACCTTGCAGTTGATCTCTCGCGATGCGTAGTTGATGAACGACATGGCCCCTGTCTTGCGCTCCGCTAGTCCGCGAAAAGCTTGTCGATGTCGTCGTCGGTGATCTCGGCAAACGGGCTCGTGGCGCTGTTTCGCGCCCGCTCGCTCTTCTTCTGGATCTCTTCGAAGAGCCGCGCCAGTTCGCTGCCGGCCTTCTTGACGCGCAGCCGGACCAAGCCGAGCGACGAACGATCATCGAAGATCACCACCAGGATGATGCGCTTCGCCACCACGGTCATGTGGAGGTTGTCGCGCGCACCCTGGTGGAAATGGATCGGGAACTCTTCCTCGCCGATGATCGTGGCGAGTCCGCCCGTCGCCGCGATGCTGCCCGCGGTGAGCGACGCGAGGCTGGTGGTGTCGAGGCCGCGCAAGTCGCCGGCTTCGGCCATCAGCAGGCCGTTCTTGTCGACGACGAAGACGCCCTTGGCGTGCGCGTCGCGCGCCAGACGCTCGCAGACGCCGAGGACTTTTCGGTAGTCCTCGTCGAAGAGCACGAGTTGGGTGTCGACGAACGGCATCTTGATCCGTAAGTCCTGACATGGTTGAGAATTCGCCGCGGAACGCCCGCGCACTCTACCCCGCGAGTCGAGCGCAGGGCAAGCACGTCCCGGCCCAACACTCGTTGCCCCTTCGGCCTGTGGCGACTCGCGCTTTAGAGAACGTTCGCCCAGCGCAGTTCCCGCGTAGCGAGCCAACGGCGAGCGGCGAGGTTCATCGGGCTGTCTCGCGTAGCGAGCCAACGGCGAGCGGCGAGGTCATTCGAGCTCGCGGCGATTCTGCAGCGAGCGACCGATCGTGACGGGGTCGGCGTACTCGAGATCGCCGCCGAGCGGCATGCCGCAGGCGATGCGCGTTGCGCGCACGCCGCTGCCGCGCAGCCGGTCCGCCAGATAGTGGGCGGTGGCGTCGCCCTCGGCGGTCGGATTGGTGGCGAGGATCAGTTCGCGCACGCCGCCGCGGCGCACGCGCGACTCGAGGTCTGCGACGCGCAGCTCGTCGGGGCCGATGCCGTCGATCGGCGAGAGAGCGCCGCCGAGCACGTGGTAGCGACCGGAGTAGCCGCCGCTCGCCTCGATCGCAGCGAGGTCCGCAGGTTCCTCGACCACGCAGAGCTGTGACGCGTCACGGCGTTCGTCCCGGCAGATCGCGCAAGGCGAGGCGTCGGTCAGGTCGAAGCACTCCGCGCAGAGGACGATCTCCTGCTTCAGCCGGACGATCGCTTCGGCCAACTCCTGCACTTGCGACTCGGGCGCGGAGAGCATGTGGAACGCGAGCCGCGTTGCGGACTTCTCGCCAATCCCGGGGAGGCGCCGCAAGGCTGCGACGAGACGTTGGATCGGGGCCGCGTTGCGCACGGCCGGCGATCCTAGCAGTCGGTCCGAGGCGCGGGCCGACTCAACTCGACGAGGAATCCGGGCCAGGCGTTGCGCCTGGCTGCAGCGACATGCCACCGGCCGCGCGCTGCATCTCCTCTTGCACGATTCGCTGCGCGCTCGCGATCGCGGCGTTCAGCGCAGCGGCGACCAGGTCCTGCAGCATCGCCCGATCGCCGCCCGCGAGCAGCTGCGGGTCGATCTCGACCTGCAGCACCCGCAGTTCGCCCGAAACGGTCGCGGTGACGAGCCCCGCCCCGGCGCTGCCCTGCACGCTGCGACGTGCGAGGTCGCGCTGCAGCGCCGTCATCCGCGCTTGCATCTCTTGCGCCTGGCGAAGCAGCGCCGCGAGATCCGGCGTGCTCACGGCGTCGTTCCGGCCGGACCGCCGGCCTCGCCGAGCGAGCGGATCTCGATCACTTCGCCGCCCAGGATTTCGAGCGTCGCGTTGATCGCGGGATGCGCGAGCGCTTCGCGCCGGCGTTGGCGCACGGCTTCGTCATCGGCGGCGGCGCCGCTCGCCCGCGCGTCGCCGGTCGGTCCCGCGATCGTGACGCGCATCGGCCGCCCGAACAGGCGCGCGCAGACGGCTTCGAGATCGGCGCGGCGGCGCTCCAGTCGATGCGTCGCGAATGGCTGCGCGGTTCGGATCGTGATGCTCGCCTCGGTGCGATCGCCGAGGACGACGCCGTCGAGCGCCGCGCCGAGCGCGCGGTCGCGCTCTGTGGCGAGCGCGCGGAGGCGGTCGAGCAGCGGCAGCGCACTCGGATCGGGCGAGTCGGCGCGAGTCTCAGACGGAGCCGGCGTGGGCTCGGGATCGGTGGGATTCGCAGCCACGTAGAGCGCCGGCTCGCTGCGTACTCCGACGCGCTTCGGGGTCGCGCCCGGCGCAGGCCGCGCGTCCGACGGACGAGCCGGAGCAGGGCGGGGACCTCGGTTGCTGCCGCCGGGCCCATCATCGCCGGATGAGCCGCTACCTGCGAGGCGTCGCTCCAGCGCGTCGAGGCGGCCGAGCAGCGTTTGCACGTCTTCGCCTGCGGACGTCGTCGCGAGACGTACCAGCGCCATCTCCAGCACCGCGAACGGCTGCGGCGCCCAGGCGAGATCCTCCTGCTCGCGAACCAGCGCGCGGAACATCCGGCGCAGCCGCCCCGCGTCGGTGCGCGACGCGAGCTGGCGTAGCTCTTCGAGATCGCTGTCGCTGCCTTCGACGAGACCTTCCGCATTTGGCGCGATGCGCAGCACGACGAGATCGCGCAGCAACGAGAGCAATTCGGCACCCAGCCTGCGCGCCTCGATGCCCATCTCTGCGGCGCGACCGCACGCAGCGAGTGCGCCGGCTGGATCCGCGTCGACGCACGCCGTGACGATCCCCAGCAGCAAGCGGCGGTCGATCAGGTCGAGCACTTCGGCGACGCGATCGTCGTTCACCTCGGTGCCGCCCATCGCGATCACCTGGTCGAGCAGCGTCAGCGAATCGCGCAGCGAACCGTCGCCCTCGCGTGCGATCGCGAGCAGGCTGCGCGGTGAGACGGCGATGCCCTCGGCCTTCGCGACCTGCGCGAGCCGCGCCGCCACTTCCACGGTCGGCAGCCGGCGCAGATCGTAGCGCTGGCAGCGCGACACCACCGTGAACGGGATCTTCTCGGGGTTCGTGGTGGCGAACACGAACAGACAGCGCGGCGGTGGTTCCTCGAGCGTCTTCAGCAGCGCGTTGAAGGCCGGCGTCGAGAGCATATGCACTTCGTCGACGACGAAGATGCGGTACTTGCCGGGCGACGGTGCGTAGCGCACCGCTTCGATCAGCTCGCGCACGTCGTCCACTGACGTGCGGCTCGCGGCGTCGATCTCCTGCACGTCGGTCGAAGATCCGCCGGCGATCTCGGTGCACGACGAGCACACGCCGCAGGGCGTCGCGGTGGGTCCCTTCTCGCAGTTGAGGCAGCGCGACAGGATCCGCGCGATGGTGGTCTTGCCGACGCCACGGGGGCCGCAGAGCAGCACCGCGTGCGGGACGCGGCCCATCGCGATCGCATTGCGCAACGCGGTGGTGACGTGCTCCTGGCCCGTCACCTCCTCGAAATTTTGCGGTCGCCATTTGCGGGCGAGGACCTGGTAGCTCAAGCGCCACCCTCGAGATGGAACGGAGGTCGAAATGCAGCGCGGAGGCAAGATCGCAGGGCACCCCCGCTCGCCGCCAGTTCCTCGCTGCCGCTGCTCCCTTCCGGGTCTCACGGAGTTCACGAAGCACCGAGCCCGAGTGGGACCCTGCGATCATGCCTCAGCGCTGCGCCGAGCGTTCGGAGAGTAAGGGAAGCGATCGGGAAGGTCCAAGC
>CAYGWM010000021.1:0-1990 GCA_964353555.1 uncultured Spirochaetales bacterium
AGGCGAAGGCTATCCGCGACGCAACTCACGCAACCAACGTCCCCGCTCAGATCCCGCGACGCAACTCACGCAACCAACGTCCCCGCTCAGACCTTCCGAACTCAGAGCTCGTCGCAGCCTTGCGTCTCTTCGAACGCGTCGGCTGCGTTCGCCGCGCGTAGCAGCGCGAGCAGAGCGCCTGCGGCGTCTACTTCCGCGAGCTTCAGCGGAACCACGAGGGCGATGTGCTCATCACCGTCGATCGACACCAGCGCGAGTGCGCCCGTCGAGAGCTGAGCGTTACGGCGCAATAGCGCACGGGCCGCATCGGGCGCGAGGTCGCGTCCCTTCGGAATCCGTGCAGCCGGCGCGATCAGGCGAATCGTTTCGCCGTCGGAAGACATCTCGTGCGTGAGCCACACGCAGTGCGAGCGACTCGGGACCGTATCGAGCTCGACACGCAGCGAAGCGAGGCCGATCGTTTCGACGGCCCGCACGCCGCTGCTGCCGTTTTCTGCTTCATCACGCAGCAGGGATCGCAGCTCGTCGAAAGTCATGATGGGGCCTCGCGTTGGCAATTCGAGGGCGAATCGGCGCTGCGACAGAGCGACTTGAGATGCGCCGACGTCTTTCAGCGCATCCAGCCCGGCGGAACGCTCTGCCGTCGCGCCTGCTCCTCGAAGTCGGTGACCTCGCGGCGGGCATCTTGCACATCGATGCGCTCGTCGTCGCAGCTCTTGATCTCGACCCAGTAGGGACCGCGGCGTCCGCGCGCGAGGTAGCCCGAGACATCGCGGTACGGAGCCGGCGCCTCGCGCGCTTCGCAGCGGGCGAGCGTTGCTTCGGCCGACTCGAGTGCGCGTCGCTGCGCGAGCGCCGCGTCGCGCCACTCGTTTTCGCTGCGTCCGCCGATCTCCGGAGTTGCACGTTCCGGAAGCGCTGTTGCGTGTGGCTCCGCGCGCTCTTCTTGCGCAGCGGACGGGTGCATGGTGAAGGTTCCGGCCCACGCAGAGCTGGGTGCGAGTGCGAGCAGAAGAAGGACTCGGAGGGGCCGCGGAGACACGCAACGAGATCGGAGCGGCGAAGCGGCCGCTTGAGTGCGTCAGCGACCCGTGGGGATCTGGGGCGTCGGCTGCTCGTGGACGGGGATTTCGTCCGGCAGGCCGCCGAGCGCGACCACGATCTTCGAGAAGCCGAGGAACAGCGCGATTCCAGCGCCCAGCTCGACGATCTCGGCGGGCGAGAAGTTCGCGAGCAATTCGCGACGCCCGGCGGGATCGAGCGCGCCCGCCATATCGTGGAATGCGTCGACCGCCCGCAGCGCGGCCTTGTGTCGCGGCGCGAGATCGCGCTCGGCCCAGTCGTCGCGGATGCGATCGACCAGTTCTTCGGTGAGCCCCTCGTGCCGCGCACCGGCGAAACGGATCGCCTTGCAGATGGGGCAGTCGATGCGTCGCGCGTTGCGGATGCGCGCCATCTCCTTGGTCGATTGATCGACGATGCCGTGGCTCCACAGCGTTCCGTACGCGCGCAGGAATGCGCTGAGCGACTCGGGCTGCAGCGCCAGCGGACTCGCCTCGATCGGATCGGTCGACGTCGTGGCGGGCGGCTTCACGCGCGCCGGGATCATGACTCGGCTCCGAGTTCGAGAAAGCGCGCGAAGCGCGAGAAACCGTCGAGGATCGCCAGCGCCTCGACGAATGCGACGGTGCCCACGTCGCCGAGTGCGGCGACCACCGCCGCCGCGTCATTGTCGCCGATGCCCTTTGGATCGAGCACGAACTGTTCCGCGAAGCGCAGGCACGCGCGCTCGGTGTCGCTGAAGGCGGCACTGTTCCACCAGGCACCCACGTCCGCGCGTTTCGCCGCGGGCACCGATGCGCGTGCGTCGCGCATCGCGTCGCAGAGTGCGGGCAGCTCGGTGCCGACCATCTGCCCGACGCGCATCCGGCACAGCTCGAGCAAAGTCGGGTCGACGAGCCGTTTCTGCCAGAACAGCGCGGCGAAGTCG
>CAYGWM010000021.1:2090-11454 GCA_964353555.1 uncultured Spirochaetales bacterium
CTCGAGCAAAGTCGGGTCGACGAGCCGTTTCTGCCAGAACAGCGCGGCGAAGTCGCGGCACGCGGCAAAGAGGTCGGGGCGCAGGCCGAAGGCGCGCTCGATGGGCGTCGCGCCGGTCGCCGATTCGGGGAGCCACGTCATCTGAGAACCATACCCCGAGGCTGGGCGCGAGCGGTTATGCTAGCCGGCAGAGCGAGCAAGGAGAGTCGCGATGCGTTGGCGCGAGGGACGTCGCAGTGAGAATGTCGAGGACGCGCGCGGCGCCGGTGGCGGCTTTGGCGGGGGTCGCGGCGGCGGTGGTCTGCGTATCGGTGGCGGTACGCTGATCTTGTTGCTGATCGGCGCATGGCTCTTCGGCGCCAATCCGCTGGCGCTGCTTTCGATGCTCGCGGACGGCGGCGGCGGGTCGTCGATCCAAGTGCCCGATCCGTCGATGCAGGGCGGCGCGCCGGCGCCCGCCGCGAACGACGAGGGCTCCCAGTTCGTCTCGGTGGTGCTCGCCGACACGGAAGACACCTGGACCGAGATCTTCGCAACTGGCGGCGAGCGCTACGTCGCGCCGAAGCTCGTGCTGTTCACCGATCGCGTGCGCTCGGCGTGCGGCATGGCGCAAGCGGCGATGGGCCCGTTCTATTGTCCCAACGATCAGAAGGTCTACATCGACCTCGGCTTCTATCGCGAACTGCGCGAGCGCTTCCATGCGCCCGGTGATTTCGCGCAGGCGTACGTGATCGCGCACGAGATCGGTCACCACGTGCAGACGCTGCTCGGTACATCGCAACAGGTGCACCAGGCGCAGCAGCAGTCGTCGCAGCAGCAGGCCAATGCGCTGTCGGTGCGACTCGAACTGCAGGCGGATTGCTACGCGGGCGTCTGGGCGCACCATGCGAATCGCTCGCGCCAGCTGCTCGAAGAAGGCGATCTGGAGGAAGGCTTGAACGCCGCGTCCGCGATCGGCGACGACAACATCCAGCGCCAGACGCAAGGTACCGTGGTTCCCGAGTCGTTTACGCACGGCTCCTCGGAGCAACGCGTCAGCTGGTTCCGCCGCGGCCTCGAATCGGGCTCAATGAAGAACTGCGACACCTTCTCCGGCTCGTAGACCGGGCGCATTCCGCTGACCCGCGTTGGCGCGCGGCCGTCCGGCCGCGGTGCGGAATCATCAGTAGGAGTATTGACTTTGCTCCGTCTACCGAATAGAACTAGCGATCGTTAGTTTTTTCGGACGCCGGAGCCAGAGTGCCCATCGGACCCGCAACTTCCTCCACGCTCGACGCGCCGTCGCTGCGCCGCAAGGGCGAGCTGACCGCCGAGCGCATCCTCGACGCAGCCGAAGCGCTGTTCGCCGAGCACGGCTATGCGGGGACGACGCTGCGCGACGTGGCAACACGCGTCGAACTGCGGATTCCGTCGCTCTACAACCACTTCCCCAGCAAGGACGCGCTCTACGCGGCGGTTCTCGAGCGCGGCATCGGTCCAGTGCTCGCGATCCTCGGCGAGTTCGGTGCGCAGGATGCGGCGCGGCGCGATCCGGGCGCGGTGATCGAGCGCGTGATGGCGCTGCTGCAGCGGCATCCGAATCTGCCGCGGCTGGTACTCCACGAAACGCTGTCGGGCGGGCAGCGCCTCACGCCGATGCTGCGCGAGTGGATCGCGCCGGTCTTCGGTCGCGCGAGCGAGATGGTCGAGATCTCTCCCGGTTCGGGTCGCTGGACGCCCGAACAGGTTCCGCTGCTGGTGCTCGCCATGTACCACATGACGATCGGCTATTTCGCGAGCGTCGCGCTGTGGGCCGATCTCAATGGCAGCGATCTGCTTTCGCCGCCGATGTTCGCGCAGCAGACCGGCTTGCTGCGCGAGATCGTCGCATCGCTGTTTCCCTCCGATCCCCCTGCGACAACATGAGGAGTTGCCATGGACGCGAGTGACGTGAACGTCGCCTTTCTCGATCCGGCCACCTGGGATGCATCGATCCACGAGCGGATGCGCTGGCTGCGCCGCAACGATCCCGTGCACTGGTCCGAAAAGGACGGCTGCTGGATCCTCTCCAAGTACGAAGACGTGGCGCTCGTCTCGAAAGACCAGGATCTCTTCACGTCCGCTTTCGGTGTTCGGCTCGGCAACGCACCGAAGATCGGGCTGATCGATGAAGCCGAGCCGCGCCACGGGAAGCTCCGCGGCCTGATCAACAAGGGCTTCACGCCGCGCATGGTGAAGAAGCTCGAGATTGCGTTCCGCGCGATCGTGAAAGAATCGCTCGACGTGATTGCCAAGCAGGGGCACTGCGAGTTCGTCGAGGATGTCGCGGTGCCGCTGCCGCTCGCGGTGATCGCCGAGATGATCGGCATCCGCCGCGAAGACCGGCAGCGCTTCCACGAATGGTCGGACGCGATGATCCGCGGCGACGGCGCCAAGGATCCCGCGATCATGGCGAAGGCAGGGCAGGCGTTCGTCGCGTACTCCGCCTATGTGACCGAGATCATCGAGGACCGCCGCCGCGAGCCGAAGGACGACCTCGTCAGCATCCTGGTCGGCGCCAACGACAGCGGGATGCTGGCGACCTTCGATCAAAAACTCGAAGGCCATGACGACCACCAGCTCGCACTGGCCAACAACGAGCTGATCATGCTGTTGGTGATCCTGCTGGTGGCCGGCAACGAGACCACGCGCAACGGCCTCTCCGGCGGCATGCAGCTGCTGATCGAGAACCCGAGCGAACGGCAAAAGCTGCTCGGCAAGCCGGAGCTGCTTCCCGCAGCCGTGGAGGAGATGGTGCGCCTCGTCACGCCGGTGCACTCCTTCGCGCGCACCGTCACGCGCGACACGCAGATCCGCGACCAAAAAATCGACGCAGGCCAGCGCGTGCTGATGCTTTATCCGTCGGCGAATCGCGACGAGGACGTCTACGAGGAGCCCGACGCGTTCCGCGTCGATCGCAACGCGGCGCATCTCGGCTTCGGTCTGGGGACGCATTTCTGCCTCGGCGCGAACCTGGCGCGGATGGAGATGCGCGTGGCGTTCGAGGAACTGCTGCGTCGCTTCCCCGACATGGAGTATGCGGACGCCGAGGGCACCGTGATTACACCCTCTGCGCTGGTACGCTCGTGTGTGCAGATGAACTTGCGTTTCACCCCGGAGCGCTGACCGCAAGCAGAGCGCGCAGCGAGCCGAAGGCGAGCAAAGTTCATCGGCACGCGGCAACGGCGACACAAAGGAGCCCACGATGGTCCGCTACGACCCCTTCTCGGCCGAGGTGATGGAAGACCCGTATCCGATCTACGAGCGTCTGCGCGCGGAGGCGCCGGTCTACTACATCGAAAAGTACAACGCGTGGGCGCTGTCGCTGTTCGAGGACGTGTGGAACCTGTCGTCGAATCCGTTGCTCTCGGCCGCGCAGGGGACGACGCCTGCGCAGGTGCTGACGAAGGTCCAGCCGGTGACGCCGATGCTCAACTTGATGGACCCGCCCGAGCATACGCAGCTTCGCGTGAAGCTGCGCGGCTTCTTCCAGCCGAAGTCGATCGGCGCGATCGAGCCGCTCGCGCGCGGCATCGTAAAGCAGTGCCTCGACGAAGCGCTGCCCAAAGGTTCGTGCGACGTGATGGGCGACTTCGCGATGCGCGTCTCGGTGCGCGTCGCGTGCACCGCGATCGGGATCCCGCTCGAGGACTGCGATCTGCTCGTGTCGCTGGTGAACCGCTTCTTCGGGCGCGAGCCGGGAGTCGACGGCATGACGGCCGACGGGCTGGCGGCTGCGACGGAGCTGATCGGATACGGCATGCAGCTCGTCGACAAGCGGCGTCGCGAGGGCAGCACCGCCGCCGACGCGATCAACCTGTTCCGCGACGTCGAAGTGGGTGGCCGCAAGCTCGCCGATGAAGAGATCGCGTCGCACCTGTCGATGCTGATCATCGGCGGCTCGGAGACGTTCCCGAAAACGTTCGGCAGCGCGATGCGTCGGCTCGCCGAATACCCGGAGCAGCGCGCCTTGCTGCGTGCGACGCCGAGCGCGATTCCGGAAGCCTTCCGCGAAGTGCTCCGCTACGACATGCCCACGCAGTTCCTGTGTCGCACGGTGCTGTCGGAACTCGAGGTCGGAGGCATGAAGCTCACGCCGGGGCAGGGCGTGCTCTTCCTCTACGCGTCGGCAAATCGAGACGAGCGCGAGTTCCCGAATCCCACCCGCTTCGACGTGCGCCGCAAGCCGCCGCGCATTCTGTCGTTTGGCGCAGGCATCCACGCCTGCATCGGCCTGCACATCGCGCAGCTCGAAGCGCGTGTGTGTCTCGAGGAAACGCTGCGCCGCATGCCCGACTGGGAGATGGACTGGCAGCAGAGCGAGCGCCTGCGCACCGAGTTCGTGCAGGGCTTCGCGAAGCTGGTGGTGAACTTCAAGCCGAGCTGAGCCCGATTCGCACGCCAATCCGACCGTTTCGGGAGTAAGATGGGCGCCGCCGGGGGCGGAGGCTTCGGGATGCGCAAGTCGTGGCGGGTCGTTGCGTTCGCGGGATGGTTCGGGGCCCGGTTGCTGCTCGGCTCGGAAGCGCAGGGCGTGGCGCTGCCGGTCGAATGGGAACTCGAGATCCAATTCGGTACGAGTGCCACGCGGATCGGCGTCGCGGGCACCGGTGTCGCCATCGTGAACGGTTCGGGCGGTCTCGGCGCGCTGACGAGCCTCGAGCTACCCGCCGGCATGATCGCGTCGGCCATGGCGGCGCTCGACGTCACTGACCCGGCGGCGTCTCCGATTCAGGGGATCCTTCTCATCGTCTCGAACGGCGCGGGAAACTTCGCGATCGGCACCGGCGGAGATCTCGGGGGCGCGATGGCGCTACCGGGCCGGGAACGCATCTGCCTCTTCTCGAACTGCGATGCAGCGCCACCCGCCAACGTCAGCGTTCCGCTCACGCCCATCGGTGCGGGCGGCTTCGCGTACAGCGTCGGCTCGGTCAATCTCACCGTCGAGGGCGCCCCGTGGACGACCGGCATCGCCACGGCGATTGGGCTCGGGACCACGATGTTCACCGGCTACGCGCACGGGCCCGCGTCGAATACGGGCAGCACCGCGCAAGTCGGCGGATCGCTGCAGCTGATCACGCCTTTCACGGTCGCGACCGACATCCAAGTCGATGGACCCCTGACCGCCGTCGCCAGACTGACGTTGCGCTTCGTTCCCGAGCCGACCTCCGCGCTGCTCGTCGCGGGCGGGCTCGTCGCACTCGCGCGCTGGGGACGATCGCGGAGCTGAGGCGCCGGACCTTCTGAGCGCGGTCGCGCTGCGCTGCGCGGTCGCGCTGCGCTCAGCGTGCCGCAGGCGCGGTGACCCACGCACGAAGGTGCCGGCGCGCCGGACGCTCGACGCCGAAATAGGTCAGCACCGAGCCCGCGAGAATGACGACGACCATGACCGCGAGCGCGAGGCCGCGGCCGCCCAGCTGCATCACCGCGCGCCCGACGCTGTATTCGAAGATCCGCAGCACGACCCAGTGCAACAGGTAGATCGAGTAGGAGATCTCGCCGAGGAAGACGATCGGACGCAGTGAGAGGCACCACGCGAGCGGACCGCGCGCGTAGGCCAACGCGAGGACGCCGACGGCGAAGCAACAGACGATCGGGAACCCGGTGCCCGGCCAACCAGTCAGCAATCCGGCCGTGCCGAACGCTGCGACCGCGATGGCCCCCCATGGCGCGCTGTCGAAGGTGCCGAGCGCGAAAGCGCGCCACAGCAGGCAGCCCGCCAGGAACTCGCCCCCGATGCGCACCGCGCCCCAGGACAGGCTCGCAGAGAAGTCCGGGAAGCCGGTCGCGTCGAGTACGACCTTGGTGGCGCCGAGGGTCGCGGTCGCCGCCGCCACGGCGACGAAACCGTCGCCGATGCGCAACAGCAGCACGGCCATCAGCGGAAAGAGCAGATAGCAGAGCCACTCCGCGCTCACGGTCCACGACGGGACGTTCCACGCCAGGTGCTGCGCGACGCCCCAGCCATGCAGCATCAGCGCGTGCTCGATGAAGTCGCCCGCCTCCCAGCGGCCGACGTCGATGCCGCGCTCGCCGAAGCGCGGGATCGTGAGCCTCGCGACCAGCAGCGCGAGCAGCAGGAACCAGTGCAGCGGAAAGATCCGCACCGCGCGGATCCACAGAAAGACGCCGATCTCGCGAGGCCGCGCGAGATCGACGCGATCACAGTAGTTGTACGCAATGACGAATCCGGACAGGAACGCGAACAGATCGACACCGAGGTAGCCGAAAGCGAGAAAGCCGTGCAGTCCATGCGCTTCGGGAAAGATGCGCTCCACCGTCGGTCGCAAGTGGTAGAAGACGACCCAGAGCGCCGCGAAGGCGCGCACGCCCGTCAGCGGAACAATCGGCGGCCGCGCGCGCGTCGCACTGCGTTGCTCGGACGACTCGGAGACGTCGCGGTCTGCGATCAGGTGCGGCTCCCGCCCGACGCATCGATCGCGACCGGCGCCTGATTCTAAGTGCGCGTGCTGCACGACGAAAGCAGTGCTCGCGCTCCCGCGAGGCAGCGCCGGCGGGTCCGCGGAGATGAACTGCGTGTCACCGGACTCGGACACGAGTCGCTAGCATACAAGGCTCCAAAACCACCGAGGCGCCGCGGCACCTCTCGCGTTCTGGCGAGCAGAGTCGCCGTTGGCGCGCCTCGAGACGGAAGTGCAGGGAGGCATCGATGTCGCGCGTTCAGACTCCGGATCTCCGACCGCGACCACGCGGGGCGCTCGTCGCGGCGCTCGCGCTGATGATGGCGATGCAGGCCTCCGGCGCCTCCGCGCAGGGTGCTGCCGTCCTCCTCGAGGACTCGTTCGCTGATCCGGTCTACGCGGCATCGCCAAAAGACGATCCGCGGCTCTTCATCGTGGAGCAGGCGGGCACGATCCGTGTACTCGAGGCTGGTGCGGTTCTCGAAACGCCGTTCCTCGACCTCAGGGACCGCGTGAACTCGTCGTCCTCGGAAGGCGGTCTGCTCGGCCTCGCCTTCGCCACCGACTATATGCAGAGCGGTGTCTTCTACGTCTACTACACCGGCGACAGCAATCCTTCGGGCGGCTTCCCGTTCGAGAGCCGCGTTTCGCGTTTCCAAGCGAGCGGGGACCCCGCCACGTCGAACGTCGCCGATCTGCAGGAGACGATGCTGTTCCGCGTCGACCAGCCCGACACCAATCACAACGGCGGCACGATCGCGATCCGCGGCGGCTTCCTCTATCTCGGTCTCGGGGACGGCGGCGGCAGCGGCGACCCCCAAGATCGCGCACAGAAGGACTCGTCGCCGTTCGGCAAGATGCTGCGCTTCGATCTCTCGCAGCAGCAGCTGCCGTGGATGCCCGAGATGTGGGCGAAGGGCTTGCGCAATCCGTTCCGCTTCAGCTTCGACCGCGAAACCGACGATCTCTACATCGGCGACGTCGGCCAGGGCACCCTCGAGGAGATCGACGCCGAGCGCGCCGACAGCCAGGGCGGTCGCAACTATGGCTGGAACGTGAAGGAGGGCACCAACTGCTTCGACCCCGACCCTGGCGAGCCGCCGTGCGACGCCACCGAACTCGTGCCGCCGATCCACGAGTACGGCCATGGCGGCGGAGATGACGAGGGATGCGCCGTCACCGGCGGTGCGGTCTACCGGGGCAGCGCCTCGCCGTCGTTGCGCGGTCTCTACTTCTTCTCGGACTACTGCTCGGGCCGCATCTGGACGTTGCGCTGGAACCGCACGACTGGGATCGCCGAAGAAGCGACCGACCGCACCGGCGAGTTCCCGACCGGCGCTGGACCGATCTCGAAACCGGTGGCGATCACAGAGGACGGGTCAGGCGAGTTGGTCGTCGTGAGCCTGCTCGGCAGCGTCTACCGGCTCGTGCCCGAGCCCGACACGTTGCTGCTGGGTGCCGCAGCCCTCACGGCGCTCGCCGTCCTCGGACGTCGCGCGCGCTGATCGTTCGTGGGACAGCTCGCGCCGGGTGCGATCGTCGCATTGCGAATCTAGTCCGGACTAGAGCTTGACCGTGGACTCCGACAGGGACGTCTCGCCGTTTAGACCGTATGACGAGATCTTGTAAAAGCCCGTGCCGTACAAATTCACGAACTGGAGCCCGACCGTGATGGTGTCGGGCCTGCTCGTCGATCGCTTGATCGGGGCCCGGAGTTCGAGGCCGGCGTTCCCGCCTTTGCAGTCCCGGGTGTACCCGAGCGTCTCGAGACCGCCGGCTGCGTCGGTCCCGGCGAACCCGAAGCGACAGGTCCGCTCGTAGGTTCCTGATGCTTCCGACAGGCGCCACAGCCAGACGCCCTCGGTGATTCCGTCGTCGAGCCCCGTGATCTGCAGCCAAACCCGCTTGGTTCCACAGCCGACGAGCGAGAACGCACACAACGCCAACGCGACGACGCCCGAACGAACGAATCGGTTCACAACACAGCTCCTCTGTCGGCGCAGACTTCAGCGATCTCGAAGCGGTTCTCCGCCACCCACGCGGGCCGCGTCGCGATCGAGGCGGCCCGACTCATTGGCAATCCCCGGGGAACTCGACGCACGGATCGACGAACTCGGGCGCGTCGGTCGCGGGTTGCTGTTCGGTGATCTCGACGCCGGAGATCATCGGCTCTCCGACGACGGGTTCGAAGCTCAGCGTCAGTGCTCCGTCGTCGACGTTGACGTAGGCGACGCGAGAATGGGCGCGTGCGAAACCGACGCTCGCGAAGACGTCCACGTCCGGAATCGTGACGGCGTTCTCCGCCGTCACATTGAAGACGCGCATGCCCGGCCCCGCGGCGTCGGCATCCAGCTCGGCGAAGTGAAGCTGGACACGGTAAGGGCCGATGCCGACCACCGGGAACTCCAGCACGAGCGGCGGGCCGCCGGCCTGGCCATAGCGCCGGGATTGGTAGAGGCGGTCGTTGGTCGTCAGGCTGATGGGAACGTTGTTGAAGGCGGTGTGACCGCCGTTCGCGAAGCCCGCGTCTGCTGACCACACCTGGCCACGCCTTTCGACGAAGCCTTCGCCCCCCGCATCGATCAGGTACTCGTGCGGCGCATTCGGGTTCGCCTCTACGAGGCAGCTCGCAGAACAGCCGTCGCCGCCCACGAGGTTGCCGTCGTCGCACCCTTCGCCGGTTTGCACGATTTTATTGCCGCAGACGGGGACCTCGATGGTGCAGGTGGCGCTACAGCCGTCACTCGACACCGTATTGCCATCGTCGCAGGCTTCGGCGCGCTGGCGGCGGCCGTCGCCGCAAATGGCGACCTCGATCAGGCAAGTGGCGCTACAGCCATCACCGGATACGGTGTTGCCGTCGTCGCAAGCCTCGGTTCCCTGGCGGTGTGCGTTGCCGCAGACGGGGACCTCGACGGTGCAGG
>CAYGWM010000021.1:11554-18459 GCA_964353555.1 uncultured Spirochaetales bacterium
GCCTCGGTTCCCTGGCGGTGTGCGTTGCCGCAGACGGGGACCTCGACGGTGCAGGTGGCGCTGCAGCCATCCCACGAGATCGTGTTGCCGTCGTCGCAGGCTTCGGTTCCCTGGCGGTGTGCGTTGCCGCAGACGGGGACCTCGACGGTGCAGGTGGCGCTGCAGCCATCCCACGAGATCGTGTTGCCGTCGTCGCAGGCTTCGGTTCCCTGGCGGTGTGCGTTGCCGCAGACGGGGACCTCGACGGTGCAGGTGGCGCTGCAGCCATCCCACGAGACCGTGTTGCCGTCATCGCAGGTTTCCGCGCCCTGACGGATGCCGTTGCCGCAGGCTGTGACTTCGACGGTGCAGCGGGAGCTGCAGCCATCACCTGATACGGTGTTGCCGTCGTCGCACGTTTCAGCACCCTGGCGGATGCCGTTGCCGCAAACGGCGACTTCGATGGAGCAAGTGGAGCTACAGCCATCACCGGAAACGGTGTTGCCGTCATCACACGTTTCCGCGCCCTGGCGGTGGCCGTTGCCGCAGACGGGGACTTCGGCGGCGCAGGTTGCGCTGCAGCCGTCCCACGAGACGGTGTTGCCGTCGTCGCAGCCTTCGCCGGCATCGACGACGGCGTTGCCGCAAACCGGCGCGGCGAAGAACTGCTCGTTCGAGCGCGCACTTTCCCCAGCGCCGTTGTAGGCCGTCGCGGTCACATAGGTCCCGGCCACGTCGCTGACAGTGAGCTGGATCGAGTACACGTCGGCAACGGCCACCGGCTTTCCGACGTACGCCGCCGCTCCGAAGGACTGGCTCGCAGCGCGCGTGTAGATGCGGAACCCGGTCACGGCGGATGGGGGGGTGGGACTGCTCCAACGGATCGTGACGACCCGCGCCTCCGCGACCTCTGCCAGAACGATCAGCAGGATGCAGAGGGAGAGCATCTTCGACAGCGCCGCCCACGCCGCGGAGCGCCTCGTTACATGGGCCTTCGTTTGGGGCTCCGTGGGAGCGCAGTCACCGCGAGCGACACGGTGCCGAGGCGCGTCGACATGCACACCGTACAGGGCGATCCACCGCGCCCTCACGCTAAAGCTCAACATCATGGTCCAACCCTCAGTCGTCTCGAGTTCAGCCAACGGCGCCTTGCCCGGTGCGATCACACACGGGCAGAGGGTTCGGCGCCGGAACGGAACCGGCATCGGACACGTGCTTCCGGGGGTATGCTGCTGTCCCAGCGAGGGAATGTACCCACATGTGGGAAGTCCGCATGTGGGTACATGACGACGCTTCATCCGAGGCGCCCCAGGGGGGGCAGTGCGCCGGCTCGCAGGGCTTCCCGCTCAGCGCGCCCAGGCCGTCAGCAGTTGCTCACTGGTAACGAGCGTCGCGACCGCGCCGAGCGTGTTCGCGAATACCGCGTCGACGTAGCAGCGCGGGAAACCCGCGACCGCGTCGCGCGGGATCACCACCTGGTAGCCCGCATTCACCGCGTCGAAGGCGAGATTCTGGATCGCCACGTTCACCGAAACGCCTACGCACACCAACGAGCGTGTGCCGAGATTGCGCAGCACGAAGTCGAGCTCGGTGCCCTGGAACGGCGAGAGCCCGTGCAGCCGCGCCAGCACGAGATCCGATTGCTGCACCGCGAGCTCGGGCACGATCTGCGCGGCGTCGGAGCCGGGCACGAGCTTCACGGGCGCCTTCGCCATGTACTGGAAGATGCGCGCGTTCGAGTTTGCGCCCTTGCCGTCGGCGCGGCGCTCTGCCGTGCAGTGGATCACCGGCACGTGCGCGGCGCGTGCGGCGCGCACCAGCGCGGCCATCTGCGGCAGCGCCCGCTGCGCCTCCGCCGCCAGCTCGGGGAGCTGCGACAGATCGCCGATCACACCGCGCTGGCACTCCTGGGTGACGAGGGCGGTGTGCGAAGCATCGACGAGTGCACGCAGGTCGAGGGCCATCAGCCGATCACTCCCGCCGCGCGCAGCCGCGCCAGCTCTTCGTCGCCGAGATCGAGCGCCGCGCGCAGCACGGCGTCCGTGTGCTCGCCGAGACTCGGGAACATCGCGACGGGGCCTTCGGCCACGCGCGACAGCTTCACCGGGTTGCCGACCACCAGCATGTCGCGACCGCCGTCAGGGCGCGGCACTTCGATCAGCATGTCGCGTTCGCGCACGTGGGCATCTGCCGCGAGATCGGCGGCGGTGTTGCTCGGACCCGCGACGATGCCGAGCGCTGTCAGCGCGCGCGCCGCTTCGAGCTTGGTCTTGTCGCGCGCCCAGGCTTCGAGAGCCGGGCGCACGACGGTCTCGGTGTTGCACGCCCAGTCTTCGCGCGTCGCGAAACGCGCATCGCCAACCCACTGTGGATTTCCAATGGCATGAGCCAATCGCTCGAATTGGTGCTCGCGGAAGATCGCGACGACGAAGAAGCCGTCCTTCGCGCGGAACGCAGCGCAGATGCCGAGCGAGCCGGACGACGCCCAGCGCTCGGGTGCGCCCATCGACCACAGGAACGGCGGCATGTCGGAGACGGCGATCATCGAATCGAGCATCGCGACGTCGACGACCTGTCCGAGCCCGGTTCGCTCGCGATGGCGTAGCGCGGCTTGCACGCCGATCACCGAGAACAACGCGGTCGCGATGTCGCCGAGCGCGCCCGCGACGACCGTCGGCGGCGGCGCGTCGCCGCGGCGGTTCGGTTCGTAGAGACCGGCCATCGCCTCGGCGACCGGCGCGTACGCGGGCCAGTCGCGGTACGGACTCGCGCCGCGCGCGCCGAAGCCAGAGATCGACAGGTAGATCGCGCGCGGCGCGAGCTTCGCGATCGCGCCCGGGCCGAGCCCGAGCGCGTCCATCGCGCCGGGGCGCATGTTCTCGGCGACTACATCGAAGTGCGGTACCAGCCGTTCGAAGAGAGCGCGGCCTTCGGCGTGCTTCAAGTCGATCGCGATGCTGCGCTTGCCGAGGTTGTTGCGCAGGTATGTGGCGCCGACCTGGCGACCGTCCTTGTCCGTCAGCGCGGGCTGCGCGAGGCGGCCCGAATCGCCGCGACCCGGCGGCTCCACCTTCACCACCGCGGCACCGAGATGCGCGAGCAGTTGCGTCGCGTACGGCAACGCCTGCATCTGCTCGACGGCGAGCACGCGTACACCGTCGAGCGGCTTGCCGTTCGACGCGCGCTCGGGATGCCGCTGTTCGCCGACGCGCATGGCCGTCCTCATGAATCTCGCCGCTCGCCTTTGGCTCGCTACGCGGGACTCGTCCTTGTGTGTCTCGCCGCTCGCCGTTGGCTCGCTACGCGGGATCTCGCCGTTTCTGCTGGCGCGCCGCCGTCCGGCGGTGGTGCGGAATCATGCGCTAGTCCGGGCCGATCGTCTCGCGCAGCACGCCCGCGAAATCCGCCAGCACCTTGCCGCCGTCACCGCGGTAGGACGCACCGTGCATGATCGCGAGCGTGCGCGGAGTGAGCGCGGCCAGCTCGTGGAGCATCGCGTCGGTGCGATGCGTGTAGGGGATGTCGTGCGCGAGCGGACCCGAGAGGCCCGCGACGATCGCCTGCCGCACGATGGGGACCGGGTCATCTTCGAGGACGGGTTCCGGATCGCCGGGCTGGAACAGCAGATCCGAACAGAACAGCGTGCCGCAGCTCTCGTCGTAGTAGAGCCCGGCGTCCCAGCCGTGCGGGAGGTGCGGTGTCGAGAGGAAGCGAAGCCGGTGCGATCCCGTATGGAGCACTTCGCCGGGTGCGAGCATGCGCGGCGCGCGATCGGCGAAGTCGCTCAGCATCACCATCGACGCGACGGGACCGCCCACCGCCTGTGCGCGCGGCGCTACCGCGAGCCACTCGTTCAGCGCGCCACACTCGTCGGGCTCGAAGTGGGAGAAGCCGATCCAGGCGAGTCGCGCCGGATCGATCAGCCGGCTGACGGCGTCCCGCGTCGCTTCGAACATGCGCCGCATGCCCGTATGCATCAGCAACGGTTCCTCGTCGCGCACCAGGAACTGATTGAACTGGATCCCGAACTCGGGATGGAAGGTGCTGATGCGGAACGTGTCCGGCGCGATCTCGTCGACACGCGTCGGCATGCCGTCCTCTACTGCGGAATCTGCAGCGCGGCGGGCAGCGTGCCCTGCAGGAAACCCGCTTCCTCACCGCGCTTCGTGAGGCGCCAGCCGTCCGGCGTGCGCAGCAACTCGTCCACATAGTACGCGCCGACGGTGAACCAGTGCAGCGTGTGGTCCGGATTGCCGAATGCCATCGGATTGTAGACCGCGGTGCGCGCGGTAGCGCGATCGCCGGCGAGAACGACTTCGGAGTTGGTGATGTAGTGCACCGTCACCGGGAACGGCGCGAGCGCCTTCGCGAGCCACGCGCGTACCTCGGGATACTTGCCCGCGACGCCACCGGTCGGTGTGTAGTCGAGATCCGCATCGGGAACGAAGCAGGTGTCGAGCAGGTTCCAGTCCTTCTGGTCGATCGCGCGCGTGTAGCGGATCAGCAGGTCGTTGATCTGGATGCGATCGGAGATCTCGCGGAGCGAAAGATCGGGGGCAGCCATCTCGTCCTCCTTTAGACCACGGCGAGCACGGCGGAGCCGTGGCCGAAGAGTCCCTGGTTCACGGCGACGCCGACGCTGGCGCCTGCCACCTGGCGCGCGCCGGCCTGACCGCGCAGTTGCCAGGTCAGCTCGCAGAGCTGCGAGATCGCCTGCGCCGGGATCGCCTCGCCGAAGCAGCCGAGGCCGCCACTGGCGTTCACCGGTTGCTTGCCGCCCAGCGTGGTGACGCCGTCGCGCAGCAACTTCTCGGCGTCGCCCGGTTTGCAGAGGCCGATGTTCTCGTACCAGTCGAGCTCGAGCGCGGTCGAAAGGTCGTAGACCTCGGCGAGCGACACGTCTTCGGGGCCGATGCCCGCCTGTTCGTAGGCGGCGCGCGCGATCGAGTCGCGGAACGGAACATCCGGCACCTGGACACCGACCGCCGAGTCGGTCGCGAAGTTCGGCATCTCGATCACGGTGTTCGGGTAGCGCGGCGTGACGGTCGAGACCGCGGCGACGCGCACCGGCTTCGTCGCACGCTTGCGTGCGAACTCCATGCTGGTGAGCACGACCGCTGCGCCGCCGTCGCTGGTGGCGCAGATGTCGAGCAGCCGCAGCGGGTCGGATACGATCGGCGACTCCATCACTTCTTCGATCGTGTAGAGCTTCTTGTAGCGCGCATTCGGATTGGAGAAGCCGTGGCGGCTGTTCTTCACCTTCACCTGCGCGAAGTCGCGCGCTGTCGCACCGTAGATCTCCATCCGGCGGCGCGCGTAGAGTCCGAAATAGATCGGGTTGGTGGCGCCGAGCAGGTGGAAGCGTTGCCAGTCCGGATCGGTCTTGCGCTCGCCGCCGGCCGGCGCGAAGAAGCCCTTGGGCGTCGTATCGGCGCCGACCACCAGCGCCACGTCGCAGAGTCCGGCGAGGATGCGCGCGCGGGCCACGTCGATCGCCTGGGCGCCGGTCGCGCAGGCGCCGTAGGTGCTCGCCACCTGCGCGCCGTTCCAGCCCATCGCCTGCGCGATGCTCGCGCCCGCGACATAGCCGGGATAGCCGTTGCGCATCGTGTCGCCGCCGGCGACGAACTGGACGTCGGTCCACGCGAGTCCCGCATCGGCCAGCGCGGCGCGCGCGGAGTGCACGCCGTACTCGACGAAGTTTCGGCCCCACTTTCCCCACGGATGCATGCCGACGCCGAGTACGGCTACGTCTTTGCTCACAGTGCCCTCCACTTCCACATCACGTACTCGTTCGCGTCGTCTTCGTAGAGCGGTTCGAGCACCAGCTCCATTTCCTGTCCCGCGTGGAGCTGATCGCAGCCGACGCCGCCGGCGACCTGCCCGAGCACCACCATCTTCTCGCGCTCGAGTTCCACCGCCGCGACGGCGTACGGCACGAACGGATCGCCCGCCATGTACGGCTTCGGCGGCGCGTAGCGATTGTCGGTGAAGGACCAGAGCTTCCCGCGCGTGGAGAGCGGCACTTCCTCGAACTCGCTTCCGGCGCAACGCGGGTTGCGACAGAAGCTCGTCTCCTTCGGGAAGAAGTAGGTGCCGCAAGCTTTGCAGCGCGTGCCGAGCAGTTGCGGGGCAGCTTCGTCGAGCGTGAACCAACCTGCGACGGCGGGAACGCGGGCCTTGGCGGGAGCCATGTGTCGGGGGGCCTCCGGAAAATGAAACGTGTTCTATCACACATCGGCGCGGCCGTCGCGCAGTCTTTCAGATGCGCCGTTCGCGCCCCGCCCAGTAGCGATCGCGCAGGCTTCGCAACAGCAGCTTGCCGGTCGGATGGCGTGGGAGTTCGCGTTCGAAGTCGACCCCGCGCGGCACCTTGTAGCCGGCGAGATGGACGCGGCCGAACGCGAGGATCTCCGCTTCCAGCGTCGGCCCCGCTTCGAAGCCGCTCGCCAACTGCACGACGGCTTTCACGGTCTCGCCCCACTCGTCGTCGGGAATGCCGAAGACGCCGACATCGGCGACCGCGGGATGCTCCGCCAGCACCTGCTCGATCTCGGCCGGATAGATGTTCACGCCGCCCGAGATGATCATGTTCGACTTGCGATCGCAGAGGAAGACGAAGCCGTCGGCGTCGACCCAGCCGACATCGCCGAGCGTCAGCACGCCGGGTTCGAGGTACGCGGCGGAGGTCTTCGCGGTGTCGCGGTGGTAGACGAACGGCTGCTGCATGTCGCGATGACGCGAATAGAGCGCACCGGTCTTGCCAGGCGGCAGCCGCCGGCCATCGTCGTCCACCGCGAACGCCTCCCAGTGTGGCAGCACGCGACCCACCGTTCCCGGATGCGCGAGCCACTCGTGCGAATCGACCAGTGTGACGACGCCGCTCTCGGTGCCGCCCCAGTACTCGACCAGCACGGGGCCCCACC
>CAYGWM010000021.1:18559-31571 GCA_964353555.1 uncultured Spirochaetales bacterium
GTGACGACGCCGCTCTCGGTGCCGCCCCAGTACTCGACCAGCACGGGGCCCCACCACTCGATCATGCGTTGCTTCACGAGAGGCGCAATCGGCGCGGCGCCGTGCAGCACCAGATGCAGCGACGGCGCGCGAAACGCCGCGCGTTCCTCGTCATCGAGCCGTAGCAACCGAACGAACATCGTCGGCACCAGATGCGTGTGGTGGACCGCGCGCTCGCGGAGCAGCGCCAGCGCGTGCGACTCGTCCCAGCGCGGCATCACGATCATCGGGGCGCCGTTCATCAGGTCGTAGATCGCAAACAGCAGCGGTGCGGCGTGATAGAGCGGGCCGGTGACCAGATGCGGCCCGCTGCCGTCGAGTCCGATCGCGGCGCCCGAACGCCGCTGTGCGTCGAGCGTGGCACCGAGCGTCGCGGGCGTCGCGCGGCGCACGCCCTTCGGCTTTCCGCTGGTGCCGCCGGTGTACATCATCGTGCCGCCGGCCGGGCCGGCGAGATCGAGCGGGGCATCGAATGCGGAGGCGAGCGCGCGCTCGAGTTCGTCGCCGGCGACGATCACGTGTGTCGCGCCGGCCGCCCGCGCAGCCGCAGCGTGCTCCGCATCGGCGATCACCAACTGCGCGCCCGAGTCCGCGAGCACGTGCGCAATCTCTTCCGGCCGCAGGTGGCGATTCACCGGCGTGATCCACAGCCCCGCGGCCATCGCGCCGATCACGACTTCGACGGCCTCGACGCGATTGCCCATCAGAACCGCGACGTGCGAACCGGGCGCGAGCGCGAGGTCGTCGCGCAGCCAGTGCGCGATCCGCCGCACGCGATCTTCGAGTTCCACCCAATTGCGGCGGCGTGTGCCGTCGTCCAGGGCGAGTTCGTTCGGCGCGGATTCGGCGCGCGACAGGATCACGCGCGCTTCCCGAGCAATGCGAGCGTCGCGACGGCGGCCAGCGCCGAGACCAGCGAGCCAGGCTCGGGGACCACCACGCTGTTGAAGAACGCCGAGTAGTTACCGGCGCCGCCGCCGCCGATCGCGCACAGGAACGCGACGATGTCGCCGCTCTGCGCGAGCGTTCCGCTGCGCTCGGTCGTCGCGCCGCCGAGCGGCGTCACGCGCGCTACATAAGAATTGGCGCCGGTGAGGTCGAACTCGACGTGAACGCCTTCGTCGGTGATCGGGATGCCGATGGAGTTCATGCCGGCTGCGTCGATCATCGCGTAGTTCGTCGCGTCGCCGGCGACGTGGAACGCCCAGCGCTGCTGCGGCGTGCCGACGTATTCCATCAGGCTGCAGCTCGCGTAGTAGAGCGAGCCCGTGCCGACCGCGTCGAAGTCGAACGCGACGCGCTCTCCGACCAGTAGCGGGACCGGGTCCAGGAATCGGACCGCGTACGCCGTGCTCGCGTTCAGTGCGACGAGTTGGAATGCCTTGCCATTGGTGTCGATGTCGTCGTCGCCGTTCGAGTCGCCGTCGCCGTTCGATGTGGACGACGCGATCGCGAACGGCGCGTTGGTCGGGCTGAACGTCCACGGGTAGGCTGCGGGCCAGCCGGTGCCGCCGTCGTCGCCGTCGATCCAGCCGTGCTGGTAGGCGGCGGCGTCCGCGAAGTCGGACGCGGGCCCGAATGCAGCCGCCGGGATGGCGAGGCCGAGCACGACGGCAGTCACGAATGCGATCCGCATCACGATCATTTCCTTTCGAGACGCGCCGCGCGCAGCGCCGAGCGACGCACCTTGCCCGCGTCGTCACGAAGCGGCTCGGTCACGAACTCGAAGCTGCGCGGGATCTTGTAGACGACCAGGTGTTTCTCGAGATGCGCGCGCAGGTCTTCTGCGCTCACCGCCGAAGTCGCGTCGACGATCGCGTGGACGCGACTTCCGAGGTCGTCGTCGGGCAACCCGATCACCGCACTCGATCGCACCGCGGGATGCGCGTCGAGCGCGGCTTCGATCTCGGCTGGATAGACGTTCGCGCCGCCGACCAGGATCATGTCGCTCTTGCGCTCGACGAGATACAGGAACCCCTCGTCGTCGAGATGGCCGAGATCGCCGAGCGTTTCCCAACCATCGCGTGTCGCGACGGGTTCGGCGCCGATGTAGCGATACGTCGAGCCCTGGCCGCCGGGCGGCATCATGAAGACTTCGCCGACTTCGAGCGGCGCACATTCGCTGCCGTCGCTGCGCAGCACGCGGAGCTTGCGACCGGCCGTGGGCTTCCCGACGGAACCCGGATGCGCGAGCCACTCGGTGCCGGTGATCATCGTGCCGCCGCTGCGCTCGGTGCCGCCGTACGCCTCGAAGATCTTCTCGGGACCGATCCACTCGATCCACGCGCGCTTCATCCACTCGGGGCTCGGCGCACCGGTCGACATCACGCGGCGCAGCGACGAGAGGTCGTAGCGATTGCGCACGTCCTCCGGCAAGCGCCAGATGCGCTGCATCATCGTCGGCACGAACAGCACCCACTCGACGCGGTGTCGCTCGACGAGCGCCAGCGCCTGTTCGGCATCGAAGCGCGACATCAGCACCACCGTCCCGCCGCACAGCAGTTGCTGCCACGACGTCATGAACGGGCCCGCGTGATAGAGCGGGCCAGGCACCAGCGTCGTGCCGCCCGCGCGCATGCCGTTCTCGACGGCTTCCGGATCGCAGGTGGCAGCGACGAGATCGACGATCAGTTTGGGCTGCCCGGTGCTGCCGCCCGACGTCATGCAGCGCACCTCGCGCGCGACGACGTCGGGCAGCGGCGCATCCGAGATGTCCGCTCCGGGCTCGAAGCCGAGCGGCACCGACGGGAACGCGTACGCCTCGCCGGCGGGCGCGCCGATGATGAGCGCGGGCTGCGCGAGATCGACGATCGCGCGGCGCTCGCGTTCGGGCAGTCGCGACGACACCGGCTGCGGCGTCGCGCCGAGTCGCCAGGTCGCGAGGCAGGCCGCGAAGAACTCGATCGAGTTCGGCAGCGCGAGCGTAACGAGCGCGCCGGGCCCCACATCGCGCGCAGCGAAGGCGCGAGCCAAGCGGTTGGCGCGGCGATCGAGCGCGGCGTAGGAAATCGCGTCGCCGTCATGGCGGACGGCGATGCGCTCGGGCTCACGTTCCGCGTTCCAGGCGAAAGCCCGGCCATAGGACATCACCGGCATGGCACTAGCCCCAACAACTCGACAGAAAATAACTTGACGCCCGGCACCGCATTCCGCTGCATGGTAAACAACGGCGGCGATGACCGATACGGCGCCCGAGTCCCGGCAGGCCTTTCGCGAACTGCTGGATCTGCTGCGCGAAGTGGGCGACACGCAGTTCACGCCGCAGCGTGGCGTGATCGAAGAGGTGACGGGGGCCGAGGCGTACCGTTTCGTGCTGCACCTGCTGGCCGCTGGTACCGAGCATCACCTCGAGGGCGATCCTGAGCGGCCGATGTTCACGCGCGTCGTGTCGCCGCAGCGCAAATTGCTCGGCGACAACCCCGACGCGATCTACTACTGGACGCGTGTGAACGGCGCGCGCTCGTACCGGATTCGCGGCGCGACCAGCGGCGCGGCTTACACCTCGTTCACCGTGCACGGTCGCGACCCCTCCGGCGGCAGCATGGAACGCGTGATTGCCGACGTGAACGATCGCGATCTCGAGGTCGCCGCCGACGGCAGCTACGAGATCATCCTCTCGCCCGAGCGAAACGACGGGAACTGGCTGCGCCTCGAACCCGACGCGACCTCGGTGATCACGCGTCACTACTTCGAGCGTGTGCACAGCGTGCAGACCGATCCCAGAGTCGTGATCCCGCTGCGCATCGACCCGCTCGAAGATCCCGGCCCGCCCGCGCCGTTCACCGACGCGGCGATGGGGGCGCGGCTGCGCGCGGTCGCCGCGCATCTGCGCGCAAACACGCTCGGGATGCCGGCGCCTGGCGAAGCGCCTGCCTACGCGTTCGTCTCGCGCGTTCCGAACGTGCTGCCAAAGCCAGCGAGCTTCGGCGCGTCGGGCGTCGCAACGCTCGGTGCGGTCGATCTCTACTACGCGATGGCGCCGTATCTGCTCGGTGACGGCGACGCGCTGGTGATGGAGGGCCGTTTGCCCGCGTGCCGCTTCGCCAACGTGATGCTGTGGAACATGCACATGCAGACGCTCGAGTACCGCCACCATCGAACGTCCCTGAACCGCGCGCAGATGCAGACGGCTGCCGATGGCGCGTTCCGCATCGTCATCGCGCATCGCGATCCCGGCGTTCCGAACTGGATCGACACGGAAGGGCACAAGCTCGGCACGATCTTCTGGCGCTTCGTGTTGCCCGAGACCGAGCCGGATGAGATCCGCTGCACGGTGGTGAAGCGGGACGAGTTGTCGCGCGGATGAGCGAAATGCGCGCCTCGCAACCGTTCGGGCTGCGCGTGCTGAACCGCACTGGTGCCGCGTTGCGCAAGCTCGGCGTCCCGCTCGTGCGCCTCGACGCCGACTCGCTGCTGCAGTCCGCACGCAAGAGCGCGAGCCTCACCGACTTCGGCCACGACTCGTTCCGCGCGCCGCTCGAACGCCTCGTCGCTTCGCTCGAAAGCGAAGCGCAGCTGACCCTGCTCGGCCGCGTGATTGCGCGCCGCGATCTACTGCGCTTGCTGGAGAACCGGCTGCGCCAGGTCGATCTGCGCAAACAGCACCGCGAGATCAACTGGGAGCGCATCGAACGGCCGCTCTTCATCCTCGGCCTGCCGCGCACCGGCACCTCGATCCTGCACGAACTGATGGCGCAGGACCCGGCGAATCGCGTGCCGATGACCTGGGAAGTGATGCACCCGTTCCCGCCGCCAGAAACCCGCACCTTCCACAGCGATCCGCGCATCGCGCAGGTGGACGCGCACTTCTCCGGCATCGATCGCTTGCTGCCCGACTTCAAGACGATGCACCCGATGGGCGCGCGCTTGCCGCAGGAATGCGTCGTGATCACCCAGCACGAATTCGCCAGCATGGTCTGGCACACCAGCAACCGCGTGCCGAGCTACCAGAACTGGCTCGACGGCGCCGACCTGCGCCACGTCTACGAGAGTCACAAGCGCTGGCTGCAGGTGCTGCAGTGGAAGGCGCCCGCCGAGCGCTGGGTCCTCAAGTCGCCCGGCCACCTGTGGGCGCTCGAATCGCTGCTCGCCGTCTACCCCGACGCGCGCATCGTGCAGAACCACCGTGACCCACTGAAGGTCGTCGCATCGCTGGTGAGCCTCGTATGCACGCTGCGCAGTCTCGCGACCGAAGAAGTTGATCCACATGAAATTGGCCGCGACTGGACCCAGCGTCTCGCCGCCGGCCTCGATCACGCAACGCGCGTGCGCGACGAAGCGAAGCTGCCGGAGTCGCAAGTCTTCGACGTGCCGTTCCGCGAGTTCATGGCGGACGAGATCGCGATGGTGCGGAAGATCTACCAGCACTTCGGCATGCAGTACACGGCGGAAGCGGAGCGCCGGATGCGCGCGTTCCTCGCTGCGAACGCGGCGGACAAGCACGGTCGCCACACGTACGACCTGTCGCTCGGCGGGCTGGACGAAGCGACCGAGCGGAAGCGCTACGCAGCCTACCAGCAGCGCTTCGCGATTCCGTCGGAGTAGGAGGCGGTGCCGGGCGTCAGGTTATTTTCTGTCAGGTTATTGCGTCCTGATCTCGGCTAGATGCCGCCGATACATGAAGCTGAGTGACTACCACGCGAAGTAACTTGCTCACGAGCTGACCAAGCGCTGTTCCTCGGACAGCCTGGAGAAGCTCGCGGGAGCGGTGATCGCCGCGCTGCTCGCGGATGCGGTCGGCCCCGGCAAGCCGATCGAGGCCGGGTTGGTGCTGGCCAAGCGCCAGCGGGTTTCCGAGACGGCCCGTATCGTTTATCGTCTACGCCCATGGACAAGCGCACGACCGCCGCCGCCGTCGTCGCCGAGCTGCGCGACGGCATGACGCTCGGCATCGGTGGCTGGGGTTCTCGCCGCAAGCCGATGGCGCTGGTGCGCGAGATCCTGCGCTCGCCAGTGAAGGACCTGACGGTCGTCTCGTACGGCGGCCCCGACGTGGGCCTGCTCTGCGCGGCCGGCAAGGTTCGCAAGCTCGTCTACGGCTTCGTGTCGCTCGACTCGATTCCGCTCGAGCCGCACTTTCGGAACGCGCGCCAAGCGGGAGCCTTCGAAGCCGCCGAGTGGGACGAGGGCATGTTGCAATGGGGGCTCTACGCAGCCGCGTTGCGACTGCCGTTCCTGCCGACGCGCGCGGGCCTCGGTTCCGACGTGATGACGATCAACCCAAGTCTGCGCACGGTGCGTTCCCCGTACGACGACGGCGAGGAACTCGTCGCGGTGCCGGCGCTCACGCTCGACGTCGCGATCGTCCACATGAACCGCGCCGATGCGCGCGGCAACGGCCAGTTCCTCGGCCCCGACCCGTACTTCGACGACCTGTTCTGCATGGCCGCAAAGCGCCGCTTCCTGAGCTGTGAGCAACTCGTCGAGACGCGCGACTTCGCGAAGTTCGGCTCGGTACACACGCTGAAGATCAACCGGACGATGGTCGACGGCGTCATCGAAACGCCGATGGGCGCGCACTTCACCGAATGCCCGCCGGACTATGGTCGCGATGAGCCGTTCCAGCGCGAGTACGCCGCGGCCGCGAAGAGTCCCGAAGCATGGGCCGAGTTCCGCAAGCGCTTCCTCGATGTCGAGAACGAAGCGGCGTATCAGCAAGCCGTGCGCGTGTGGCAGGGAGCAGCGAAGTGAGTGCTGCAACGCGGGCTGAAACCTGCGCCGTCGCAATGGCCGATGCCTTCCGCGGCGATGGCGAGATCCTGGTGTCGTGTTTCGGCACGATCCCGGCGATCGCTGCGCGACTCGCGAAGCTCTCGTTCGCGCCGGATCTGCTGCTCACGGACGGCATCGCGCATCTGCTCGCAACGGTGCAGCCGGTTTCGGGTCCGGTGAAGAGCGATCCCGTCATCGAAGGTTGGATGCCATTCCGCAGCGTCTTCGACCTGCTCTGGAACGGGCGCCGTCACGTCGTGATGATGGCGAGCCAGATCGACCGCTTCGGCAATCACAACTTCGCCTGCATCGGTCCGCACGCGAAGCCGAAGGCGCAGCTGCTCGGCATGCGTGGCGCGCCGGGCAACACGATCAACCACACCACCAGCTACTGGGTGCCGAGTCATTCGGCCAAGGTCTTCGTCGACAAGGTCGATGTGGTTTCCGGCGTTGGCTATGACCGCGCGGCGAAACTCGGACCCGCGGCAAAGTTCCACGAGATTCGCCGCGTAGTGTCGAACCTCGGCGTCTTCGACTTCGCGACGCGCGACCACGCGATGCGGCTCGTCTCGGTGCATCCGGGTGTCGCCGTCGCGGATGTCGTCGCCGCGACCGCGTTCCCGCTGGAGATTCCGGCCCACGTGCCCGAGACGCGCGCGCCGAGCGCCGAAGAGCTGCATTTGATCCGCGACGTGCTCGATCCCGCCGCCGCGCGCGACCGCGAAGTGCCGTCGTAGGCGCGCGGGTGTCCTCCGCGCTGCATACGCCGCTCTGCGACCTGCTCGGTTGCCGCTACCCGATCCTGCAGACGGGGATGGGCTGGGTGGCGACGCCGGAGCTGGTCGCCGCCGTATGCAACGCCGGCGCGTTCGGATTCCTTGCGGCCGCGACGATCCGTCCCGAGGAAGTGTCGGGAGAGATCGAGAAGATCAACGCGCTCACCGACAAGCCGTTCGGCGTGAACTTCCTGATGGACGCGCCCGGCGCCGACGTGATCATCGACGCGATCATCCAGCACGGCGTGCGAGCCGCGGGCTACAACCGAGCGCCGAGCGCCGCGATGATCCAGCGCCTGAAGGAAGCGGGCGTGCTCTGCATTCCCACCTGCGGCGCCGCGAAGCACGCGCAAAAGGCCGAGAAGCTCGGCGCGGACGTGATCATCGTGCAGGGCACGGAGGGCGGCGGTCATACCGGTACCGTGCCGACGACGCTTCTCGTTTCGCAATGCGTCGATCTGGTGCGCGTGCCGATCGTCGCAGCGGGCGGCTTTCGCGACGGGCGCGGCCTCGTCGCCGCGCTCGCATTCGGCGCGGCGGGCGTCGCGATGGGCACGCGCTTCCTGCTGACCGCCGAGAGCCCGGTGCCGAAGCAGACGACCGATCGCTATCTCGCAGCGGCGGTCGACGACGTGCTCGTGACGAAGCAGATCGACGGCTTGCCGCAGCGCGTGGTGCGCAACGAGCTGGTCGATCGGCTCGAGTCGGCGCACGGCGTCGCGTCGCTGCTGCTCGCGTTCCGCAGCGCGCTCGCTTTCCGCAAGGTGTCGGGCGCTTCGCTGCGGGATCTGTTTGCGTCGGGCCTCGCGATGCGGCGTCACGAACGCCTCACGCGCGCGCAGATGTTGATGGCCGCGAACGCGCCGATCCTCGCGAAGACCGCGATGACCGACGGCGACCCGGTGCACGGCTACCTGCCGAGCGGCACGGTGGCGGGTGTGATCGACGATCGCCCGACCTGCGCCGAAGTGATCGAGCGCATCGTCGCCGAAGCGGAAGCCACGCTCACGCGGCTCGCCGGCCCGCAATAGTCCGAAGCAAGAGAAGAGAGAGGTCGCATGTCGATCGACGTCCGCACGCAAGACGGCATCACCGAAGTGTTGCTGAACCACCCGCCGGTGAATGCGCTCGATTCGCATGGCTGGTTCCAACTCGCCGAGACGCTGCAGGCGATCGGCCGCGATCCGGCCTCGCGCGTGGTGCTGCTCGCGGCCGAAGGCCGCGGCTTCTGCGCGGGTGTCGACATCAAGGAACTCGCGCGCGACGGCAAGCTGATCACGCAGGTGAATCGCGGCTGCTACGAGGCGTTCGCGGCGATCTACGAATGCGCGGTTCCGGTGATCTCCGCGGTGCACGGCTTTTGTCTCGGCGGTGGCATCGGCATGGCCGGCGCGTCCGACATCGTCATTGCATCCGACGACGCGACCTTCGGTCTGCCCGAGATCGACCGCGGTGCGCTCGGCGCAGCGACACACCTCTACCGGATGTTCGGCATGCAGAAGACGCGGCGCATGCTCTACACTGGCGAACCGATCACCGCACAGGAAGCGCTTCGCCTCGGCGGCATCGAGAGCGTCGTTCCGCGCGCCGAACTGCGCAGCGCCGCGCGCGCGCTGGCCGCGAAGATCGCCAGCAAGAGCCCGAAGGCGATGCGGCTCGCGAAGTGGTCGCTGAACGGCATCGAGCTGCTCGACATCAAGAAAAGTTACCGCTTCGAGCAGGGCTTCACGCTCGAGCTCTACACGTCGCCGGATTCGCAGGAGGCACGCGACGCGTTCGTCGAGAAGCGCGACGCGAAGTTCGGAGAGGAGCCGAAGCGCTGAGCGATCACGTCTTCGGAGCGGTTTCCCGGGCGGCGACGCGACGCGTGCGCCAACTCGCGAGCAGCGCGGTCGATAGGCCGAGCAGCACTTCGTCGGCGAACGGGATCAAATCCGGTACCACGAGATCGATCGCGAAGAGCACGGCGGAGATCAAGAACAGCACCGGAAAGCGCAGCCGCGTGAGGCGGCCGACGAACCAGCCGACGAGGGCCGAGCGGGGCATGCGCATCGCGTCAAGCTAGCGAGCGCCGCCGGGGTTTACGAGACGGTCCGTCTCGTTTACGCTCCATGCCCCGATGGACCTCTTCTACACCCCCGCCCAGCAGGCCTTCCGTGCCGAAGCGCGCGCGTGGCTCACCGCGCACGTGCCGAAGGCTGCGCTCCGCTCGTTCGACACCGCCGAGGGTGCCGCCGAGCACCGCGCTTGGGAGCGCATCCTCAACGGTGGGGGCTGGGCGATGGTGCCGTGGCCGGTCGAGTACGGCGGGCGCGGCGCCAATCTGTTGGAGTGGCTGATCTTCGAAGAGGAGTACTACCGCGCGGGCGCGCCGCGGCGGATCAATCAGAACGGGATCTTCCTGCTCGGCCCGACGATCATGGAGTTCGGCACGGCCGAGCAGAAGGCGCGCTTCCTGCCGAAGATCGCGTCGTCCGAAGAAGTCTGGGCGCAGGGTTGGTCGGAGCCGAATGCGGGCTCCGACATGGCGGCGATCCAGGCGACAGCCAGGCTCGACGGCGATCACTATGTGCTGAACGGCCAGAAGACCTGGGCGTCGCGCGGCGCCTTCGCGGACTGGCTATTCGGTCTGTTCCGCACCGATCCCGCCTCCGAGCGCCACAAGGGACTCACCTTCGTGTTGGTTCCGCTCGAGACGCCTGGCGTCACGGTGCGCCCGATCGCGCAGCTCGACGGCGAGACCGGCTTCGCCGAGGTGTTCTTCGACGACGCGCGCGTGCCCGTCGCAAACCGGCTCGGCGGTGAGAACAAGGGATGGAACGTCGCGATGGCGACGGCCGGCTTCGAGCGCGGCTTGATGCTGCGAAGCCCGGCGCGGTTCCAGCAGACGGCGCGCAAGCTGGTCGTGCTGTATCGCGAGAACGCCGCGACAGCGCCTTCGAACACGCGCGAAGAAGTCGTTCGCTGCTGGATGCACGCCGAAGCGTATGCGCTCGACACCTATCGCACCGTGTCGCGGCTTATCGGTGGCGGCAGGATCGGCGCCGAAGCGAGCCTCAACAAGATATTCTGGTCGGAACTCGATCTGCGCATGCACGAGACCGCTCTTCGGATTCTCGGCCACCGCGGCGACCTGCTGCCCGAAGCGCCCGCCGCAAGCGGCGTCGGCGACTGGCTGGACGGCTACCTGTTCTCGCTCTCGGGTCCGATCTACGCCGGCACCAACGAGATCCAGCGCAACGTGATCGCCGAACGCATCCTCGGCCTGCCGAGGAGCTTCTGATGCGCTTCGCGTTCAGCGACGATCAGTTGCTGCTGCAGAGCACCGTGCGCGACTTCCTGAAGAAAGAGTGCACGCCCGAAATCGTGCGCGCGCTGTGGGCGAGCGCGAGCGGCCATGACGCCGCGCTGTGGAGCAAGCTCGCGGAACTCGGTGTTCCCGGCGCACTCGTTCCCGACGCGCATGGCGGCATGGGCCTCGACGAGCGCGACCTGGTGCTGCTGCTCGAAGAAACCGGGCGCGCGGTGTTGCCCGCGCCGATCGTTGCGACGGCCGCAGTCGGCGCGCCGCTGCTGCGTGACGCGGGGAGTGGCGCGCTGAACGACGCGTGGCTGCCGCGCGTCGCTGCCGGCGACGCGATCCTCGCAGTCGGCCACCCCGCCAATCCGTTCGTCACCGACGCGGGTGTCGCGGATCTGCTGCTGCTCGCGCACGGCGGCGAATTGCACGCACTCGAACGCAGCGCTGTGACGCTCACCCATCAACCCGCGAATGATCCCGCGCGCCGGCTCTACAGCGTTGCGTGGACGCCTTCGGCCGCGACGCGCATCGCGTCCGGCGACGTCGCGCGACGGCTTCTCGATGCCGCGCTCGATCGCGGTGCGCTGGCAATCGCTGCGCAGGCGATCGGCGTCGCGGAGCAGCTGCTCGAGATCGCGGTCGCCTACGCGGTGCAGCGCGAGCAGTTCGGCCGTCCGATCGGCTCGTTCCAGGCGCTCCAGCACGAGCTCGCCGACGTGAAGGTGAAGCTCGAGTACGCGCGCCCGGTGGTCTACAAGGCGGCGCATTCGGTGGCCATCGGGATCGCGACGCGCGCCGTCGATGTCTCCCACGCGAAGCTGGCCGCGACGGAAGCCGCTGGCTTCGCGGCGCGCGTCGCGCTGCAAGTGCATGGCGCGATCGGCTACACCTGGGAGCAGGATCTGCATCTGTGGATGCGGCGCGCCTGGTCGCTCGAGCGCGAGTTCGGCGACGCGACGTTTCATCTCGATCGCGTGTCGGCGTTCGTACTCGCGGGCGGCGCGGCGATCGGGCCGGGCGATACTTTCCAAGCACACGACTAGGAGATCTCCATGGCCGAGGCCTACATCATCGACGCGGTGCGCACTCCGGTGGGCAAGAAGGGCGGCGGTCTCTCGACGGTCCACTCCGCCGACCTCGGTGCGCACGTGCTGAAGGCGTTGATGCTGCGCACCGGCATCGATCCGGGCGCCGTCGAGGACGTGATCTTCGGCTGTTGCGACACGATCGGTTCGCAGTCCGGCGACATCGCGCGCACTTGCTGGCTCGCGGCGGGCCTCCCCGATCATGTGCCGGGCGTGACGATCGACCGCCAGTGCGGCTCGTCGCAACAATCGGTGCATTTCGCGGCACAGGCGGTGATGAGCGGCACCTCGGATCTCGTCGTCGCAGGCGGCGTGCAGAACATGAGCGCGATCCCGATCTCGTCGGCGATGACGCTCGCGCAGCCGCTCGGCTTCCCGGATCCCTTTAGCGGCTCGAAGGGCTGGGTGGCGCGCTACGGCGCTGGCGAGGTGTCGCAGTTCCGTGGCGCCGAGATGATTGCCGAGAAGTGGAACATCACGCGCGACGACATGGAGGCTTTCGCGTTCGAGAGCCACCAGCGCGCAATCCGCGCGATCGACGAGGGCCGCTTCGAGAACGAGATCGCGCCGTTCGGCGACGTGCGCAGCGACGAGGGACCGCGTCGCGACACCAGTCGCGAGAAGATGGCGAAGCTGAAGACGCTGCTGCCCGACGGCCGACTCACGGCCGCCGTGTCGAGCCAGATCTCGGATGGCGCGTCGGCGATGCTGGTCGCTTCGGAGCGTGCCGTGAAGACGCACGGCTTGAAACCGCGCGCGCGCGTCCACCACATCAGCGTGCGCGCCGACGATCCCATCTACATGCTGACCGCGCCGATCCCGGCGACGCGCCACGCGTTGCAGAAAGCCGGCATGAAGATGTCCGACATCGCCGCCGTGGAGATCAACGAAGCGTTTGCCTGCGTGGTGCTCGCTTGGCACAAGGAACTCGCCCCCGACATGGCGACCGTCAACCCGAACGGCGGCGCCATCGCACTCGGCCACCCGATCGGCGCCACCGGCACCCGCCTGATGACCACTCTGCTGAACGAACTCGAACGCACAGCAGGCCGCTACGGCCTCCAAACCATGTGCGAAGGCGGCGGCCAGGCCAACGTAAC
>CAYGWM010000021.1:31671-43708 GCA_964353555.1 uncultured Spirochaetales bacterium
CTGAGGAGAAAAGGGACACCCCTCGCAACATATGATCTCGCCGCTCGGCTTTGCCTCGCTACGCGGGAATGAGCTTCGAGCACCGAAGTCGCCAAGCCGGAGAGCATCAAGATGAGCAAGCTGTGTGAAGGACGCGTCGTGATCGTCACCGGCGCCGGGCGCGGACTCGGTCGCGCCCACGCGCTCGCATTTGCAGCCGCGGGCGCGAAGGTCGTCGTGAACGACCTGGGAGTCGAGAACGACGGTCGCGGCGGTTCGACTGGACCCGCGCACGACGTGGTCGCCGAGATCCGAGCAGCCGGCGGCGACGCCATCGCGAACGGCGCCGACGTTGCCGACTTCGCGGCGACCGCTGCGCTCGTCAAGGCCACGCTCGACGCCTTCGGCCGCCTCGACGGGGTCGTGAACAACGCCGGCTTCGTGCGCGACCGTATGTTCGTGTCGTGCTCCGAAGAAGAATGGGACGCCGTGCAGCGCGTTCATCTGAAGGGCCACTTCTGCATCTCGCGCCATGCCTGCGACCACTGGCGCGCCGAATCGAAGGCCGGTCGCGCGGTGGACGCACGCATCATCAACACCAGTTCCGGCGCCGGCCTGCAAGGCAGTGTCGGCCAGAGCGCCTACTCCGCGGCGAAGGCCGGCATCGCCGCGCTGACACTGGTGCAGGCGGCCGAACTCGCGCGCTACGGCATCACCGCGAACGCGATCGCACCGTCCGCGCGTACGCGCATGACCGAGAATGTGTTTGCCGACATGATGAAAGCGCCCGAGTCCGGCTTCGATGTCATGGACCCGGCGAACGTGTCGCCGCTGGTCGTCTGGCTCGGCAGCGCGGAATCGAAGAGCGTGACCGGCTGCATCTTCGAAGTCGCGGGCGGCAAGATCAGTCTCGCCGACGGCTGGCGCACCGGCCCCGAGGTCGACAAGGGCGCGCGCTTCGAGCCCGACGAAGTGGGCGGTGTCGTGCACGAACTGCTGAAGAAGGCCGTGCCGGCGCAGAAGGTCTACGGAACGTAATCGGTGCAGCTCATCTTCACGGAAGAACAGCAGGAACTGCGCCGCGCGGCGCGCGTGTTTCTTTCCGATCATTCCGATTCCGGACAGGTCCGCGTCGCGATGGCGAGCGACCTCGGCTTCGACACCGAAACCTGGAAGCGTATCGCGACGGAACTCGGCTGGACTGGCGTCGCGATCCCCGAGCAATACGGCGGCGCCGGGCTCAGCTTCGTCGAGTTGGTGGCGCTGCTGGAAGAGATGGGCGAAGCGCTGCTCTGCGCGCCGTTCCTGTCGAGCGTATGCATGGCGGCGCCGGCGTTGCTCGAGGCTGGCGACTGCGCGGCGACGCGCGAATGGCTGCCGGCGATCGCCGAGGGCCGCGCGATCGCGACGCTCGCCACCACCGAAGCGAGCGGCCACTTCGATGCGGACGGCATCACCACGGTGGCACGCAGCAGCGGCGGCGACTTCGTCCTCGATGGCCAGAAGCGCTTCGTGCTCGACGGACACTGCGCCGATCTGCTGCTCGTCGCAGCGCGGCGAGAAGGCAGCGCGGGCGCGGACGGGATCTCGCTGTTCGCGGTGCCCGCAGCCTCGTCCGGCGTCGAGCGCCGCGTGCTGCCGACGATGGACCAGACGCGGCGTCTCGCCGACGTGTCGCTGCGCGAAGTGCGCGTCTCCGCTGCTGCGCTGGTCGGCGAAGCAGGGCAGGGCTGGCGCGCGATCTCCCGCGCGCTCGATCTCGCCGCGATCGCGCTCGGCGCCGAGCAGGTCGGCGGTTCGCAGCGCTGCCTCGACCTCGCCGTCGGCTACGCGAAGGAACGCGTGCAGTTCGGCCGTGCGATCGGCTCGTTCCAGGCGATCAAACACAAGTGCGCGGACATGATGACGGCGGTGGAGTCGTCGCGATCGGCGGTGTACTACGGCGCGTGCGTTGCGAACGAGGGCGGCACCGAGTTGTCGCGCGTGGCCTCGCTCGCGAAGGCGTGGTGCTCCGAGGCTTACTTCCGATGCGCGGCCGATGCGCTGCAGATTCACGGCGGCGTCGGCTTCACCTGGGAGTACGATGTGCACTTGCACCTGAAGCGCGCCCGCTCGATGGAGAGCTTCCTCGGTTCGCCGGCGTGGCACCGGGAGCGCGTCGCGACGGAGATCGGCCTGTGATCGCGATCGACCTCGCGGGCCAGGTCGCGATCGTCACGGGTGGCGCCCGCGGCGTCGGTCGCGGCATCAGCGAGCGCCTGCTCGAAGCCGGAGCCGACGTGGTGATCTGCGGGCGCACCGAGCCCGAGGCGCTGCCGAGCAACGGCGCACGAAGCGCGCTGTTCGCAGCGGCGGACGTGCGCGAGCTGGAGTCGATCGACCGCGTGATCGCGTTCGCGCGTGAGCGCTTCGGTCGTCTCGACGTGCTGGTGAACAACGCCGGCGGTTCGCCGGCCGCGCCGGCCGCCACCGCGTCGCCGCGCTTCTCCGAGAAGATCCTGCAGCTCAACCTGATCGCGCCGATGCACTTCGCGCAGAAGGCGAACGCGGTGATGCAGGCGCAGCCGGCCGGTGGCGCGATCATCAATATCGCGAGCGTCTCGGCGCTGCGCCCGTCACCGGGCACCGCCGCCTACGCCGCTGCAAAGGCGGGTCTGCTCTCGCTCACGCAGACGCTCGCGGTCGAATGGGCGCCGAAGGTGCGCGTCAACGCGATCGCCGCGGGGATGATCCTGACGGAGCTTGCAGAACTGCACTACGGCGATGCTGCGGCGCAGGCGCGTGTCGCCGCGACGGTGCCGCTCGCGCGATTCGGTACGCCGCGCGATGTCGGCGACCTGTGCGTTTTCCTCGCGTCGCCGCTGGCGAGTTACATCGCGGGCGCTTCTGTGCTGATGCACGGCGGTGGCGAGCGGCCGGCGTTCCTCGACGTCGTCGAGGCCGGGTAGCGCGCGGCTGGCCGACGCGACGCAACGCGGAAGGGAGCGGGCGATGGGACGACTCGACGGCAAGGTGGCGCTGGTGACGGGAGCCGCGCGCGGAACCGGCGCGCTGACGGCGCGGCTCTTCGCCGCGGAGGGCGCGCGCGTCGTACTCGCCGACGTGCTCGACGAACCGGGCGCGGCCGTCGCGCGCGAGATCGGCGCCGCCGCGCACTTCATCCATCTCGACGTGACGACCGAGCCGCACTGGGAGCGCGCGATCGCCGAGACGGCGCTGCGCTTCGGCAACATCGATGTGCTCGTCAACAACGCGGCCGTGCTGCACATGGCGGCGATCGCGGACACGTCGCCGGAAGATTTCCTGCGCGTCGTGCGCGTGAACCAGCTCGGCACCTTCCTCGGCATCAAGTCGGTGACCGCATCGATGAAGGCCGCCGGCGGCGGCTCGATCGTGAACGTCGCGTCGGTGGACGGATTGCGCGGGCAGAACGGCATCGTCGCCTACGCGTCAACGAAGTGGGCGGTGCGCGGCATCACGCGCGTCGCGGCGCTGGAACTCGGTCGCTTCGGGATCCGCGTCAACACCGTCTGCCCGGAAGCCGGTAGCGCCTTCATGGTCGCGCCGTACATGCCGCCGGGTATCCCCGTCGAGAAGATCCTCCCACGGATGCAGCCGACGCTGTCGTATCAGAAGGACCGCACGCTCGACGAACTGATGCAGGACGTTGCGAATGCAGTCCTATTCCTCGCGTCGGACGAGAGCCGCTCGTGCACCGGATCGGATCTCGTCTGCGAGGGTGGCAACCTCGCGGGGCGGATCGTCAAGGGCGCCGCGGGCTTCTAGCTCCGACCGATCCCAAAGCGGCTGTGGGCGTCGTCGCAATAACCTGACAACGAAATAACTTGACGCCCGGCACCCCTCAGGGGGTGAGCTTTGTGATTACCGAGTCCCCGAAGCGGAGCATGGCGTCGCGTTTCTGGGCGGCGGTCGAGGTGGGGCCGAGCGTGTAGAGGAAGGGCCATGCGGTGGTGGCGGTCATGCCGGCGTCGCCGAGGCGCTTGAAGACGTCGGCGTCGGGCGGCGTCGTGAGCGGCACCAGCGCTTCGAACGGCAGCGCGGCGCGGCCCGCTTCTTTGCGAAGCGCGTGAAGCCGCGTCAGCGACGCCAGCGCGTCTTCGGGACTCTGGCCGTTGCCGATCCAGCCGTCGCCGCGCGTCGCCGCACGGCGTAGCGCCGGCTCGCCGATGCCGCCGATCCAGATCGGCACCGGCACGCGCGGCGGCGGACTCATCTGGAACGAACCGAGATCGAAAAAGTGGCCCTTGTGCTCGCTCATCTTGCCGGTCCACGCCTTGCGCATGACGTCGATCATCTCGTCGTAGCGCTTGCCGCGCGTCGCGAAGTCGACGCCGACCGCGTCGAACTCCTCGCGGATCCAGCCGGCGCCGCAGCCGAGCATCACGCGATCGCCGGACAGCAGCGCAGCGGTCCCGACGATCTTCGCGACTTCTAGCGGGTGTCGCAGCGGCAGGATGTAGACGAGCGTGCCGAAGTGCAGTGCCTTCGTGACGGCCGCCATCGCGGCGATCGTCGTCCACGGATCGGGGAACGGCATCGTGCCGTCGAAGATCGGCTTGCCGTCTTCGGAGTACGGGTATTTCGAGCGCAGCTCGCCCGGGAAGAACAGATGGTCCGAGAGCACCACGCCGTGGAAGCCGGCTTGCTCCGCGCCGCGCGCGATATCGAGCAGCTGATCCGGCTCGGAGAACGACGCGACCTGCCAGAACTTCACGGTGTTTCCCTCGCAATCACTTCGGGTAGTAGCGGCTGATCGTGTCGACGACGCAGGCCGGCCGCTCGCTGCCTTCGATCTCCACCGTCACGCGGATCTTCGCCTGCACGCCACCGTCCTTGGTGTTCTCCACCGCGATCAACTCGGCGCCGCCGCGGATGCGCGCGCCGACTTTCACGGGCGCAGGGAAGCGGATGCGGTCGGCGCCGTAGTTGACGCCCATCGAGATGCCACGCACCTCGACGATCTCCGGCAGGAAGCGGTTCACCAGCGACAGCGTCAGATAGCCGTGCGCGATCGGCGCACCGAACGGACCCTGCTTCGCACGTTCGGGATCGACGTGGATCCACTGCTGGTCGTCGGTGGCGTCGGCGAAGAGCTGGATGCGCTGCTGCGTGACTTCCATCCACGCACTGTGACCGAGATGTTTGCCGATCGACGACGAGAGTTCGGCAGGCGTCTGGAAGATGGTCGCCACAGGATCTCCTACGGATGCTGGCTGGAGACGGCGACGCATTCGCCGGTCATGTACGACGCGAGGTCGCTCGCGAGGAATACGATCACGTTCGCGACTTCCCAGGGCTCGGCGCCGCGGCCGAAGGCTTCGCGCGCGGTGAGTTCGTCGAGCAGGCCCTGCGGCGTGACCTTCGCAAGAAACTCATGGGTCGCGAGGCTCGGCGACACCGCGTTCACGCGCACGCCGTGTTCCGCCACTTCCATCGCGGAACAGCGCGTCAGCGCCATCACGCCGGCCTTCGCGGCCGCGTAGTGCGACTGGCCTTCCTGCGCGCGCCAGCCGAGCACCGACGCGTTGTTGACGATCGCGCCGGACCGGCGTTCGATCATGTGCGGCAGCATCGCGCGTGTCATCCGGAAGGTGCCGTTGAGCGTCACGTCGAGGACCTTCGCCCACTGCTCGTCCGTCATCTCGACGACCTTCGCGTAGCCGCCGAGGCCCGCGTTGTTGACGAGCACGTCGACGTGGCCCCAGGCGTCGATCGCGGCGCGCACCAGCGCGTCGACCTGCGCCTGCTGCGTCACATCGCAGAGCTGGTAGCCGGGTCGCACGCCGGTCTCGCGCTCGATCTTCTCGGCGGCCTCGCGCAGCCGACGCTCGTGGACGTCGGAGAGGAAGATCCGCGCGCCTTCTTCCGCACAGCGACGCGCGACGGCGTAGCCGATGCCGGTGCCGGCGGCCGCCGTCACGAGTACGGTCTTGCCGGCGAGCAGGCTGCGAGCTTCGGGGTAGCGCGGGGCGGTCGGTTTCATCGCGGCTCCCGCGGCAGGCCGAGCGCGCGCTCGGCGATCAGGTTTCGCTGAATCTCGTTCGAGCCGGCGTAGATCGTGTCCGAGCGCGTGAACAGGAACAGCCGCTGCAAGCGCGTCAGTTGATACGGCGCCGCGGCGGCGATCTCGGCGTCCATGCCGAGCACGTCCATCGCGAGCTTGCCGAGGTCGCGGTGCCAGCTCGCCCAGAACAGCTTCGTGATCATCGCCGCGCGCGGCAGCTCGGCGCGCTCCGGTTGCGACAGCGTGCGGAGCGCGTTGTAGCGCTGGATCTGCAGTCCCATCCATGCGTGGGCGAGACGCTGGCGGATCGTCGGATCGCTCGCGGCGCCGTTCTGTTTCGCCGCGTCGATCACCTGCGCGAGTTCGTTCTGGAACTGCAGCTGCTGGCCGAGCGTCGAGGCGCCGCGCTCGAATGCGAGTGTGCCCATGGCGACCTTCCAGCCGTCGCCCGGCGCGCCGACGATGTTGCCCGCCGCGCAGCGCGCGCCGTCGAAGAACACTTCGCTGAATTCCGAATCGCCGGTGATCTGCACGATCGGGCGGATCTCGACGCCCGGCTGTCGCATTGGCACCAGCAGATACGAGAGACCCTTGTGGCGCTGCGAGGCGGGATCGGTGCGCGCGACGACGAAACACCAATCGGCCCACTGCGCCCAGGAGGTCCACACCTTCTGCCCGTGCAGCACCCACTCCTCTCCGTCGAGCGCTGCACGCGTCTGCACGTTCGCGAGATCGGAGCCCGCGTTCGGCTCCGAGTAGCCCTGACACCAGATCGCTTCGCCCGCGACGATCGGCGGCAGGAAACGGCGCTTCTGTTCCTCGGTGCCGAACGCGATCACAGTGGGGCCGAGCAGACCTTCGCCGATGTGCCCGAGTCGCCCCGGTCCGCCCGCGCGCGCGTACTCTTCGAACGCGATCACCTGCTGCATCAGCGTCGCACCGCGACCGCCGTATTCGCGCGGCCAGCCGACACAGGTGTAGCCGCCCGACGCGAGCTTCTTCTCCCACGCGCGGCGCTCATCGAGCATCGAATGCTCGTCGCCCGGACCGCCGCGACCGCGCACGCACGCGAACTCGCCGGTCAGCGCGTCGGCGAGCCAGCTCGCGATCTCGCTTCGGAACGCTTCGTCTTCGGGCGAAAACCGGAGATGCACAGACGCATTATGATACGCTCCGTCTCGTATGCAAGGAGGCCGTCTGGTGATCGTCGATCCGCTGGCCGCGACCACGATTCCGCAACTCGTCGACGCGGCCGCCGCGAAGTTCGGCTCGCGCGTGGCGATCGAAGACGGCCCCGTGCGGCTCACCTTCCACGCGCTCGCCGCGGAAGCGCGCCGCGCAGCGCGCGCGTTTCTCGCGGCGGGCGTTGCGCACGGCGATCGCGTCGCGATCTGGGCGCCGAATCGCTGGGAGTGGGTCGTCGCGGCGCTCGGGCTGCAAGCCGTCGGCGCGGTACTCGTGCCGCTCAACACGCGCTTCAAGGGACGCGAGGCGGGCTACGTGCTGCGCGCCAGTCGCGCGCGCGTGCTGGTGACGGTCGGCGAGTTTCTCGGCACGCACTATGTCGAGTCGCTGCGCGACGAAGCGCTGCCCGATCTCGCTCGCATCGTGCTGCTGCACGGCGCCGCAAGCGGGCCGACCACACAGAGCTGGAGCGACTTCCTCGCCGCCGGCGCCAGCGTGACCGACACGGCGCTGCGCGAACGTTCCGACCGGGTCGCGCCGGGCGATCTCTCCGATCTGCTCTTCACGTCCGGCACGACCGGCGCTCCGAAGGGCGTGATGACGACGCACGCGCAGAATCTGCGCGCGTTCGCGACCTGGAGCGACGGCGTCGGGCTGCGCGCCGGGGATCGCTATCTGGTCGTGAACCCTTTCTTTCACTCGTTCGGCTACAAGGCGGGCTGGCTCGCCTGCCTGATTCGCGGCGCGACGGTGCTGCCACACGCGGTCTTCGACGTGCCTGCCGTCTTTGCGCGGATCGCGCGCGAACGCATTTCCGTGCTGCCTGGCCCGCCGACGCTGTACCAGTCGATCCTTGCGCATCCGGGGCGCGCGAGCGCAGATCTCTCGTCGCTGCGCCTCGCCGTCACTGGCGCCGCGGCGATACCAGTCGAGCTGATCCGCCGGATGCGCGACGAGCTGGGTTTCGAGACGGTGCTCACCGCGTACGGCCTGACGGAAACCTGCGGCGTCGTATCGATGTGTCGTGCGGGCGACGACGCCGAGACGATCGCCACCACCTCGGGTCGCGCGATTCCCGGCATCGAAGTGCGCTGCGTCGGCGAGAAGGGCCAGGAAGTCCCGCGCGGCGAGCCCGGCGAAGTGATCGTGCGCGGCTACAACGTGATGCAAGGCTACTTCGAAGACCCGGACGAGACCGCGAAGACGATCGATACGGACGGCTGGCTGCACACCGGCGACGTCGCCGTGATGGACGCGCGCGGCTACCTGCGCATCACCGACCGCATCAAGGACTTGTTCATCGTCGGCGGCTTCAACTGCTACCCCGCCGAGATCGAGAACCTGATGTACGGCAGCAGCCTCTTCGCGCAGGTCGCCGTCGTCGGTGTGCCGGATGAGCGCATGGGCGAAGTGGGCGTCGCGTTCGTCGTGCCCGCGCCGGGGAAGGAGTTCGCCCCGGAAGAGGTAATCGCGTGGTGCCGCGCGAACATGGCGAACTACAAGGTTCCGCGGCGCGTCGAGATCGTCGCGTCGTTGCCGCTGAATGCGTCGGGCAAGGTGCTGAAGTTCGAGCTGCGGGAGCGGGCGAGACGAAGCGCCTGAGAGAATCTAGAGTCGTCCGAGCCTGAGTAACGGAGAGGGGAAACGGATGATCGTGACGGGCTCAGCGGGTCGGCGTTTCTACTTCGGTTTCGCGATCGTTCTGGCTGCCGCGATCGCGCTATCGGGTTGCACCGAGCTGCGTTCGGCGAAGCGCAACCTCGTCGGCCAGGAAGGAGAGACCTTCTACGCCCTCGCGACGCTGCGTTTGCATGCGAAGCCCTCCGCGTCCTCGAAAGTCGTTGGGCATCTCGCGTTGCACGAAAAGGTCACCCGCATCCGGTTCGAGAGCGGCTATGCCCTCGTTGCGGTGGGTGGCGGTGGACTCGAGGGCTGGGTCGAGAACGCGAAAATCGCCCGGGTCATTCCGGCGGCGCAAGAGACTTCCGAACCGGCCGCGAGTCGACCCGCGAGTGGGACGAAAGAGCCGGCGTCCGCGGCGGAGTAGTCGACACGGTCCGACCCGGCGCCGAAGCTGATGAAACCGAAGCGTGCCGTCCTCGATCCGTTGTGACTGCCGCGAACCATCTCGTTCCGGCGCTGCGCAACTGGGCGGATCCAGCAGCGATCGATGCAGCCGCGCGCGCCGCGGGCTGCTGTTCCGGCGCTTCGCATTTGGGATCACCGAGGTGAAGCTCGAAGTCTGAACGCGTCAGCGCGCCGGCGTGCGCCGGATTCCCTGCAGCGCGAGATCCACCATCGGATCGACCATCTTGGCGTGGATCTTGCGGCCGGTGAAGAAGAGCCGCACCGCGATCGGGCCGACGATCAGGTCGGCGGCGAGATCGAGATCGAGATCCGCCGAGATTTCGCCGCGCGCTACGGCGCGTTCGAGCGCCTGCACCAGCGGCGTGCGTCGCTGCAGCAACACCGGATCGAAGAGTTCGGCTAGCGCGGGGTCGTGCGCGCGCTCGCTGGCGAGCGCGGGCAGCACGGCGGCGAGTGGCGTCTTGTTGAACAACTCGAGGTAGCTGCGCAACATCGCCTTCAGGTCGGTTTCGAGCGCGCCCGTGTCGGCGTCTTCGAACGAAGGCAGTCCGCCGAAGGCTTCGACCACCAGCGGCAGTTTCGACGGCCAGCGCCGGTAGATCGTGGCTTTGCCGACGCCTGCGCGACCGGCGACGCCTTCGACGGTGAGCGCGCTGAAGCCAACTTCGGCGAGCAGTGCGAGCGTGGCGTCGAGAATCGCCTGGTGCGCTTCTTCGCTGCGCGGGCGACCGGCGCTGGCGGCGACGGTCGCGTTCGGCGCTGCAGTGGAGCCGCTGGCGACCGCCCCGTGGCGCCCGCTGCGTCCATGTCCGTTCGCATCGCGCTCGATCTCCGCCAAAACTCGCCCTTCCGGCCCATTTTTGCGGCCGGTTGATTACGATACAGTACGTTTCGATATCCACCAGGAGGGTGCCGTGGCCGCCAACTCAGCAACCGACGTGCCCGCGTCGTGGGACCTCGAAGTCGATCTCGTCGCGGTGGGCTCGGGGCTCGGCGCCGTCGCCGCCGCGATCGCGGCCCACGATCTCGGCCTGCGCGCAGTGATTCTCGACAAGGCGCCGAAGCTCGGCGGTGTCTGCGCCTACGGTGGCGGCGAAGTCTTCGTGCCGAACAACCACAAGATGCAGGCGCTCGGCATCGAGGATTCGGACGAGGCCGGGCGCGCCTACTTCGAGTTCATCGCCGCCGGCTTCGCGGATCCGGTGCTGCAGAAGAAGCTGCTCACGACGATGAAGCCCGCCGTCGAGTACTTCGAGAAGCAGGCCGGCGTGCCGTGGAACGCGGTCGAGGGATTGCCCGACTACTACTTCCCCGACGCGCCGGGTTCGCGCGCGAGCGCTCGCTACCTGTGCGCGGCGCTCTTCGAAGGCGCGCTCCTCGGTCCGTGGCAGCACAAGACCTTCCTGACGCCGCACTTCCCGATGGGCGTCGAGCACCGCGAACTCTATGAATGGGGCGGCCTCGCGAAGGTGACGACCTGGAACTACGAGCTGCTCGGCGAGCGCATCACGAAGGACTTCCGCGCCTGGGGCCAGGGCATGATGGGCTGGTTCTTGAAGGCGGCGCTGATCGATCGCGCGATCCCCGCGCACACGCACACCGAAGTCGTCGGACTCGTGACGGACGGCGATCGTGTAGTCGGCGTTCGCGCCGAGCAGAATGGCCGCACGCTGAACATCCGCGCGCAGCGCGGCGTCGTGCTCGCGACCGGCGGCTACGACCACAACAAGAAGCTCGCGACGCAGTTCGAGCAGGCGCCCGATTGGAACTCGGCGTGCCCGCCCTACGTCACTGGCGATCACTTCGTGCTGGCGGGCGAAGTCGGCGCGGCGATCGCGTCGGTGCCGCCGACCAATCTCGCGATGTTCTACGGCTACTCGATTCCCGGCGAGGAACACGAAGGTGTTCCGCTGTACCGCTCGTCGTGGGAGTGCGGCTGCCCGCACGCGATCTGGGTCAACACGAAGGGCCAGCGCTTCTGCGACGAGTCGTTCTACAAGGACTACCAGCCGCATCTGCGCGAGTGGGACGGGCAACATCAGACGCAGCCAAACATCCCGCCGTTCCTGATCTTCGACCAGAACTACCGCGACCGGTATCCGCTCGGCTCATTCATGCCGGGCTCGCCGCTGCCGCCCGAATTGGTCGTGCAGGCGGATACGCCGCGCGAACTGGCACGGAAGCTCGGCATCGATCCGGACGGACTCGAGAAGACGCTCGCGCGATTCAACGAGTTCGCGCGCAACGGCGAAGATCCGGACTTCGGCAAGGGATCGCGGCCCTGGGCGGTGCGACTCACGGGTGATCCCGGTTACAAGAACCCGTGTGTCGGCCCGCTCGACAAGGCGCCGTACTTCGGGATGCGGCTCGTGCCGGTCGGCGTCGGCATCAACTCGCACGGGCTCGAAACCAACGAGTTCGCGCAGGTGATGCATCTGCGCGGGCATCCGATCGCGGGGCTCTACGCGGTCGGCAACTCGGCCGCGCTGCGCGATCTCGGCGCCGGCTACCAGAGTGGCACGTCGAACATGCGCGCGATCACCTGGGGCTGGGTCGCCGGCCGCCACGTCGCCGGCAAGCAGTAGCTGTCGCGTGGCCGAGGCCGAGTACACGACGACCACGCGCGTGCCGATCGACGCGGTCTGGGACTTCGTCCAGGAAATGGACAACTGGGGCCGCTTCGTCACTGGCTACCAGAAGCACGAGAAGCAGAGTGACGTCGACTCGACCTGGACGCTGAAGGGCGACGTCGGCGTGCTC
>CAYGWM010000021.1:43808-46331 GCA_964353555.1 uncultured Spirochaetales bacterium
GAAGCAGAGTGACGTCGACTCGACCTGGACGCTGAAGGGCGACGTCGGCGTGCTCTCCCGAACGCTCACCTTCCAGGTGAAGATCGTCGAATGGAACGGCCCCGGCCGGGTGTCGTTCACGCTCGACGGTGCGAACGAGCCGATGAAGGGCGAAGGTACCTTCACGCTGGAGACAATGTCCGGCGGCGGCAGCGCCGCGATCGCGGCTGCGTCCGCCGTGTTGCCCGCGCCCGTCGCGCCGCGCAAGAACCTCTTCTTCCGGCTGCTCGAAGCGTTCTGGCGCTGGGTCCTGCGCGTCGCCGGCGGCGGCGCGCCCGCGCGTGACGCCAGCGCCACCCAGGCCGCGGCGCCCGGTGATACGATGACGCGACTCTCGTTCAAGCTGCGCCTGCAACCCGGCGGTCCGATGGCGCCGATGGTCGATGCGATGATCCGGCCGCTGTTGCTCCCGGCCGCCGAGGATCTGGCGAACCGGATCCTGGCGCAGCTCGAAGGCGCAGAGGCGACGCAATCGTGAGTTTCGTCGCGTCCGAAGATGCGATTCTCGACGGTGCACGCACCGCGACGGGTCTCGACGACTTCGGCGACGGCCCGTGGCGCGATCACTTCCGCACGCTGCTGCGCGCCTACGACGCGGAGTCGCGCCTCACCGAGGCCGGTCGCCAGATGGTGCTCGGCGAGATCGGCGGCGTGCTGGCCGCGCGTCTCGCCTGCGAGGCGGCCTGGAAGCGCGACCCGAAGATCCTCGGCAATGAGATCCGCCGTCCGATCTTCATTCTCGGTCTGCCGCGCTCCGGCACCACCGCGTTGCACTTCCTGCTCGGCCAGGATCCCGCGAACCAGGCGCTCGAGTACTGGCTGGCTGCCGCGCCGCGCCCGCGTCCGCCGCGCGCGACCTGGGGGAACGAGCCCGCCTTCCAGACCGCGGCAGCGACGATCGAGTGGATCTACCAGACCGACCCGAGCCTGCGCGCGATCCACCTACTCGAGGCGGACGGTCCCGAGGAGTGTCGGCACCTGCTGTTGCAGTCCTTCCTCGATCACACCTTCGACTCGAACGCGACGCTCCCGAGCTACACGAAATATTTCGAGGCGCAGGACATGCGTCCCGCCTACGAGCGCCATCGCGACGTGCTGAAGCTGATCGGTTCGCCGACGCCCGAGCGGCGCTGGGTGCTGAAGTACCCCGCCCACATGCGCGAACTCGACGTGCTTCTCGCCGTATACCCAGACGCCTGCATCGTGCAGACGCACCGCGATCCGGTGAAGGTGCTGCCGTCGATCTGTTCGCTGGTCACCGGCTGGCGCTCGCTCTACGAGGGCAGCGCGGACGCTAAAGCGATCGGCGGCTGGCAGCTCGAGATGTACGCGTCGATGATCGAGCATGCGATGGACGTTCGCGCGCGCAGCAATCCAGCCCAGTTCTACGATTTCTCGTTCCGCGAGCTGGTCTCCGACCCGGTCGCCGCGATCCGGCGCATGTACGAATACTTCGGCTTCGCGCCTTCCCCGGACGGCGAGACGCGGATGCGCGCGTGGCACGAGTCCCACCCGCAGCACAAGCACGGCGGGCACCGCTATACGCTGCTGCAGTTTGGCCTCGAGGAAGAAGCGATCCGAGGTCGCTTCGCGCGTTACACAGATCGCTTCGACGTCGAGGCGGAGTCGGCGGGTTAGCGGAAGCTCCGCTCGAAAAGCGCGTCGACTGCGAGCGCGCCGTGCTCCGACAGGAAGCGCGTGCCGGTGCCACAGAAGTGCGGATGGCGGATCACCGGGTCCTTCGCAGGATCGAAGCTCTCGCCGCTCCACTGGAACCAGCCGTCGCGATCCTGGTCGAACACGAAGAGCGGCTTGTTGCAGAGCTTGGCGAACTCGGCGCCCCAGCCGGTGCCGCCCTTCACGGTCTGGTCGGCGAGGATCTTGCCGACCACGTAGATCTCCTGGCCGTGGTTCACCTGGAAGTAGATCGTCTGCAGCACGCGCTTGAAGAGCGGTGTGTCGGGATAGACGCGATGCATCAGCTTGCTGACGTAAGAGAGACTCACGTCGCCGTGCTCCAGCTCTTCATGGTTGAGCACGCGAATGCCGCGGCGGCGCGCGTCGTTGTGACCCTCGAAAGTGAAGTTCACTTCGTCGATGCCGTAGCGCTCGGCGGCGGCGCCGAACTGGGCCTCGGCGCCATTCGCGGCGCCGCTGTACAGGATGCAGTCTTCGGGCTTCACGGCGGTTCTCCTCGCGCGACGGGGCAAGGCTAACCCCTGCAAGCGGAGCGCGCAGCGAGCCGCAGGCGAGCGAAGTTCATCAGACCGAACCCGCTCGCCAGCGACGCGGAAACCGCTGGCTACTGGGGCGGGAGACATTCCGCTGCGCGAACCGGATCGATCTCCGCTTCAGGAAGCACGGGCGGGTTCAGGAATGCCGGCGTGCGGAAGTCGAAGAACTCGAGCGGCGGGTCGGCGTTGGCATCACGCGCGGTGAGCGCGGGCAGGTCGAAGCGCGTTTCGATGAAGCGCAGGATCGAAG
>CAYGWM010000021.1:46431-52643 GCA_964353555.1 uncultured Spirochaetales bacterium
CGCGCGGTGAGCGCGGGCAGGTCGAAGCGCGTTTCGATGAAGCGCAGGATCGAAGTGTGGTCGTGCGTCCGGTGCGAGACGTAATGCGGCTTCGAGTACGGCGACACCACCACCATCGGCACGCGGATGCCCAGGCGGTCGAAGCTGGCCGGAACGCTCGTCGGCGTGAGCCGCGGAGGCGTCGCATCGGGCACGCACGCTGCCGGCGGAACCACGTGGTCGTAGTAGCCGCCATGCTCGTCGTAGGTCACGAAGAGCGCCGTGCTCGGCCAGTTCGGACTCGCGAAGAGGGCATTCACGACGCTGGCCACGAAAGCCTGTCCGAACTGTACGTTCGCCGGTGGATGCTCGTCGCTCTGCTCGCTGCCGAAGAAGGCCGGGTCGACGAACGCGACTGCCGGCAACGCGCCGGCCTCCGCGTCGGCGTAGAACTGATCGATCAACACGAACTTCTCCGGATGGGCGCGCGCTCCGGCGAAGAAGCCGCCGAACGGGATGTCGTTGTAATAGATCTTCCACGACACACCGGCGTTTTCGAGCAGGTCGAAGACACTCGGGCCGTATTCGCTCCTGTTCGACGGGGACTCGTTGCTGATGCGGCCGAACGAAGTGCCCGCGACCAGGAAGAAGCGATTCGGGTAGGTCGGGCCGAGCACCGACGAGAAGTAGTGATCGCCCATCGCGAACGTGGAGTAGAGGCCGTAGTAGAAGGGAATGTCGGCGCTCGTGAGGTAACCCATCGCGCGCCGTCCAAGCGGATCCACGGGGGTCGCGTTGGTCTCGGCGAAGCCGCTCATCCGGCCGTTGTTGTACTGCTTGTGCGTGCTGTTCCAGGAGTGGGCGAGATCAGCGACCTCGCAGAGCCGCGGCTGGTGGAACGACGGAATCAACTCGCCGGTATCGGCGGCCGGGTTCACGTGGACGCCCCTGAGTCCCGCCGCGCGCGGTTGCCCTTCATTGCGCAACTGCCCGAGCATGTGGTCGAAGGAGCGGTTCTCCTGCATCAGCACGACGATGTGGTCGATCGGGATCTGGTCTCCGTGCGGCGTGCGGCTCGGCAGCGTGTCGGCGGGCAGCGCGCCCGCCACGTAGGGGCATCCGCGACTGCGCCCGGCTTCCGCGTGCGGAGCGAAGAGCAACAGTCCGGCCAGGGCGGCGAACGCAATACGCATCAAGGAACTCCTCGCGAGCAGATCTCAGCGTAAGGTGGAGCGAATCCGGGCTCGCGTGGCAGCGTGGCGCGGCGGTCAGCCGAGCCGCGGCACCTCCGCGAGCTTCACGACACGCGTTTTCGGATCCGGGTGCTCCACCGCACCCACCCAGCGCAGGCACATCGTGCCGCGACGGTGTCCCGCCGTGTCGAGCCAGTTCGGAACGCCCGGGTCGCGCAGCGCGACGACGAGTCGCACCGAGCCGCCGGGCCGCGCCTGTGCGCCGAAGTGGTTCAGCGCGATCACGTGGTAGCGGTAGTCGAGTGACTCCATCCAGTGATTGTTCAGCTGGAAGTTCCAGTACTCGCAGGCCGGCGGTGTCATGTCGATCACCAGCGCCTCGTCGTCCGCCAGCTCGAAGTAGCCGTGGTAGTAGAGGATGTTGGGATCGCCGTGCGCGGCGGCGGCGATCGCGGGGTCGAACCTGGGCAGTTCGTTGACGCGCTTCGCGAAGCCTTCTGCCCAGTCCGCGAAGATCGACGCGGTGCCGGAGACGTACGCGGCCGCCGCTTGCAGGCCGCGATCGATGAACGCGGGCGTCACCGGTTCGGGCGTACGCGCGCCGCCGAGTCGCTCGATCTGCAGATCGGCGATGCGCTCGTTCGGGCGGTCCTCAAAGGTCTGCCGAACGATCAGCGACGAGGTGTCGGGTTCCATCCGCAGCCAGTTCCTTCCCGGCTGTTCGTGGCACGACAACAGGATCTCGAAGCGGCCATCGGCCTCGATCTTCATCTCGCGCGCGTCGAGGTAGCCGGTCTGGCCACGGCGCGCCTTCGAGCCGTAGCTGCCCGCGTAGGTGCCGAGTCCGAGGTAATGCACGGTGTTGCGCGTGCCGGTGATCCGGTACTCGTGCGCGCCGCTGATCGCCGCGCTCTGGTAGTAGTTGTCCGGATTGTCGGCGCCGATCTTCACCGTCTCGTGCGCGGGGCGACGCAGCACCGGGAACAGCGGGTCGGCGAACTCGATGTACGACTCGAGCGCGACCCGCGACAGGCGCGACAGATAGCGGAAGCCCTCGGCGCGATCGAAGGCGTCCATCGGCGAACCGGGTCGCAGCACGACGTCGCCGGCGCGCTTCAACGCGTCGCAGTAGTCGTTCCACGCGGTGCCGTCGAGAATGCGCTGTTCGGAATCTTGGTCGCTCATGGTCCGCGAGTATACTCGCGGGCCGCCACCGGAGGACCCATGTCGAACCATCCCGCAACGCATCCCGCGCGCCTCGCATCGCAGCGCTCGATGGACGCCGTGCACGCCAAGGACAAGGACGCCTGGGTCGCGAACTTCGCCGACGACGGCGTCGTCGAGGACCCGATCGGTCCGTCGATCTTCGACCCCGAAGGCAAGGGCCATCGCGGCAAGGCGGCGATCGCCGCGTTCTGGGACAAGCTGATCGGCCCGAACCGCGTCTTCTTCGATGTGCGCGAATCGTTCGCCTGCGGCAGCGAGTGCGCGAACGTGGGCACCGTGAACACCGTGCTACCGAACGGCGCGATCATGATCGTGAACGGCGTCTTCACGTATCGGGTCGACGCGCACGGGAAGGTCGTCGCGCTGCGCGCCTATTGGGAGATGGCGCGGATGAAGTCCATAGCTCCCGCGACGTGAGCGAGCGCCTTCCGATCTCGCTGACCGTCTCCGGTGTGAAGCGGCTGTTCGGCGACGACCTCTCGCAGCTGATCGACTTTGCGAAACGCGCCGAGGACGCGGGCATCGACCAGATCGCGATGACCGATCACCTCGCGATCGGCCCGCACACGGAGCGCTATCCGTACGGCGCGTTCCCGTTCCCGAACGACGAACCGTGGCCCGAACCGCTGCTGACGCTCGCGGCGATGGCAGGCGCGACGCGACGCATCCGGCTGGCGACGGCGGTGCTGATTGCGCCGCTTCGGCCTGCGTTGTTGCTGGCCAAGTCGCTCGCAACGCTGGACGTGCTGTCGGGCGGTCGAGTCGATCTCGGTGTCGGCACCGGCTGGCAGAAGGAGGAGTTCGCCGCGTCGGGCGTTCCGTTCGAAGCGCGCGCCGCGCGGATGGACGACGTGCTGCGTGCGTGCCGCGTGCTCTGGCGCGACGCGCCGGCCTCATTTCAGTCGCCGACGGTTTCGTTCGACGATCTCTGGTGCATCCCGCGACCCGTGCAGCCTGGCGGCGTGCCGATCTGGTTTGGCGTCCCGCCGACGCCGCGCAATGTCGCGCGGGTGGTGGAGATGGGAGTTGGCTGGGTGCCGGTCGGCACCGACCTCGATGCGCTCGCGAGCGGCGCGCGTGTGCTGCGCGACGCGTTCGCCGCCGCGGGCCGCGATCCCGCAATGCTCGGCGTGCGAGCGAACGTGCCGTTTGCGATTGGTGCGGACGGACGCGTCGATCTCGATCGCAGCATCGCCGAGGGAATCCCGCGCGCGAGCGAAGCGGGCGCGACGATCGCGGCGCTCCCGATCGCTGCCTACGTGCGCCGCCGCGACGATCTGCCCGCGTTGCTCAAACGCCTTGCATTGCTGGCTTGAAGGATCGCTGGAGCGACGAGTCCTGCCGCGCAAGACCCTCGGGTGTCCTCGCCATGCCCTATTGCTCGCGTAGCGGCTCACCGTCGATCAGTCGCATCGGGTCGCCGTCGATCGTGGCCAGCACCTCGGCCACCAGGTCGAGCGGCGCAGCGTCGAGGTGGACGGGGAGCCCGACGACTCTTGTGCGCCCCGCCGTTGGCAGCGCGCCGCTCCACGGCGTCGCCGACCGCTTCTTTCCCCAGCCGTTGGCTCTCGCGCCCCGGTAGGACTCGTCGTAAAGCTCATTCCCGGACCGACAATCCAGCTGGCAACGACTATGCTCGCCACCGGGTCGCGGTTACCGAAGAGCATCTGGTAAGTCATCTGTGCAAGCGGATGGGCTCGGCCTTGGAGATCTCCAGAAGTCGTGGCACCCGCGCAGCGCAGTGTCACCGATCCGAGACGAGAGTTGACGATGCCTGACCAAGACCCCGAGCGCCGAGCGCTGTTCCAATCGATCGTCGCCACGGCGATGATTGGCGGGCTGGGGATCGTTTGGGGAATCGCCGTCGGCTCGCAGATGATCCTGTTCGATGGCGCCTTCGGACTTGTGGGGATCATCGTGTCGGCGATGCTGCTGCGAGCATCGTCGCTCGCTGATCGCCCGCCGTCCCGTGCGTTTCCGTATGGTCGGCAGTCGGCCACGCCGCTCGTGATCGGGATCCAGGGGTTCGTGCTGCTGGTCACCTTGGGCTACGCGGCGATCGAGGCGATCACGATCATCCGACTCGGTGGCAGCGACTTCTCGCCTGGGTTCGCGGTCCTGTACGGCATCATCGCTGCCGTGGTGTCGCTCGCGTTCGCGGCCTGGCTCCATCGATCGGTCGACCACTCGGATCTCGTCACCGCCGAGTCGACGGCGTGGAGGGTGGCCGGACTGCGCGGTGTGGGCATCGTGATCGGCTTCACGCTGATGCTGCTCCTCGAGGGCACCTCGTGGGACTCTGTCGTGCCCTACGTCGACCCCGTGATGGTCCTGCTCACCTGCGTGTTGTTCGTTCGTCCGCCGCTCCAGATGGTTCGCTCGACGATCCACGAGCTGCTCGAGGGTGCCCCGGACGCCACCGTGCAGGCCCCGGTCCTGGAGGCGATCGCCGCCGTCCAACGTCACTTCGATATCGACGAGCCGGTCATCCGCATGAACAAAGTTGGCTCGAAGCTCTACGTCGAAGTCGACGCCTATGTGGCCCCCGACGTGACCGTCACCCAGGAACACGAGGTGCGCACCGCGCTCGAGCGGCGGCTCCGGGAACTGCCCTACGAGATCTGGCTCAATCTGGAGCTCCTCCCGACGCCAGCCCCCGCCAAACCGACCTGACCCGCGTTCCGATGTCGCGTTCCGTTGGCTCTCGCCCTCCGATGGATGGCAGCCATCGAGCGTTGCCAAGCGCCATCTGGGAGCGCGTCCAGCGGGCATCGTGGGGAAGGTCATCCGCAGCGCGGCCGATCTCTAGCGCTGTTTCGGATAATCCACCTTGCACTCCTTGCTGTAACGTGGTGCGATGCACCGCGTAGGGGGGGGCGTGTGCTGGCGCGGCGGGTAGCGCTTGCGATCCTCGGCCTTGCCGTCGTCCCACTCGCCGCCGTCGCGGTAGAGCCTGAGGGCGCCGCGCTGGCCTCCACGTACGTTGGTGTCGCCACCTGCCGCGCGTGTCACGTGATCGAGGCCGATCATTGGACACCGACCATCCACGGGCGCCTGGCGAGCGCCCCGCGCAGCGAGCGCCAGGGCCGCGGTTGCGAGGGCTGTCACGGGCCCGGCTCGCGTCACCTCTCCAAACCGAACGATCCCGGAGCGATCATCGCCTTCACGCGCGGGTCGGCCGTCGATTGAGGACTTCCGCTTCCGCTCGATCCCGACCAGCTACCAGACCCGCCTCGGCGAGCTCACCGCCGATTGGCGCGTCCTCGGGAAGACGCGGCTCGACGCCTCGCTCGGGCACGAGGAGATGCGCCGCGAATACCGCGAGCGCGAGGAGACCCGCGACGACCGCGCGCGCGTGTCGCTCGCGGTGCGGGACCTCGAGCCCGTGACCGTGCGCCTATCCGCCGCGCTCGGCCGACGCAGCGGCAGCAGCTACGACGCCGACCCGTTCGCGGCCTACTTCGCGTCGAGCCTCCCCGGCTACGTCGCGGCCCCCGGGCCCGTCACGCCCTATACGCTCGACTCGCTGCGCATGCACGACCTCGCCAATCGCAATCGACAACGTGCGGAGCTGCGCGTCAACTGGCTGCTGCGCGAGGACATGGACGCAGCGCTGAGCGCGGGCTGGCGCAACGGCGATTTCGGCGCCGACTACGGGCTGACGCGCCAGCGCAGCTTCAACGCCGGCGCGGAGTGGAGCTGGCAGATCTCTCCGAATGCGAGCATCTACGCCTATTGCGGCTTCGAGCAGCGCGACCGCGCGATGACGACGATCAACGACTCCGGTGTCCGCAGCTCCGACGGCAACGCCGG
>CAYGWM010000022.1:0-8087 GCA_964353555.1 uncultured Spirochaetales bacterium
TGGCGCTCGATGTTCTCCAGCACCACGATCGCGTCGTCGATCACCACGCCGACCGCGAGCGCCATGCCGAGCAGTGTCATCGTGTTGAGCGTGAAGCCGGCCAGATGGACCAGCCCGAAAGTTGCGATCAGCGAAACCGGGATCGCCGCCGCGATGATGAAGGTCGGCCGCGAGCGGCGTAGGAAAACCCACACCGTGAAGACCGCGAGAAGCGCGCCGAACATCAGCGCGAACTCGGTCTCCGCCACCGCCTCGCGTACGCCGCGCGAAAAGTCGATGAAGCCGGCTGCGTCGTGCAGCTTCACGCCGCTCGGCAGCACCTTCTCGACCTCGCCGAGGCGTTTCAACACCTCATCGACGATCGCGACGGTATTGCCGCCGCTCTTCTTGCGGATGCCGATGCCGACAGTGGGCTTACCGTTGTAGCGCGCGATGAACGAGGGATCTTCGGCGCCGTCCTCGACGCGAGCGACGTCGCGCAGCAGCACCGGCGCGCCGTCATGGTGTGCGACGACCAGCGTCTCCATCTCCGCGACGGTGCGGAACTCGGCGTCGGTCTTGACCGAATAATCGACGCGACCGCTCTCGACCGCGCCACCCGGCATCTCGACGTGTTCGCGCTGCAACGCACCGAGCACGTCGGTCGCCGCGAGCCCGCGCGCGCGCAACGCGTCGCCGTCGAGCCAGATGCGGATGTTGCGATCCTGACGCCCGAACATCGCGACGCCCGCCACGCCCGGGATGGTTTCGAGATACGGGTTCACCTGGCGACGCACCGCTTCGCTGGTCTCGACCACCGAGCGATGCGAGTCGAACGGGATCCACAGCACCGGCGTGTCGTTCGGATCGAAGGTCCCGACGACTGGGGGTTCCAGCGTCACCGGCAACGCGACACGCGCGAGCGCCGCCTTGTCGCGCACATCCTGCGCGGCGATGTCGAGATCCGTGTCGAGGTCGAACTCGACCACGATCAGCGCGACGCCCTGATACGAGGTCGAACGGATCGAGCGCACGCCCGCGATCGTGTTGAGGTGCTCTTCGAGCACGTCGGTCACGTCCTCTTCCATGCCTTCGGGCGTCGCCCCGTCGAGCGCCGCCTGCACGGTGAGAACCGGAAACTCCATGTTCGGGAACTGGTCGACGCCGAGCCGCAGGAAGCCGAGCACGCCGAAGACCAGCAGCGCGAGCGTCATCATCCAGGTGAGGATCGGGCGGTGGATCGCAACGTCGGAGAGCGCCACGGCTACTTCGACTCCGCGGCGGCGGTCTTCTCGGCGCCGGCGGGAGTGCCCGTGGCGGCTCCGGCGGGAGCGCCCTGCGCATCGCGCAGCGTCACCGGCGAACCGTCGACGAGCTGCGCCTGCCCGCGCACCACGACGGGGTCGCCGACGTCGAGTCCTTCGCTCACCTCGACGCGCCCGTCGCGAATCACGCCGAGCTTGATGTTGCGGCGCTCGGCGCGATTGCCCGCAACGATGCGATACGCGATCGCCCCGTCGGCGCGCTGGAGCACGGCTTCTTCCGGAATCATCGCGACGTGCTCGCGCACCGAAACGCCGAGATCGGCGCGCGCGAACAGGCCCGGCCGCAGTCGCCCATCGGTGTTGCTCATGCGCGCCTTCACACGCAGCGTGCGCGTCATCGGGTCGATCGTCGGCGCGACGACGGAAACCACGGCCTGGAATACTTCGTCCGGAAACGGCGCAACGCGCACCGCGACGGGCTGGCCCAGCACGACGCGGCTCGAGTCACGCTCCGGCAGCGTGAACTCGACTTCGATCGGATCGAGCGCCACCAGGTCGAAGAGCTTCTGGCCCGGCTGCACGAACTCGCCCTCGGAGACGTAGCGGCGGGCGATCAGCCCTGCGAACGGCGCGCGCACGCTCGAATCGCGCGCGCCGCGCTCGGCCATGCCGAGCTGTGCCTGCGCGGCATCGCGATTGCTGCGCGCGAGGCGGAGCTGGGTGCGCACGCTGTCGAGTTTGGCGTCGGCCGCGACGCCCTCCTTGTGCAGCATCTCGATGCGCGTGAGATCGCGCTCGGCTTCGCTCGCCTGCGCGTCGGCCTGCGACCACATTGCGCGCGCGTTGCGCGCCTCGAGATCGCGGCGCTCGGGATCGATCTCGATCACCACGTCGTTCGCCGCGGCCGCGACGCCTTCGTCGCGCACCAGCTTCGTCACCTGTCCGCCGACCTGCGCGGCGATCGCGGCGGCGTTCTGGGCGCGCAGTTCGCCGGTCGCTTCGATGCGATCTTCGACGCGCCGCGATTCGACGGGCGCCACCAGCACTGGCGGCGCGCTCGCCTCGGCGGTCTTCGCCTTGTCGCCGCAGCCGGCGAGCCACTGCGTCGCGACGAGCGCGAACAGCACGGCGGTGAAGGAATCGCGGAATCTCATTGCCTGGTCTCCTCGCGGGCCGGGGTGCGATCGGCGTCGCGAATGAAGCTGTGGAGCAGCGCCGCGAAGCCGACCTCGAGGACGTCGGGCATCCACTCGATGTCGCTGCGGCTGGATCGGAGCAACACGAAGCCGTGTAGGAACGCCCAGATCGCCTGGCCGGTGGTCTCCTTGTCCGCGGTGAGACGACCTTCGGCGGCGATCTTCTCGAGCGGTCCTTCCATCAGCGCGCGCGCTTCTTCCGCGGCGGGCGGCACTGGCAGTGCCGGCTCACGCGATTGCGCGAGCAGCGTGTAGTGGGTCGGGTTGCGCAGGCCCCAGCGCGCGAACGCGATGCCGAAGGCGCGCAGATTCTCGACCGGGTCGACGCCCTGGCGGGCGCGCTTCAGCGTCTTCACGAGTGCGCGGCAGCGCTCTTCGAGCAGTTCATCGAGCAGGTGCTGCTTGTCGACGAAGTGGTGGTAGATCGTCGGCGGCGTATAGCCACAGCGCTCGGCCAGCCGCCGCATCGAGAACGCCTCGAAGCCGTCCTCGACGAGCAGCGATTCCGTCGCGTCCAGAATCGCGCGGCGAGCCTCGGTTCGGCTCTGGAGCCGGCGTCGTTCTGCGGGCTGGAGGGCTTTCATGCGGGGCTTCTCATCGTGACCGAACGTCGTTCGGGGTCTATAACGGCGTTCGGTAGCCGGAGCATTAGCAGATGCCGAGGCCGGAGCAATACGCGCAGCGCGCGGCGGCTCGCATAGACTGCCGACTTGCCATCGGAAGGACTGCCGTGCCGGACGAAACACGCATCGACGAGTTGCTCGCGGCGCTGACCCTCGAGGAGAAAGCCGCATTGATGGCGGGCGCCGACCTTTGGCACACGGTCGCGGTGCCGCGGCTGGGCATCGGCGCGCTGCGCGTGACCGACGGCCCGAACGGTGCGCGCGGCACTGCGTTTCGCGGCGGGCCGAGTTCGGCGTGCTTCCCGTGTGGCGCGGCGCTCGGCGCCACCTGGAACGCGGCGCTCGCGCTGCGCGTCGGCGCGGCGCTCGCCGAGGAGACCCTTGCGAAGGGCGCGCAGATCCTGCTCGCGCCGACGGTGAACATCCAGCGCACACCGATCGGCGGTCGCAACTTCGAATGCTTCGCGGAGGATCCCGAACTGTCGGCGCGACTCACCGTCGCGTTCGTGCGTGGGCTCCAGGCGCACGGCGTCGGCGCCTGCGTCAAGCACTTCGTCGGCAACGACACCGAGTGGGAGCGCCATCGCGCGAGTGCCGAGATCGACGAGCGCACGCTGCGCGAGGTGTATCTCGTTCCGTTCGAGGCGGCGGTGCGCGAGGCCGGCACGTGGACGGTGATGGCCGCCTACAACCGCCTCGCCGGGACGCACTGCACCGAACACCAGCGGCTGCTCACCGGGATCCTGCGCGAGGAATGGGGCTTCGATGGCGTGGTGATCTCGGACTGGCTCGCGACGCAGTCGACGGCGCCGTCGGTGCAGGCGGGCATGGATCTCGAAATGCCCGGTCCGCCGCGGAGCTACGGCGCGAAGATCGTCGATGCGGTGGCGCGCGGCGAACTCGACGAATCGGCCGTCGACGCCTGCACGCGACGCATCCTCGCGCTGCTCGCGAAGGCCGGCGTACTCGACGACCCCACGCGCACGATCGATGCGCCCGAGCACGCGATCGACCGCCCCGAGCACCGTGCGCTTGCGCGCGAGGCGGCCGCGGACGCCATCGTGCTGCTCCGCAACGAGCGCGACACCTTGCCGTTGGGAACCAACATCCGGCGCCTCGCCGTCGTCGGCCCGAACGCCGATCGCGCGGTGATCCAGGGCGGCGGCAGCGCGCGGGTGGCGCCTCACCGTGCCGTGTCGCCGCTCGACGGAATCCGTGCGCGCGCCGGCGCCGCGATCGAAATCGCCTTCGAGCCCGGCCCGAGCGCGTACCGCGGCGTCCCCGCGCTCGACGGCAAGCATCTGGTTCCGCCGTCGGGCGCGCTACCGATCACGGTCGAGTTCTTCGCGAGCGCAGAGCCTTCTGGCGAGCCGCTTCGGATCGAGTCGATGCGCGAGGCGGAGGTCTTCTGGCTCCAGACGCCGCCGGGCCTCGATCCGAAACAGCCGTGGTCGGCGCGGCTGCGCGCACGACTGCGGGCGCCGGCAAGTGGCGAGCATCGGTTCTCATTGAGCAGCGCCGGGAAGAGTCGGCTGCGCGTCGACGGCCGCGCGGTGCTCGACAACTGGGACGAGCGCAAGCCAGGCACCAGCTTCTTTGGACTCGGCAGCGCGGAGGTGAAGGCATCGGTCGCGCTGGATGCCGGCGCCGCCGTCGAGATCGAGGTCGAGTTCGCACAGGATCGAGCGAGGATGCCGGCTGGACTCCGGCTCGGCTGGCTGCCTCCCGAACCCGACGACGCGATGGAGCGCGCCGTCGCCGTTGCGCGTAGCGCGGACGCCGCGGTCGTCGTCGTCGGCCTCGATCCGGACTGGGAGACCGAGGGCCGCGACCGCGACAGCTTCCATCTGCCGAAGCGACAGGATGAACTGATCGCGCGCGTCGCAGACGCGAACCCGCGCACCATCGTCGTGATCAACGCCGGCTCGCCGGTCGCGATGGACTGGAGCGAGCGCGCCGCCGCGATCCTTCAACTCTGGTATCCGGGCCAGGAGTGCGGCCACGCGCTGGCCGATGTGCTCTTTGGCGACGTCGATCCCGGCGGCCGCTTGCCGCTGACGATCCCGGTGCGGATGCAGGACACACCTGCGTTGCTGGACGTGCCGGGCGAAGACCTGCGCATCGCGTACAGCGAGGGACTCTTCGTCGGCCATCGCTGGTACGACGTGCGCGAGATCGCACCGCGCTTCGCGTTCGGCCACGGGCTCTCGTATGCGCGCTTCGAGTACGGCGAACTACTCGTCGCGCAGCACCGCGTGGCGGCTGGCGGTGACGTCGCGTGTGAGATCGAGGTGACCAACACCAGCGCGCGTTCGGGTAGCGAAGTCGTGCAGCTCTACCTGGAGCGCTGCACGCCGGGCGTGCGTCGTCCGCTGCGCACGCTCGCGGCGTTCGAGAAGATCGCGCTCGCACCGGGACAGCGGCGCGTGGTGCAGTTCACGCTCGCACCGCGCGCGTTCTTCCATTGGGACGTGCAGCAGAAGAACTGGCGTGCCGAGCTTGGCGAATGGAATCTCGTGGCGGGGCGCTCGTCTCGCGATCTGCGAGCTGCCGCGCGCGTCGAGTTGGCCTGAAGCAACCGCGATCCCGGTCCGTCGGCCGACTGGCTACAGCCAGCGACGACGTCCTGCCGCCACCAGCAACGCGAGGCCGCCCGCTCCGAGCACGAGCGTCGAGGGCTCCGGCACGAAGTGCATCGTCAGCGTCGCGAACCCGAAAATGACCGGCTGGTCGGCGGAGATGTTGGTCGAGACGTAGATCGGTGTGACGAGTGCGAGCGAGCCGCTCGGCGCGGCGGTGCTGCCGGTATGCGAAGCCGGTCCGTGCGCGAAACCCATGCGGGTGAAGATCGTCGGGAAGAAGGGCAACTGCACGGACGCCGTCCCGGTGGTCCACGGAGCCCCGGCCACGGTGACGTTCACGGGTCCCGAGACGACGGCCAGGCCACCGGAACCGATCACCGTGAGCGGCACCGAAAGGTTCGCGACCGCTGCGCCGCAGGTCCCGAACAGACATACCTTTGCGGTGCCGAGTAACGGCATCACGCCGTTCAGCTCACCCATGCCCGTCTCGGCGAACGCACCGGCGCCGTTCGCGAGTGTGAGCTGGAGCCCGCGGATCGGGAACTGACTCGTTGCGGTGACGGTGGTCGTGAGCGCTGTCGTCGAGAACTGCCCAGCCCCCAACGCCAGCGAGACGATGTGCGCGCCCCCGCCCGACCCGTTCACGGTTGCGGAGCCCGAGATGGCAAACCCGGTGACGATGTCGCCGATCTCCACCTGGAAGGTGCCGGTGAACGGAAGCACCACGGCGCCCGCGGTGGACGCGAACAGCAGCGCCAGCACCGGCGCAACGCGCAACACCCGGCGGAAGTTCGAGCGCTGGCGATTCATGGTCGTTTCCTCCTCCAGGCGATTCCAGTTGGAGTGCAACACGCGGAGTGGCGGGGGGGGGCGCGAAGGGCGTCAGCTAACCGGCGGGCGGTGGCTGGAGCGCGGTGGGCGCGAGACCGATGCCGATCGGGCCGCGCGGAACGAAGATGCGACGCGGCACCGGCTCGCCCTCGCGCTGCACTTCGAGAGCGACCAACTCGCCGACGCGACCCTGGGTCGTCGCTTCGACCAATTCGTTGGGCGAGAGAACGAGGCGATCGTCATAACGCACGATCACGTCACCTTGCTGGAGTCCGGCGGACTCGCCGACTCCGCCAGAGATCACATCCCGAATCGCGACACGGTTCGGGTGACCCGTCGAATAGAGCACCCAGTCGTAGAGCGGCTCGTCGAACTCGCCGCGCAGGCCGAGGAACTCGCCGTTCAGAGCCTGGGACTCTTCGCCGAAGCGCGGCGTCTCGAGCCAGCCCTCACGCGTGGCCGTATCGCGTAGATACAGACGCTTCATCTGGATCTCGTCGAGACGCGCGCGGAAGCGGGCGACGTCGTCGCGACGGAAGCCTGCGGCGATCAGGCGGTCGGCGCTGAAATCGCCGACTTCACCATGCGGGTGAGCAGCGTCGACGTCGGGCGCGTCGGGCGCCGCTTCGATCGCGACGACCGCGTCGGCGACAGGCGCGGAATTTCCTTGCGGCGCTGGCTTCGTTGGCGTCGCATCGGGCCGTGCGGCAGATGCGCCGGTGGTCGCCGCGGCAAGCGCAGCCTCGAGGCCGGCGACCTGGGCAGCGAGCGCGCTGCGCTCCGCGGCGTCGGCCGTGATGCGATCCTGCACGCCCGCTAGCTGCTGTTCGAGCGCCGCGATGCGTTCCCCGGCCGCGCGCGCGCGCAGCAACGCGCCCACACCACCAGCGAGCGAGAGCGCAAGCAGCGCGGCGAGCACCGCACCCGAGTTCACGGCCCCGATCTTCATCAACCGAGACTAGCCAAGGGCTCTGCATCGTCGCATCGACACGGGCCCGCCGGTCGTGGGCGCGTATGCTATCGGCATGACGAATCCGGCCCCGCTCCGTTTCGGGATTCTCGGTGCTGCGCGCATCGCGCCGATGGCACTGATCCGACCCGCGCGCCGACTGGCCGAGGCGGAGGTGCTCGCGGTGGCCGCGCGCGACGCCACGAAGGCCCGTGCCTTCGCGCACAAGCACGGCATTCCGCGCAGCCACGACAGCTACGACGCGCTGCTCGCGGACCCCGAGATCGACGCGATCTACAACCCGCTCCCGAACGGCCTCCACTGCGAATGGACGATCAAGGCGCTGCGCGCGGGCAAGCACGTGCTCTGCGAGAAGCCGATCGCGTCGAACGCGGACGAAGCGCAGCAGATGGCCGACGCCGCGCAGCAGAACGGTCGCGCGCTGTTCGAGGCGTTCCACTGGCGCTACCACCCGCTCGCGAAACGCGTGAAAGAACTCGTTGCGAGCGGCGTGATCGGAGCGCCGCGCCACTACGAGGCCACCCTCGCCTTCCCGATCGGCTTGATGAAGAACGACATCCGCTGGAGCTGGGAGCTCGCGGGCGGCGCGCTGATGGACGCCGGCTGTTACACGGTGTCGATGGTGCGGCACATGAGCGAGG
>CAYGWM010000022.1:8187-11747 GCA_964353555.1 uncultured Spirochaetales bacterium
AGCGAGGGCGGCCAACGGGCTCGGGGCGAGCGAAGCGAGCCCACCGTGGTGAGCGCCCAGGCGCTGCTCTGGTCGCCGCAAGTCGATCGCCGCATGGACGCGCGCCTGCGCTTCGCAGACGGCCGCACGGCGGCGATCACGGCGTCGATGTGGTCGCGCACGTTGCTGAAGATGGCGCTGCGCATCGAAGGCGAGCGCGGTGAGATCCGCGTCTTCAACCCGATCGCGCCGCACTTCTACAACCGCGTGACGGTGCGCACTCCGGACGGGAAAACGAGTGAGCGTGTGGCCGGCGAAGCGACCTACACCTGCCAGCTCCGCGCCTTCGTCGACCACGTGCGCAACGGAACACCCGTGCCGACGGGCCCCGACGACGCGATCGCCAACATGCGCGTGATCGACGCGATCTACCGCGCGGCGGGTTTGAAGGTGCGCGGCAGCTGAGAGCCTGTGAAGAGCGAGACGCGAGCCGGCACAGCCAGCGTGGGGCCGCAGCATCGAAGGCTGCCCTCGGCTCGACTAGAGTGGCTTGCCACCCAACGTATCCGAAGGGAATCACCTTGCAGATCCTCCGCACGCCCGACGAACGTTTCGCCAATTTGCCCGGCTTTCCATTCGCGCCGCACTACGTCGAGATCCCGTCGGGCGACGGCGCCCGATTGCGCGTGCACTATGTGGACGAGGGACCGGCGGACGCGGACCCCGTGCTGTGTCTGCACGGCGAGCCCTCGTGGTCGTACCTGTATCGCAAGATGATCCCGGTGATCACGGCGGCGGGGCACCGCGTCGTCGCGCCCGATCTCGTCGGCTTCGGTCGCTCCGACAAGCCTGCCGAGCGCAGCGACTACAGCTACCAGCGTCACGTCGACTGGCTGCGCGCCACCGTCGAGACGCTCGACCTGCGGCGCATCACGCTGGTCTGCCAGGACTGGGGCGGCCTGCTCGGACTGCGACTCGTCGGCGAACACCCGGATCGCTTCGCGCGCGTCGTCGCGGCGAACACGTTCCTGCCGACCGGCGACGGCACGCCGAGCGAGGCGTTCCTGGCCTGGCGCGCGTTCTCGCAGAAGGTTCCGGTGTTTCCGACCGGGCAGATCCTGCAAGGCGCGACGGTGACGGAACTGCCGTCGGCGGTCGTCGCGGCCTACGACGCGCCGTTCCCGGACGAGTCGTACAAGTCCGGCGCGCGGCAGTTTCCGCTGCTCGTGCCGATCGCGCCCGACGATCCCGCCGGACCCGCGAACCGCGCGGCCTGGCAGGTGCTCGAGCGCTTCGAGAAACCGTTCCTCACCGCGTTCAGCGATGGCGACCCCGTGACGCGCGGCGGTGACGTTGCGTTCCAACAGCGCATCCCCGGTGCGCGTGGACAGCAGCACGTGACGATCGCGGGCGGCGGCCACTTCTTGCAGGAAGACTGTGGTGAAGAGTTGGCGCGCGTGGTGGCCCGGTTCATCGCCGCGACGAAAGCGAGCGCTTGAGCGAGCGGCGGCCGATCGCGCTGCTCACGGCCGGCGCGCTGCTGGGGCTCGCCGCAGCGGCCGCGGGCCTGCTCGCACAGACGCGCGCGGCGAGCGAAGTGCCGGATGGCGCCGTCGCGTCGGTGAACGGAACCGCGGTGCGACGCGCCGACTACGAACGCGCCGTCGAAGCGCTCGCCACCGACAGTCGCAACGCGATCGACGACGCCGACAAGCGCCACGTACTCGATCGCCTCGTCGACGAAGAGCTGCTGGTCCAACACGCGCTGGAACTGGGACTGGCGCGCCACGATCGCCGCGTGCGGGGCGACCTGGTGACGGCGGTGATCGAGTCGGTGACGGCCGACGCAGGTCAACGCGAGCCAGACGCCGAGGAGCTACGCGTGTTCTTCGAAGCGAACCGCGACTACTTCGCGCGCCCGGGACGCCTGCACGTCGAGCAAGTCTTCGTGCGCAGCAACGACGAGGCCGGCGCCGACGCGCTCGGTCGCGCGCGCGACATTGCGACACGATGGCGCGACGGCGCCACTGCGGCTGAACTGCAACAGGCGGTTGGTGACGGACCCGTTGCGAAGCTTCCGGATGCTCCGCTTCCGGCCACGAAGTTGCGCGAGTACCTGGGACCCGCGGCCGTCGAGACAGCCGCGGCGCTGGCAGCGGGCGAGGTCGCCGATCCTCTGCGTGCGGCCGGCGGCTATCAGGTGTTGCGACTCGTCGCGCGCGAGCCGAATCGCGTGCCGGAACTTGCGGAAGTAGAGAGTGAGGTGCGCACCGAGTGGCGTCGTCGCGCGGGCGATGAAGCGCTGCGCGCCTATCTCGACGAGTTGCGACGCCGCGCCGCGATCCACGTCGCGGGAACGCTGCCTTGAAGCGCACCGTGCAACGATTGCTCGTGGCCTTGGCAGTGCTGGGTGCGCTCACGCCTGGCTCCGCAAACGCCCACGGCCGCAGTCTCTCGTACTCGAGCTGGAGACTGACCGGTGACGGCGCTCTCGTGCGCGTCCGCATTCCGCGTCTCGAGCTGACGCGACTGGCGCTCGACCCGGTACTGGAGCCCGACACGCAGCAGACGGTGATCGGGCTGCTCGCAGAGCGCGTTCGCCTTTCGAGTCGCGGGCGGCCGTGCACACCGTCGGTGGATCCTGCTCCGGTCGCCGCGCCTGAGGGCTGGGTCGTCTACGAGTGGCCGCTGAAGTGTCCGGACCCGGGAGCGCCGGTGATCTCGAGCACGCTGCTGCTCGACGTCGCACCGTCGCACCTTCACTTCGCACGGGTGGAACTCCCAGACGGCAGCGTGCGCGAAGCAGTGCTCTCGGAAGCGCAGACGAGCTGGTCGCTCGGCGAGCTCTCTGCGACAACGAGCGCGCAGGACGCCAGCGGCACCAGCTTGCGCGGCTATCTGGCGCTCGGCATCGAGCACATTGCCACCGGCTACGACCACATCGCGTTCGTGCTCGCGCTGCTGCTGCTGGCCGCGAGCTTGCGCGAAGTAGCGGGACTCGTGACCGGCTTCACGGTGGGTCACAGCCTCACGCTCGCGTTGGCGGTACTCGGTGTGGTGCGGCCCGAGCCGGCCGCCATCGAAGCGCTGATCGGATTCTCGATTGCGCTCGTTGCGGCGGAGAATTCGTGGTTACTCGGCGGTCGGCCGCGCGCAGTTCCATGGGTCGTGGTGACGGGGCTGGTGGCGCTTGCCGCAGCGGCGTTTGCCGGTCATGGCGCGGTCGCGGCTTCCACGTTGCTCGGGCTGGCGCTCTTCTCGTGGTGTCACTTCGGACTGCTCGATATCGTCTCGCGACCCGCTCGGGTCCGCGCCGCTGTCGCGTTCGCGTTCGGGCTCGTCCATGGCTTCGGCTTCGCCGGCGTTCTCGCCGAGATGGATCTTCCGACCGACCGTCTCGTCGCGGCGCTCTTTGGATTCAATGCGGGCGTCGAGGTCGGTCAGCTCGCAGTCGTCGCCATGGTCTGGCCGCTGCTCCGTGTGCTCGCCCGCACGCGCGACGGGCGCTGGCACGACCGCGTCGCCGAACTCGGCTCCGCAGCGATCTGCGGCCTCGGCCTCTTCTGGTTCCTCTCTCGCAC
>CAYGWM010000022.1:11847-42004 GCA_964353555.1 uncultured Spirochaetales bacterium
AACTCGGCTCCGCAGCGATCTGCGGCCTCGGCCTCTTCTGGTTCCTCTCTCGCACGTTCGGCTGACCGCCCGACTCGAACTCCCCTGTCTCAAGTAGGCGTTGGCGGCGACCGAAGAAAGCTCACGAGTGCGCAGGATCACCACGGAGGGTGGCCGGTTCGGCGTCCCTTGCATTTCCTGCCTTCATTGGAGACCCGCAATGGCCGGCTCTTCGGCATTCGAGTGGCTGTGCAGCGCGCTCGAAGAGAGCACGACGCTCGAGCGCCTCGAAGCGCGCGGCACGATTCGCATCGCGCTGAAGGAGGCGGGACTCGAACCGCGTACCGTGACGCCCAGCGAGCTGCGCGTCGTCGTGCAGAAGATCCTGCCGCGGGAACTGCGCAACCGCGGCGTCCAGAACGAGGCCCCGCTCTGCGACCGCTTCGTCTCGGGGCTGCAAGTGCTCGAGCGCCAGCCCGGCACTCCCTCCGCCGACACGCCCGACGCGATCTTCCGGCGCCTCGGCGGCGAACTCTAGATTCCTCTCCCAGTTCATCGTCCCGCTCGCTGGCGGACGCCAGCCTGCCGAACACGAGTCGAGGGGCGCTGCTCTCGGAGAAGAGTTGCCTTGTTGACATTGTCTACTAATCAGTAGACAATGTCTTCGTGCCATCCCGACTCGCCACCCACCGCCGCCCGCCGACGCAGATGCTCGGAACCGCCGACCGCCTCGTCGGGGCAGCCGAGGCGATCCTCGCGGAGGGCGGGTTCGAAGGGCTCTCGCTGCGCGAGGTCGCGCGGCGAGCGGGCGTGACTCACGGAGCGCCGCTGCGTCACTACCCGAGCTTCTCGGCGCTGCTCGCGGAGGTCGCCGCGCGTGGCTTCCGCGTTCTCGACGAAGCGGTCGAGAGCGCCGCCGCTTCGGTTGCACGCGGTGCGGGACCGACCGCGCGGCTGGCCGCCGGCGCGCGCGCGTATCTCGATTGCGCGGTCGCGCGGCCTGGCGTCTTCGCATTGATGTTCCGGCCGGAGTTGCTCGACGCGAGCCACCCCGGTTTCGCAAGCGACTCGCACCGTGCCTTCGAGCAACTCGTGCGGCTGGTGCGGAACGCGCAGGACGCCGGCTGGCACACCACGCACGACACGCGCCAGCTCGCCGGTTCGATGTGGGCGGCCGTCCACGGGCTCGCTTCGCTCTGGGTACACGGCGCCTACGCTGGCGTGTTGCCGAAAACTCCGCTCGACGTAGCGTTCGATACGACGATCGGTCTGATGCTCGGAGAACCCAGCCGCCCCCCATCGAGGAGACGACGATGAGTGCGAACCCGTATCTGTCCGGAAACTTCGCGCCGGTGGCCGACGAGCTGACGGCGTTCGACCTGCGCGTCACCGGGACGATTCCGCGCGAGCTGCGCGGCCGCCTGCTGCGGAACGGACCGAATCCCGTCGTACCGCCGGATCCGGCGAAGTACCACTGGTTCACCGGCAACGGCATGGTGCACGGTCTGCGGCTGCGCGACGGGCGCGCCGAGTGGTATCGCAATCGCTTCGTGCGCGACGACGCGGTCGCCGCCGCCCGCGGCTTGCCGCTCGCCCCGGGTCCGCGCCACGGCATGGGCAGCGGCGTCGCGAACACCAACGTGATCAACCACGCCGGCCGCACCTTCGCGATCGTCGAAGCCGGCGGACTCCCGGTAGAGCTCAGCGACGAGTTGGAAACGATCGGCTACTCGGACTTCGAGGGCACGCTGCCGGGTTCCTTCACGGCGCACCCGAAGCGCGACCCCGACACCGGCGAGTTGCACGCCGTCGTCTACTACTGGGAGTGGGACTACCTCCAGTACGTGGTGGTCGGCACCGACGGCCGGGTGCGCAAGACCGTGAACGTGCCCGTGCCCGGCAAGCCGATGGTGCACGACTGCGCGATCACCGAGAACTACGTCGTGCTCTTCGACCTGCCCTGCACCTTCGACGTCGACGTCGCGATGGCAGGCGCCTTCCCCTACGCCTGGAACCCGGACTACGGCGCGCGCGTCGGCCTGCTGCCGCGCGAAGGCGACGCCTCGGATGTGCGCTGGCTCGAGGTCCCGCTCTGCTACGTCTTCCATCCGCTGAACGCCTACGAGCTGGTCGACGGCCGCGTCGTGCTCGACGTCGTTCGACACCCGCGCATGTTCGCCCGCGACACGCTCGGTCCGAACGAGGGAGGGCCGACGCTCGACCGCTGGATCCTCGACCCGGCCTCGGGCAAGGTGACCGAGGAGCGCCTCGACGACCACGGCGTCGAGTTCCCGCGCCACGACGAGCGCCGGATCGGCAAGCCGATCCGCTACGGTTACACCGCAGCGCTCGGAGACGGACTCGCGATGGGGCCGCTCTACCGGCACGATCTCGAGCGGCGCACGACGCTGGTGCGCAACGAGGGCAGCGGCCGTCACTTCCTCGAGCCGGTCTTCGTGCCGCGCACGCCCGACGCCGCCGAGGACGACGGCTGGATCCTCGCGTACGTATACGATGCCCCGTCTGACAAGAGCGACGTCGTGATCCTGCATGCGCAGGACTTCACGGGTTCACCCGTCGCGACGATCCACCTGCCGCAGCGCGTGCCGTTCGGCTTCCACGGAAATTGGGTCGCGGACGAGGGCGGTCGCTGATTCTCGTGCTGCCCTGTTCGCTCGAGGCCATGGGAATGGTCAACGCCCTCGGAGCCGGCGCCGAAGAGGTCTGGCCGCGCCTGCTGGCTGGCGACACATCCCGCCTGTCGTTGCGCGCGGATCTCGTCCCGGATCACACGCTGCTGCTCGGCGAGGTGCGCTCGCCGCTTCCGAAGCTGCCTCGGCACCTGGCTCGCTACGACTGCCGCAACAACGCCCTCGCCCTCGCTGCGCTGCTGCAGATCGAGCCTGCGATCGCCGCGGCGCGTGCGCGCTTCGGTGCGCACCGGCTGGGCGTCGTGATGGGAACGAGCACTTCTGGCGTCGGCGACGCCGAGGAAGCGATTCGGCATCAGCTCCGGACGGGAGGGCTGGCCCCGTCGTTCGACTATGCGCAGCTCGAGTTCGGCGGCATCGCGCACTTCGTCGCCGATCATCTCGCGATCAACGGACCGGCCTACACGCTATCGACGGCGTGCTCTTCGGGCGCACGGGCGCTGGCATCGGCTCGTTCGCTGCTGGCCCTCGGACTCTGCGACGCCGTCATCGCCGGCGCCGCCGACTCGTTGTGTCGCCTCACGACGAACGGGTTCAGCGCGCTCCATGCCATCTCTCCAGAGCTGACGAATCCCTGTAGCGTGAATCGGCGGGGGCTCACGCTCGGAGAGGGAGCGGCGCTCTTCCTGGTGACGAGTGCGCCGAACGGGATCCAGCTGCTCGGCGTCGGCGAGTCGAGCGAGGCGCACCACATGTCCGCGCCCGATCCGAGCGGTGCCGGTGCCGAGATGGCGATGCGCGGCGCCCTCGAAGACGCCCGCCTCGCGCCGAGCGACATCGCCTATCTGAACCTCCACGGCACGGGGACCGCCCAGAACGACAGCATGGAGTGTTGGGCGGCCGCACGCGTCCTCGGCGGCACCGTTCCGATGAGCTCCACGAAGCCCATGGTGGGACACACACTGGGCGCGGCCGGGGCGATGGAAGCGGGCTTCTGCTGGCTCGTGCTGCGGGCCTGCCGGGACGGCTTGCTCGAATTGCCGCCGCACTGCTGGGACGGCGCACAGGATCCCGAGCTGCCCGAGCTTCTGCTCGTCGCGAAGGGCCAGCAAGCGCTTCCATCCGGCCGTGCCGTGGTGATGACGAACTCGTTCGGCTTCGGCGGGAACAACTGCACGCTCGTGCTCGGAGCCGCGAGCCCGTGACGCCGCTGGTGCTGCGTCGCTGGGCCGCCTGGGCGCCCGGTCACGAGACACCGGAAAGCTGGGCTGCGTGGGCCGCAGCGCCCGTGCCGCTGTCGGGCGACGGGCATCCCGAAGCCGGCTTCCTGCCTGCGATGCTGCGCCGCCGCTGCACGCCACTTTCGCGGATCGTCCTCACCGCGGCGTTCGCCTGCTGCCCCGAGCCGGAGCGGTCGGAGGTGCGCACGGTCTTCGCGTCGCGGCACGGGAGCATCAACGAGTCGATCGATCTGCTCGAAGCGGTGGTCCGCCGCGAACGGATTTCGCCCGCGAAGTTCAGTCACACCGTGCACAACGCGCAAGCGGGGCTCTTCTCGATCGCCGCTGCGAACCGCTGCGCCTCGAGCTCGCTCTCGGCCGGCGAGGACAGCTTTCCCTGCGCCTGGATCGAGGCGGCGACGCACGTGCAACGCGAGCCCGATCGCGCCGTCCTGCTCGTGATGGCGGACGTGCCGCTGGCGGACACCTTCGCGTCGCTCGTCGACGAGCCGGCCGTCCCGTACGCGCTGGCGCTGCTGGTGGCGGCGACGGGCGAGGGTTCTCGCGTGTCGCTCTCGCTCGAGCCCGGCTCCGGGAAGAGTTCACGACGACGTCCATGGCCCGACGCGTTGGAGTTCCTGCGCTGGATCCTCGGCGAGGAGCCGGCGCTCGAGTTCGAGGTGGGCGCGCGGCGCTGGAGCTGGCGGCGAGAAACCGCCTAGCTCTTCGCGGCTCACGGCTCGATCCCGAGCTCGCGGCGCATGCGCGTGATGTACTCCTGGGAGCGGCGTCCCTGCCAGGTGTTCTCGGGCGGCAGCAACGCGGCCAGCAGCCGGTCCACGGGTCCGCGTCCGTAGTACCGGAACCAGGACTTGCGCACCAGGAACTCCACCGCGCTGAGGACTGCCATCGCGGCGTAGGCGAATCCGCCAGTCCACGCCGCCCACCGGGATGGCTCGAAGAGGGCCAACGCAGCAATCGCCACGGCATTGGCGGCGAAGAAGAGCGCCCAGACGACGGTGGCCTTGCGGCAGTAGGAATCGACGAAGTCGGGAACGTAGGGATGCATCAGCCGCGCCGCGCGGCCGATGACCGAACCGCCGCCGCGCAGGCTCGCGAGGAACGCGCCGCACAAGATCAGATACACTAGAGACGGTATGAAGTGCAGGGGCAGGCTCGTGTCGGCGATCATCGCGATCGCGAGGAGCGCGAGGAATCCGAGTCGCACGGCGATCTGCAGCATACGCGGACCCGGCAGGGAATCGCGGCTCGTCGCCAGCGACGCGAGACCCAGAAGGAAGAGGACGCCCGCGACTGCGCGGACACCAAAGTGCGCCTTCGCCGCTTCCACCGCGAAGGGATACGCCACGAACGCGAACCCACCGGCGAGCATTGCCAACAGCTGCTGCAGAGAGGGGCGAAAGCGCGGGACGGGCGGAGCCATGGTTTGCGTAGCGCGGGATCTCAGCTCAGACCGCGATCGCGCCCGAAGGATGTCAGCGGAAGATCTTCGCGGGCAGCGGCGCACCCGGGTTCGATGAGCTCGAGCGCGCGATGCCGGACGCCGTTGAAGGTCTTCGTGAGTTGCTCGAAGGTCTGGCGGCGGCTGCGCGGGAGACCGATCTCCTCCAGGAAGTCGATGTTCTCGAGACCACGCGAGAACACGCCGCGGTTCGCCCGGTAGTAGAGACCACGCTCGCGCAGACTCGTCTCCGCTCGCAGGAAGAGTGCCGCGAAGCCATCGAGCGCCGCCAACACGAAGCGCTGTTGCCGGAGTTGACGGCGAACAAAGTCCGGATCGAGGTACTGGTCGAGCATGTACGGCGAGACCCAGAGGTTGTAGTAGCAGCCGATGTCGAAGTCCCACTTCATGCGCATCAGCTCGTAGCTGCCGAGCAGCCCGTACAGGCCGCGATACAGACGCATGGTGGACTCGTGCCGGAAGCTCATGAAGTGGTCGTAGCGCGTGCAGCGCTCCGCGACCGAAGTCGCGTCTTCGCCGTTGGCGTCGCGTTGCACCAGGTCCGTGAGGAAGTCGTTCTCGAGGGCGATGAAATCGGAGCCAGGGCTGTAGAGCGGATCCGCCGAGCTGGCGGCTTCACCGACGAGGGCCCACCGATCGGGATGGAGGAAGTGTCGCGTGCCGTACGCGATGCGCGCGTAGCTTCCGATGTCGACACCCTTGGCATTCGCGAGCAGGCTGCGCACGGCCCGATGCTCGTCCAGGAAGCGACGGAAGCCCTCGGCGCTGCGCAGTTCGCGCTGCTCCGCGGCGGGGACACCAACGACACCGACGCTGGTCAGTCCGCCCCGCAGCGGGATGAACCAGATCCAGTAGCCCGGGTAGCAGAAGTGCACCGTCGACAGACCGCGACTGGTTTGGCGCACCCGATCGCGGAATCCGGTGCTGCCCAGGTCGTCGAGGTCCACCACGCCCTCGAAGCGTCCCCACACGGCTCCGATCCGATGGACAGGCTCAGGAGCGCGCAGATCGAGCGACCGGGTCACGAGCCCGCTGCGCCCGGCCGCATCCACGAGCCAGCGGCAGGTGATTCGTTCGGTCCCGCCGGGTCCCGTGGCGTCGAAACGATGCGGCGCGCCACCCACGCCGAATTCGATGGAATGGGTCCGAACGCCCGTCTCCACGCGAGCCCCAGCGCGCCGATTCATTTCGAGGAGATCGCGTTCCATGCGCGCGCGCTCGATCTGGAACGCGGGGTGGAACGGCATGTTGACGGTCCCGATCTCGCTCATCTGCTCGAGTTCCGTCGAGCGCGACGGGTCGTCGAAGAAATAGCGGAGGCCATTCTTCGGCAGATGATTCTCATAGAGGTAGCGGGAGAGGCCCAATCGCCGGATCAGGTAGTTGCTGGCGATCTCGACGGTGGACTCCCCCACCTTGTAGGATGGCTCGGTCGATTTTTCGAAGAGACCGACCCGAAGCCCTGGAATCGTCCGCAGTAGCTGGCGCACCAGCAGGTTTCCCGCGAGGCCACCTCCGAGGACACCGACGTCGAGCTGTGCGGAGCTCATGACCTCACTGGCTGGCCTTCTTCCCGACACCCTCGCGGACGAACTCGGCGAGGCTCTTCACCGACGCGAAGATGCGCTGGTTCTGTTCGGGATCGTCCTCGACCGTGACGCCGTAGCGTTCCTCGAGAGCCATCGCGAGCTCGAGTGCGTCGATCGAGTCGAGCCCCAGGCCCTCGACGAAGAGCGGCGCGTCCGTCTCGATCTCGTCGGGTCGGATGTCTTCGAGCGCGAGCGCCTCGACGATCAGCGCTTTGATCGCTTTCTCGAGGTCGAGAGGGGACTCCATCCGAATTCTCCCGAAGCCTGGTGCCTTCACTCGCGCCACGTCCTCGTCGAAAGAGTGGCTCTGGGATTCGGATTCTTGCGCGAGCCCGACGATCCTGCACCCTGCCAGACGCTACGGACCGCGGGTGAGAGGGCGCCATGTTTTTTCGTTCCGTCCACGAGCGCACGAAATCGACGCGAGAGGTACTGCGAATCCTGCCGGATGGGCAGGGATCTGCCGGCTTCCGGGATCTCGGCCGTCTCGTCCTCGCCGCGCTCTCGCTGCCGCTCGTCGGGTATGCGACTCCCGCGCCGCAGGGGAGTCTCGAGGAACTGATGCGGGGCATGGCGACCACGTCCGGGGTCGTCGCTCATTTCACCGAAAGCAAGAGCGTCTCGCTGCTCGACGCGCCGCTCGAGTCGTCGGGGATCCTCTACTTCATTCCACCGGACCGGCTCGTGCGTCGCACCTCGTCGCCCGGAAGCACGAGCGTCACGATCGATCGCGGCCGCTTCCGATTCGAAGACGAGACGGGCGGGGAGAACGCGGATCTCTCGACGAATCCGATCGCGCGGGAGTTCGTCGACAATTTCATCGTGCTCTTCAACGGGGACCTCGAGGCTCTGCGCGCCCGCTACGCCGTGGAGTTCCGCACGGACTCCGCGGGCTGGGAACTCGAACTCACGCCTCGTCATGCACCGCTCACGAAGTTCGTGGCGCGCATCGTGCTGCGGGGAGCGGAGCACGCGCTCCGCGAAATGGAGCTGACCGAGACCGACGGAGACCGCACCGCGACGCGGTTCCGCGACGTCGAGGTGGATCACCACTTCAGCGACGAGGAACTCGCGGCGCTCTTTCCCGCCCCCTCTCCGCCCGCCGCCGACGCCGTTCGGTGAAGCACCCTCGGGTCCGCCTGGCGCTGTTCTTCGGCTGCGTGGCCGTGATGGCGATCCACATCGCATGGAACCTGAAGCTCGGGACGGACATCACGAACTTCCTGCCGAAGCAGAGTCGCGCCGAGCTGGCGGCGCTGATCTCGAGCCTCGCAGACAGCGAGATGACGCGGACGATGGTGCTCACGGTCGGGTCCCCGCAGCAGGATGCCGCGCTCAAAGGCGCGCGCGAGCTCGCCGACGCGCTGCGCGAGCAACCCGGCGTGGCGTGGGTGCGCACCGGCCTCGACCCCGACCAACTCGAGCAGCTCTACCGGCTCTACTTCCCGCGTCGCTACCACTTCCTCTCCGATCAGCCCGAGCGCGAGATCCCCGCGCTGGTGAGCGATGACGCACTGCGCGCTCGCGCGCGCCGCGTCAAGCAGGCTCTCGCGCTCCCCTCCTCGGCAGTCTTCGAACGCCTCGCTGCCGAGGATCCGCTGGGAGCCTTCGAACGCATCGTGCAGCGCTTCCGCAGCGGCGAGCCCGAGCTGCACCTGGAACAGGGCCAGTTCCTCTCGACCGACGGCCGCTGGGCCGTCGTGCTGGTCGGCATGAAAGCTTCGGCGTTCGACTCCGGCGTACAGGCTCCGCTCCTCGATGCGATCGACCGGGCGTTCGCGGGGATCGCCGCGCGCAGCCCCGTTCCCCTCGAGCTCGAGCAGAGCGGAGCGAATCGCTTCGCGGTGGCGGCGGAGCGCAGCATCCGCGGGGACGTGGTCCTGATCTCGGCCTTCTCCTTCGTCGGCGTCGCGGCGCTGTTCCTGGCGTTCTTCCGCTCCATCCACGGCTTCCTGTTGGCCGCGTTTCCGTCGCTGTTCGGGATCCTGACCGCGACCTCCGCGACGCTGCTGTTGTTCGGGCACGTCGACGGCATCACGCTCGCCTTCGGGGCGTCGCTGATCGGTGTCTGCATCGACTTCTCCATCCACGCGATGAATCACAATGCGCTGGATGGCGACGGCGTTCCGCCCGCGGAGACCATGCGGCGGCTGCGCGGCGCGCTGACCGTGGCTGCGCTCACCAGCATCGCGAGCTTCGCGGGTCTAACCCTCACCTCGTTCCCGGGCTTCCGGCAGATCGGCGTTTTCGCGATGGTGGGCGTCGCGGCCTCGCTCGCAGCCACGCTGTGGGTTCTGCCGATCTTCTTGCGGGGCGACCATCCCGTGCCCGCGCTCTCCGCCCGCGTCGCGAACGCTCTGGGCCGCAGCGTGCAGGCGCTGGTTCCGCACCGCCGTCTGCTCGCGCTGGTGCCCATCCTGTCCGTCCTGCTCGCGCTGCTGGTGCTCCCGCGACTGCAGTGGCTCGACGATCTATCAGGCCTGATGCGCTTCGAGCCCGGGCTGCGAGCCGAGGATGAGCGGGTACGAGAGCGCATCTCGCGGCTGGAGGACGGGCGTCTCGTGGTTGCGGTCGCGCCCGACGAGGAGAGCGCGATTGCCAAGAACGATCTCGTCTACGAGCGTCTCGAGGCTGCGAAAGCCGCCGGTCATCTGGCCGGCAGCCGGTCTCTACACACATTTCTGTGGTCCGAAGAGCTGCAGGATCGCAACTGGGAGACACTGCGCGCACAGCCCGACCTCGCCGCGCGCGTCAAGAGCGCCTTCGTGGCCGAAGGCTTCCGTCCCGACGCGCTGGAGCGCTTTCGGAGCGACTTCGAGGCGGGACCACCGCCGGCGCTGCGGTCGGTGGACGTGCGGGCTTCCTCCCTCTCCGACCTGCTCTCCCCGCTGCTCTTGCATCTCGGCGAACGGGTCGCCGTCGTGACCTGGTTGCGCGGCGTGCGTTCGCCCGAGAAGCTGAGCGCCGACCTCGACGGAATCCCCGACGTCCACGTCCTCGATCAACGCACCGTGCTGAATGGTCTCTACACCGAGTTCCGGATCACCACGCTCCAGCAGACCGCCGTTGGATGCCTGCTGGTGCTGGCGGTCGTGGGATTCCGGTATCGCCGCGTGCGCCCGACGCTGGCTGCGTTCCTGCCGTCGGTGCTCGCCGCGGGCCTCGTCTTCGTCATCTTCGCGCTGCTGGGAATCGAGGCGAACCTGCTGCACGTGATCAGCCTCGAGCTGGTGCTGGGGATGGGTGTGGACTACGGGATCTTCATCGTGGACAGCGCTCGCGAAGGCAAGGCGTTCGACGCGACGCTGCTGTCGATCCTGCTCTGCTCCCTCACCACGGTGTTCGTGTTCGGCACGCTGACGCTGTCGAGGCACCCGGCGTTGCAGGCGATCGGAGCCACGACCAGCCTGGGCGTGCTGCTCTCCTTCGTATTCGCACCGCTCAGTCTCGTGGTGATGGGTGGCCTGCCGCGAGCAGCAGACACGAGCGGCGCGCCTCCCGATGCCAGAAATGCGTAGGGCGCTGCTCGTCGCACTCATCAGCGTCGTCCTCGGCGGCTGCGCGACCGTGCGATTCCTGCTGTGGCGGCCGCCGTCGATCGCACGGTGTTCCGGGATCCTCGTGCCGACTTCCGAGATCCACGGCGAGTTCACCGGACAGGAGCGCCTGCGCGTGCGCAGCGACGACGGCTCGGTCGACGCCGGTTTCACGGTGGCGTTCGAGAAGAAGGGTGACCGGATCGCCGTGGTGGGCTGGAACGCGTTCGGCGCCAAGGCGTTTTCGATCGTTCAGCAGGGAACCCGGACGACGAGCGATCGCTTGCTGGGTCCGGCCCTTCCGGTCCCGCCGGAGAACGTGCTGCGCGACCTGCACCGCGCGCGCTTGCTGCCCCGTGGCAGCGCGTCTCCGGGCGTCACGTTGATCGAGCTGCGCGAGCCGCCCGGCGCCGTCGTGATTCACAACGAGCACTGCGGCTACACCGCGACCTTCGTACCCGTCGGAAGACCGCTGCTCAGCAGCGACGACTCAGCTTCCCCGTGACCGTCAGCGGGAGCTCGTCCACGATCCGGAACTCGCGGGGCACTTTGTAGGAAGGGAGTCGCGACCGGCAATGGGCGGCGAGCGTCGCGATCGCCACTTCGCGCGACGGATCCGCGAGGACGATCTCCGCCACCGGAATCTCGCCCAGATGCGGGTGCTCCCGGGCGCGCACGCGGGATCGACGCACCGCCGGGTGGGCATCGAGCACCGCCTCGACCTCCTCGGAGAAGAACTTCATCCCGGCCATGTTGATGCGATTGGCACGACGCCCGGCCAGGTGGAGATCGCCGTCGGCGTCGAACCAGCCCTGATCGCCAGTTCGGAACCCGTCGGGCTCGAGCACTTCACGGGCGAGCGTCCAGGGCTCGAGGTAGGCGTCGAAGAGACCCGGGCCGCGGATGCAGATCTCGCCGGTTGCATCGGGTGCGCCGCGGCCGACCGGCTTGCCGTCCTCTCCCCGCAACCAGACCTCGTAGTCCGGAAGCGGCCGCCCCAGGGCCGTCGGCTTGGTGGCGGCGCTCGCTCGGTTCCACACCGGAATGCCGACCTCGATGATGCCGAGCGCTTGTACGACAGGATGTCCGAAGCGTGCCGCGAAGCGAAGCGCCACGTCCTCGCGGATCCCCTCGGCCGTCGAGATCGCGAGCCGGAGCGCTGCGAGCCCGAGGTCGGAGGCGTCCTTGGCGAGCAGGTTCAAGTGGTAGGGAGAGGCATAGAAGATGGTGGCCGCCTCGCGGTTCGCGAGCTCGAGGACGGGCCGCGCGAGCGAGCCGCCGGGAAGCAAGATCGTGGCGCCCGATCTCAAGTAGAGCAGGATCGACACCACGAAGTGGTGGGCCATCGGAAGCAGCCAGAGGATGCGGTCGTCGGGACCGATCGCGAGCGCGCGATTGGCGGCAGCGAGGCGTGACTCGATCGCCGCGTGACCGAGGATCACGCCTTTGCGCGCGCTCGTGGTGCCCGAGCTGAAGCGGAGGTAGGCAGGGTCGAGCGCCCGGAACGTGCGTTCCCCGTTGCCGTCGACGGGCTCCGGAGCGGACAGCCGCTCGGATGCGAAACCCGTCTGTTCGCGGACGAGATGATGCAGATGGGCCCGGCCTGCGAACTCCTCGCATGTGTCGTCGCCGTAGTCATCGGGAATCGGCACCAGGCACCCGCCCGCCGCCAGGATCCCGAGGGCCGCCTCGACGAAGCCGGAGCCCTGGCTCGCCAGCAGGCCGCAGCGCTCGCCGGGCGCAAGCCCGCTGGCGCGCAGGCGCTCTGCGTGCGCTTCCATCGAGATGAGGAGTTCGCCGTAGGAAATCCGGCGCTCGCCTTCCTTCGTATCGACGACGAGGGCAGCGTGGGCCGGGCTTGCCTGCGCCCGCGTGCGAATCTCATCGACGACGGTCACGACGCCTCCATCTCGAAGAGCGCCGTGTCGTAGGGGATCTTCCCGGATCGATACAGGTCCAACACGTGGGCGATGTCGTGGTGCTGTCGGCGATCCGCGACGACGGGCGGGACCACCGTACGCACGGCGCGGTGGACGGCACGGGCGCGCGGCGAATCGAGTAGCGGTCCTGTAGGCGAGCTGGGCGGCTCCCGTCCGAAGGCCCGAGATCCGCGCGGATCCTGCCCCCCGCCTGGATCGTGCCGGGATGCGGCTTCAGCTCGAAGAGTTCCGGCGCGAAGTGCTGTGGATTTCCGAAGATCGCGCGGGTGACCATCGCGGTGAGGGCGCGAGCCAGGCGGGCAGCGCGCGCGGCGAACGCAACGCAGGCCAGCGCTCTCATCACAGTGGTCCCGCTGATGATGGCGAGGCTCTCGTTGGGCTCGAGCACCAGCGGCGCGAGACCCGCGCGCCCGGAGCCCTGACTCCACGAGGAGCTCAGCATCACGAGAGGAGATCCGTTTCTCGCCCGAGTCCGAGCGCGAGCCGGGCGGTGCGCAGCCCCGATTGCACCACGCCGACCACGCCGCCACCGGGCCGCGTCCAGTGCCCCGCCAGCAAGAGTCCCGGTAGCGGCGTCTCGTTCTCCAGGCGACCGGGTCCGACCTGGGCTGGTGTCATCTCGAATCCGTACATCGCGCCGGCCTCGTTGCGCGTGTAGCGCTCCAACGTGCGCGGGGTGGCTCCCTCCGCGTGCCGGAGCGACCGCGAAAGACCGGGCAGGCGACGCTCCGCCTGCCGGAGCAGCCCCTCGACGAGCTGCTGCTTCCGTTCGGCCCAGGGCTGCTCGGTGCGGAATGCGACGAGGGTCGTGAGGACGAGCAGGTGCTCGCCGGCGGGCGCCAGCTTCGGGTCCACGAGCGTGGGAACCGTCATCGAGAGCCACGCCGGCTCGCCCGCCAGCCCGCTCGCGTATTGCTCCTCAGGATCCGTTCCTGTGTATAGAAACGTCTCGTGGGCAAGGGCAGCGCGGGCGAGATCGAGCGATGTCGCGGCGTAGACGACGAAGCCGGAGATCGACGGCGTCAGGGTCTCGAGCCGGCGGCTGTAGCGAGGCGGGAAGTGCTTCACCCCCACGAGCTCCTCGATCGTCTGGCGCGCGTCCGCGTTCGAGACGACGAGCGGCGCCGCGATGCGCTGCCCGTTCTCGAGGACGATGCCCGCGACGCGCCCGTCTTCGACTCGAATCCGGCGCACGACGCTCCGCAGCAGGATCTCCCCGCCGTCTCTCTCCAGCGCGGCGACCAGCGCGTCTGCCAGCGATTGAAAGGTGCCCCGGCAGTAGTAGGCCCCGTCCGCCACGTAGCTCATCAGCATCGTCGCGAAGTAGAGGAAGGAGACGCGCGCCGGCGGGAGTCCCAGGTAGGGCCAGAGCGCGGCCAGAGCAGCACGCGCAGCCGGATCTTCCACGTGATGCGCGAGCACCTGGCCGAGCGTGGCACGCCGGTAGCGGAGCAGCAGCGGGAAGTGCTCGGGATTGTCGAGCGGCCCCGCTGCGCTCTCCGCGTCGGCGCGGACCACTTCGCTGCAGATCGCGAGGCAATCCTCGGTGAAGCCGCGAATCCCCTTCGCCTCGCGCGGGAAACGCTCGGCGTGCGCCTCGACGAAGCGCTCGAGTCCGGTCGGGACGTCGAGCGCGAAGCCCGGCCACTCGATCCGGTAGCAGGGATCCACGCGCACGAAATCGCAGCGATCGCGCACGCCGAGCCCGGTCAGCAGCCGGTGCAGCACGCCGCCGTCGCTGCCGGGCGCCGACTCGCAGCCAGCCACGAGATGCACCGCCGAGTCGAAGTGATAGCGCCGCCGGCGGAACGCGTGGGCGTAGCCGCCCGGTCGGTCGTGTCGCTCGACGACCAACACACGACGACCCGCTCGTGCCAGAAGCGCGGCAGCCGTGAGCCCACCGAGACCGCTCCCCACGACGATCGCGTCATACGCGTCGCGGGAAGCTTCTTCGTGGATACCCATGGGAGCGCTTCAGCGCACCGCCAGCTTTTGGGGATCGTTCCCGGCCAGGGCGTAGCGAACCATGAAGTCCAGCAGCCCCACGCTGTAGCGCTTGGTCGTGGCCTCGCCGGTGAAGACGCGGGGCATGTGCTTGGTGAAGTGGAAATCGAGCATTCGCCAGAAAAGCTGCGTCCGCATGATCTCGCCGACCTTGAAGAGCGTGAAGAGGCGCCCGTTGTAGAAGTAGCCGACCACGCGCTGCCAGTTCTCGAGGTGGTGGAGGACGTGCGCTTCGTAGCGACGCAAGCGCGCCTCGCTGCCGTCGGCGATCGCATTCGAGAGTTCGACGGCGCCGTCGAGCCCGATCAGGAGCCCGCTCGAGAACACGGGATCGACGAACCCGAAGGCGTCGCCGAGCAGCGCCCAGCCAGGGCCCACGCCGCGGCGCGCGCGGAGTTGGTAGTTGGTGTATTTCATCACGGGCGAGATGCGCTTGGCCGTCACACCCCAATCGCGCAGCATCGGATCGTGGCGAAGGTAGTTGTCGAACTGCGCGGTGACGTCGTCGCCGAACTCGCGAATCACCGCCGCGTTCATCACGAGGCCGACCGACACCCGTCCCGGTAGCGGAATCCGCCAGCACCAGCCGTGCTCGATGCGGTCGGCGTGCACGTTGCCCTCGACGAGGAGCGGTACGCCCTCCAGGTGAGCGTGCAGCGCGGTGTCGCGCCGATCGCCCTCGACGGTGGGGATGTCGAGCAGCCGCGCCAGCACCCGCGCGCGACCGCTCGCGTCGACCAGCAGATCGGGCATGCGCGGGAGCCCCGCAGCTTCGAGGCTGCCGGCGGAGAGCCGGATGCGCTCGCTGCCCGGCTCGCGCTCGAGGTGCGCATGGGACGGCACGAGTCGGGCTCCCGCCCGCAGCGCGGCCTCTCGCACGGACTGATCGAAACGATCGCGGGGGACGTTGTAGGAGTACGTCGTGCGCGCTGCACGGACGTCGGCGAAGCGGAACGACATCGAGTCACCCGCGTCGAATACGAAGGTGGCTCCCGGCTTGTACGTGGAATACGAAGCCACTTCCTCTTCCACGCCGAGCTCACGAAGGAAGGGGATGACGGCCGGAACCAGCGATTCGCCAACCACGAGTGGCGGTCGCTTGCCGCCGTCGAAGAGCGTGACCTCGATTCCGCGGCGAGCGAGATGACAGCCGAGCGCGGAGCCCGCGGGTCCCGCTCCCAAGATCGCGACGCTTCGAATGGTGCCTCGAGCCATGGCGGCAGCATAAGGGACGGGAGCGCCGGATTTCAATCGCGCCTTGCCGCCTCGCGAGCGCTGTGAAAGAGTGCTCGTCGATGGGCGAGTGGACCCGCGAGCGCTTGGCGGAACTCATCCACAAGATCCTGCGCGACGACATCCTATCCGCGGCCGAGGAGTTCACGGCGTCCTCGAATCTGGTCGAGGCCGGCGTCGATTCACTCGCCGTCACGCAGCTGATGCTCTCCATCGAGGACGCCACCGGCGTCTGGGTGGATGAGAGCCTGCTCACGCCGGAGAACCTGAAGACCGCGGAGACGCTCGCGGCGTGTGTCCACGAGTGCATCCTTGCGCGGTGAGCGCCTGCCGCTCACCGGCGCCGACTGCTTCCTTCGCGCCTTCGATACCGAGACGCTGCGCTGGAACGGCGCCAGCCACCTCTCGCAGCTGGTACTGCGCCTGGGACCCGGATTCGAGCTCGATCGCTTCGGGCGCGTGCTTGCGGACGTGGTCGAGGCCAATCCGATCCTGCGCGCACCGATCCGGCGCGACCTGGGCCTCGGGCGGCCGTGCTATCGCCTCGATCGCGCGCGGCGCACGGCTTCGCCGCCCGTCGAGATCCATGAGGCCGACGCGCCCGCACTACCCGAACTCTTCCGGCGCCGGCTGAACGAAGCGCGCTCGGCACGGCGCGGCGAGTTGCTCCGCGTGGACGTCGTGCGCCATGGGCAAGGTCGGGTCGGAACCGATCTCGCCCTCACCTGGCTCCACATGCTCTTCGACGGTCATGGCAGCGAGCGTTTCGTCGCGTTCCTCGAAGCTTGCGGCACTGGAGCGTGTCGGCCGGGCGACGTTCCCGATGCCGACCGGCCAGGCGCGGCGCCGGAGATCCGGCTCCCCGAAAGCCTGCGCGAGCGGGGCGCGATGGCGACGGCCTGGCAGCACTGGATGGCGGGCCTCGGTGCGTCGAGCGTGCGCTCGCCCGCCGGCCCGCTGCGTCGCGCGCGTCAAGACCTCAGCTACGACCTCTTCTCGTTCTCAGCCGAGGAGACCGCGCGCATCAGCGAGCGGGCGAGCGCTCTCGCCGGCTTTCTGACGCCGATGCTCTTCTACCTGGCCGCGGCGATCCGCGCGCACCATGTGGTGATGTGCAAGCGTGGCGCGGAGCCCGAGAGCTACGTCGTTCCGCTGCCGGTCAACTTGCGTCCCAAGGGCGCCGCGGGTGGAATCTTCCGCACGCGCGTCTCGATGATCTGGTTTCAGGTGGCCTCCAAGATCGTCGGCGATCTCCCGGCGCTGCTCGACCAGCTGAAGGAACAACGGCGTCGCTCGATCCGCGAACATCAGATCGAGAATGGAGTCGCTGCGATGGACTTCGCGCGCTTCGCTCCGACCCGCGTCTACACGCGGATGGCAAGACGTGCGCTGCGTGGCGAGCTCTGCTCGTTCTTCTTTGCCTACACCGACCAGTTTTGTCTCGGCCTCGACCGTTTCTTCGGCGCCTCGGTGGAAAACGGATTCCACGCGCCAGCGGTACCGCCGTCGCCGGGAAGCGGGCTCGTGCTCTCGCTGCGAGGCGACCGCCTGAACTACACGCACGTGCGCCAACGGAACGCCCTCGACGAAGCCGAGCTCGAGCTGTTGCGGGGGCAACTGGCGCGCGACCTCACCGGCGCGGGGTGAGCGGGACCTCGCGCCACGACGTGGCGGTCGTCGGCGGCGGGCCCGCGGGCATCGCGGCAGCGCTCGCGGCGGCGCGGACCGGCGCGCGAACGATTCTGGTCGAGCGCGACGACCGGCTGGGCGGGAACGCAAGCCAGGCGCTGGTACACACCATATGCGGTCTCTTCCTGCCCGATCGGGACACCGCGGTCCCGGCGCATCCGGGATTCCCCGCCCGTCTTGCGACCGCGCTCGCGCGCGCTGGAGGCGCGGGTGCGCCGGTGGCCGCCGGCCGCGTCTTCTACCTGCCGATTCGACCGCCGGTTCTGGCCGAGCTCGTCGAACGTCTGTGCGCGCGTGCCGAGCATCTCACCGTTCGCAAGCGCACGACGCTGGTCGCTGCGCGCCTCGCGGGAGAGGTCGGCGAGCCGTCGCAGTTGCGGCTGCGGAGCCAGGACGGCGACACATCGATCATGGCCTCCGTCGTCGTCGATGCGAGCGGCGAGGCGATCACCGCTCACCTCGGCGGCGCCGAGACCGTGATGGCCTCCGCCGAGATCCTGCAACGTCCGTCGTTCATCTTTCGATTGACCGGCGTCGCGCGGGAGGATCTTCGCGGCTTCTCCCGGCTCCAGCTCACGGCAGCCGTGGCGCACGCCGCACGTCGCGGGACGCTTCCACCCGATTGCGAGTCGGTCGTCTTGCGCAGCGATGGCGCTCCCGGCTCGTTCTACGCGACGCTCACGCTCCCTCCGCTCGACGAGCGACCGCTGGCGCCGCTCGACCCGGACTACCTGGAAGCGCTCCGCACGCGAGCCCTACAGCGCGCGGGAGCGGTCGTCTCGTTCCTGCGACGAACCCAGCCCGGCTTCGCACAAGCCCGCGTCGCCGACTGGCCGGCGCGCGTGGGCGTGCGCGAGACCCGCAGGCTCGTCGGTCGGGTGGTGGTGACTCACCAGGACCTGCTCTCCGGACTGCGTCGGGTCGACGAGGTGGCGCTCTCCACATGGCCCATCGAACTCTGGGAGGACCACCGCCGTCCGCATTTTGTGTATCCAGAAGCGCCCTCCTCCGTGCCGCTGGGCGCGCTCGTGAGTCGCACGCACCCGATGCTCGGTGTCGCAGGCCGCTGTCTCTCCAGCACCCACGAGGCGCTCGGCGCCCTTCGCGTGATCGGAACGGCGCTCGCCACCGGTGAAGCGATCGGCGTGGCTGCTGCGCTCGCGGCAGATACGAACACGGCTCTCGCTGCGATTGCTCCCGCTCGGATCGTCAGTCGCGTGCTCGCCGCTGCCAACGAGGATCTCGCGTGACCTCGCGTTCGCAACGCGTTGGTGCCGTCGGTATAGTCGTCGAGGTGTTGCGTCGGTCCTGGTTGGGCTTCGAAGGGCGAGCTTTTGTACGGGGAAACCAGCAGCCGCGAGCGAAGACGGAGTGCCGCATCCTCCCTGGCGCGCGCCGCACGAGTCGCTCTTCGGGCTGTCGCGTTCGGCTACTTCGGCCTGGTCGTCCTGGGAATCACCGTCGTGGTGCTTCCGGTCCAGCGTCTGCTGGAACGCCTGGCAGGGCGCGAGTCGAACGACGAGCTCGCCGCGCAGCGGATCGTCCACGTCGCCTGCCGCCACTACTTCCGTCTGGTGGAGTCCATCGGGTTGGCGCGCGTCCAGTGGCCGAACCCCGAGCTGCTGCAGCGCCGTCCGCTGCTGATCGTCGCCAACCATCCGTCCCTGATCGACACACCGTTGCTCATGAGTTGCATGTCTCAGGCGGATTTCGTCGTGAACCCGGAGTGGGGCGACAGTCCATTGCTACGTCGCATGGTTTCGGCTGCGGGCTACCTCCGGGCAGACCGCGGCGCGCTGGTCGTCTCCGAAGCGGTACGGCGCCTTCGCGACGGGCGTTGCGTGGTCATCTACCCGGAAGGCTCGCGCACGGCGCGCGAGGGCATGCAGCGCTTCCGCCGTGGGGCTGCGCACATCGCACTGGAAGCCGGCTGCGATCTGCTGCCGGTTGTCATCCAGGTGACGCCCCGGACCCTGATGAAGGGTCAGCGTTGGAGCGAAGTCCCGGATGGCATTCCCGAGTGGCGAATCGAAGTGGGAGAGCCCATCCATCCCGCGAACTACCTGGACGGTTCGGAACGTCGCACGCTTGCGGCCCGGAGGCTGACTGCCATCGTGGAAGAGTATTTCGCGAGGAGGTGGAGTCGTGGGGGGTCGTGAGCGGATCGGAACCGGCCTCGAGGAATGCGGCTCGGCCGCCGCCTCGATGGAGAGCCGCGTGATTCCGCTGTCTCGACTTCTGGTAGCGCCGCATCCGGCTGGGGCCGTCGTGAGCTTCGGTACCGAGGGGACGCGCACGATCGCCGATCTACGCGCACAGGTGTCGTCTCTGGCATCGCGCCTCGAACCCGTGAAGGGCGGCCGTCTGCTGCTGCACTGCGACGACGCCCATGCCTTCGCGGTCGGGCTGCTGGCCGCCGCCCAGCTGGGCTCGCTCGCCGTGCTCCCGCCATCGCGGCAGCCCGGTGCATTGAGACGCCTCGCCCCGGATGTGGCGGGTGTTCTCCTCGATGGAACGAGCCGGCTTAGTGCGCTCCACGGGCGACCGTGCTGGCACCCACTCGAGGGGCAGCATCCGCCTCGGACACTGGTTGCTGTCGATCGCGACACTCGCGTCGCGAAGATCTTCACGTCGGGCACGACGGGATCCCAGAAGCCGGCCACCAAGGCGCTGCGCCACCTCGAGGACGAGGTGATCGCGCTGGAGGCGCAGTTCGGCGCGCTGCTCGGACCGTCGACACGCATCCTGGCCACGATGTCGCCACAGCACCTCTACGGATTGCTGTTCCGCGTCGCGTGGCCGCTGGCTTCGGGCCGCCCCTTTCTGCGAAGCCCCCTTCTGCATCCCGAGGAGCTGACCTCGCACTTCGCCGGCGCGACACCCTTCGCGCTGGCGACGACGCCTGCGGCGCTGCGGCACCTGGTCGAAAAACTGGCGCCCCACCGCGGCACTTGCCGCGCCGTTTTCTCGTCGGGTGGCCCGCTCTCGGCTGCGTTGGCGCGCCGTGTCACCGACGCACTCGGCGCTCCGCCTTGGGAAGTCTACGGATCGACCGAGACGGGTGGCATCGCGGTGCGCCAGCAATGGAGCGGCGGCGAACCCTGGCATCCTCTTCCGGGGGTCGACGTCGCAACCGAAGACGGCTGTCTCGTGGTCACGTCTCCGTTCATCAGTGAAGGCAGGCCGCAGCGCGACGGTCGGATGCGCTTCGTGCTCGGCGACCGCGTCAGCTTCCATGCGGACGGCGACTTCGAACTGATGGGCCGCGCGGACCGTGTGGTCAAGATCGCCGAGAAGCGGCTCTCGCTGCCCGAGATGGAGCAGCGGCTGAAGACGCATCCGGCGGTCGCCGAGGCGGTGCTCGTCGCCCTCGAACACCGAGGAGAGACGCGCGTCGGCGCGGTGATCGTGCCCGCGCAGGCCGGTCGAACCGTGCTCGCAGAGAGCGGTCGCCGTGGCTTGTCGAAGGCGTTGATGGAGCACCTGTCGCCGGACTTCGACCGCGTGCTCCTTCCCCGCGTCTGGCGAGTCGTAGACGAGCTTCCGTGCGACGCACAGGGGAAGACGCCGATCGCGACGCTGCTGGCGTTGTTCGTCGCTGGAGAAGGAGCGCCCCGCAAGCCCGAGGTCATCGCCGTGCGCCGGGAACGACAGCGGCTCGAATGCCAGCTGCGCATCCCGGAGAAGTTGGCGTTTCTGGACGGTCATTTTCCGTCCTTCCCGATCGTGGCCGGTGTCGTGCAGCTGCACTTCGTGATGGGCGCGCTCGAGGAGCTCCTCGGTACGACCGCGCGACTCGCGACCCTCGAGGCACTCAAGTTTCGCGACCTGCTGCTACCCGGGCAGGAGTTTCTGCTGCGCGTCGAGGTCGCCGAAAACGGCGAACGCTTCGAGTTCGTCCTCGCAGACGCGCAGCAACCGGGTCGGGTCTTCTCGAGCGGGCGCGGCCGGCTGAGGATCGACCCGTGAAGGCGTGCGCCGTCATCCCGATCCACGATCACGGCGACACGATCGGCGAGGTCGTGGCCGGTCTCGCGCCGGCGGGCATCGACTGCCTCGTGGTGGACGACGGCAGCAGTCTCGCGACCCGGGAGATCCTGGAGCGCATCGCCAAGGAGCACCACTTCGTCGAGGTGCTGCGCCGGACACGCAACGGTGGCAAGGGGAGTGCGCTCAAGACGGGCTATCGCGCCGCGCTGACTCGCGGCTTCACGCACGTGGTCCAGCTCGATGCCGACGGCCAACACGACCCGCGCGACGTGCCCCGCTTCCTCGAAGCGATGCGCGCGCATCCCGACGCGCTCGTGCTCGGAGTGCCGATCTTCGACGCGAGTGCGCCGCGAGCACGCATCCTTGCCCGGCAGATCTCGCGCGTGCTCGTGTGGCTGGCTTGCCACTCGCGCGTGGTACCCGATCCGTTGTGCGGCTTCCGGGGCATCCCGCTGCAACCAACCGTTGGCCTCCTCGATCGCGAGCGCATCGGAGATTGGATGGACTTCGACCCCGAGTTGGCGGTCAGGCTCGTCTGGGAAGGGCTCCCGGTCGTAGCGGTGCCGACCGAGGTGGTCTACCGCATCGGCGGCCTCTCCCACTTCAGTCTGATCCGCGATTATCCGCGGCTCGCCCTCCTCTACGCGCGGCTGGTCGTCGGTGGCCTTCGACGTTCGTCGGCGCTGCGGCAACGGGCCCCGGGCGCGAGCGGAATCCGATGATCCGGGAGCGACACTGGTCGGCTGTCGCAGAACGCGGATCGATCGAAGCGCTTCGCGCCATGGCCTGGATCCATCGGGCTCTCGGCCGGCGCGCCTGCCAGCTTCTGCTGTACCCGATCGTCGCGTACTTCTTCTTGCGCGATACGGCTTCGCGCCGCGCGTCGCGTGCCTATCTGGATCTCATCTGGGCGAGCCCGGAAGGGCGGACCCAACTGCGCGGACGCCCGGGCTTCTTTGCTCCGTTCTGGCACTACCACGAATTCGCAGTCCAGCTACTGGACCGCATGGTGCTGTGGGGCGGCGGCTTCGCCAGCTTCCAGATGGATCACGCGGGGAGCGAGCACCTCTTCGATCTGGCTCGCGCGGGTCGCGGGGCGATTCTGCTGGGCGCTCACGTGGGCAGCTTCGACATGGCGCGCCGACTCGCTGGTGAGCACCAACTCTCGATCAATCTCGTGATGTTCACCGCGCATGCCGAGCGCATCAACCGGTTCTTCGAGCAGATCGCTCCCGGGAATCGGGTCAAGGTGCTGCAGCTGGATCCCGCGTCGATCCAGCCCGCCTTCCGGATTCGGGAGTGCATCAAGCACGGCGAACTGGTGGGGATCCTGGGCGACCGGATTCCGCCGGGTGGCCGCGAGCGACCGGTATTCGTCGATTTCCTCGGCCACCGCGCGCCCTTTCCGCGTTCGCCCTTCCTGTTGGCTTGTGTTCTGGGTTGCCCCATCTTCCTGTCGATCTGCGTGCGGACCGGCGAGGCCCGCTACGAGACGTTCGTCGAGCCGCTCGGTGAAGGGCGCTACATCCCCCGCGCGGAGCGCGAAAAGGCGGCGGAGGAACTCGCCGAGATCTTCGTGCGAAGACTCGAGAAGATCTGCCTGCGCTTTCCGTATCAGTGGTTCAATTTTCACGACACATGGCAGCGTCGGAGCGAGATGTGAGTGCGCCGTTTCCGCCGATCGGAGAACTGTTGCCCCACGCTGGCCCGATGCGGCTGCTCGAAGCGGTGATCGCGCACGACCCGGAGTGCACGCGCTGTCGCGTCGAGCCCAGCCGCAGCGAGCTTTTCCGCGACGCGACCGGCAGGATCCCTGCCTGGGTTGGAATCGAGTACATGGCGCAGTGCATCGCCGCCCATGGGGGTCTCCTCGCACGCGCTCGCGGCGAGGCGCCGCGCCCGGGGCTGTTGCTGGGCTCCCGGCGTCTCGTCTTTCGCCAGGACGCCTTCGAGCCGGGTCGAACGCTCGAGGTGCGTGCACGCCACGTCGCCGGGCACTCGGAGATGCTGGCATTCGAGTGCGCCGTGCTGCATCCCGGCGAGGAGGCTCCGCTGGCCGAGGGCCGCCTCAACGTGCTGCTGCCGCGCGATCTCGCGGCGCTCGGCGGGAACTCCGGATGAGCGCGCGACGCGTCCTGGTGACCGGCGCGAGCCGCGGCATCGGCCGCGCCATCGCGATCGCCCTCGCGCGGAGCGAGTTCTCGATCGCGGTCAACTACCGCGCCCGCGGCGATGCGGCCGAATCGGTGGCCAAGGAAATCCGCGCGCTCGGTGGTGAAGCCGTCCTGCTTCCGTTCGACATCGCCGATCGCGAGGCCTGTGCGCAAACGCTTGCGGCGGACGTGGCCGAGCGAGGTCCCTATTGGGGCGTCGTGCTCAACGCCGGCGTGATCGCCGACGCGCCGTTCCCGGCGCTGTCGGGCGAGGCCTGGGATCGGGTCGTGCACACGAACCTGGACGGCTTCTACAACACGCTGCATCCGCTCGTGATGCCGATGGTGCGGGCCCACGCCGGGGGGCGCATCGTCGCTCTCTCCTCCACATCGGCGCTCGCGGGCAACCGGGGGCAGGTGAACTACGCCGCCTCGAAGGCGGGGCTCGTGGGCGCCGTCAAGTCGCTGGCCCTCGAGCTCGCGAAACGGCAGATCACCGTCAACTGTGTCGCCCCCGGACTCATCGAGACGGACATGCTGCATGGTTCGCACCTGGAGGAGATCGTGAAGCGCATCCCGATGCGCCGGCTGGGACGGCCGGAAGAGGTGGCCGCGCTGGTCGCCTTCTTGTTCTCCACCGAAGCCGCTTACATGACCGGACAGGTCATCTCAGTGAATGGGGGAATCCTGTGAGCATCGATACCGCACGCAGATCGCCGCGTGTCTCGCCGCTCGATCGGGGCGTTCGGATCGCTCGGTTGTTCCGCTCCGCCTCGAGCGGAATCGCACTGGCTGCGGTTCTGCTCGGCGCCGGGACTGCCCAGGCGGCCTCGATTCGGGTCCCCGAACGGATCGAGTACGCAAGCGGCAGCAGCGTCCGAGACGCGATCCGGAACGAGTGTGCGCTCCAGACGATGATTCCCCAAGCGATCGCGCGGAGCGCGTCGAACGTGCAGCTCGTGCCCGGCAAGAAGCGCGACCTCGAGCTCTCGATCACCGACGTCCATGGACCTGGTGGCGGCGTCTTTTCCGGCCCGAAGTGGGTCGAGGTGACGGGCAGGTTGCGCCGGGGCTCCAAGGTCGTCGGAAGCTTCCGCGCCAAGCGCGTCTCCGCGACCGATGTCTTCGCCGGCGGCACCTGCGGAATCCTCGCCAAATGCGCGCGCAGCGTCGGTGCCGACATCGGGGCCTGGCTCCAGAATCCGACGATGGACGCGAAGCTCGGCGACGCACAGTGAAGACCGTCGCTGCCCACATCCCCCGTTCGGTCCAGTAGCGAGCGGGTGTCGAGTACGGTCGGCGCGTCCGCGGAGGAGCTGGTCCTCCACCTGCTCTACCAGCTGATCGTCATCATCGTGATGAGCCGGGTCGTCGCGATGGCGGCTCGGCGGCTCGGCCAGACCGACGTCTCGGGTGAGATCCTCGCCGGCATCCTGCTCGGCCCGAGCTTGCTCGGCGCTCTGGCTCCGGGCGCTCTGGCCTGGCTGTTCCCGGTCAGCATCGCTCCGATCTTCACCGGACTCGCGCAGCTAGGGCTCGTGCTGCTGATGTTCCAGATCGGCCTCGAGTTCCAGTTCGGTGAGGTGCTGTCGACGAGCCGGCGTACCGTGATCGTCATCAGCGTGGTCGGGATCGCGGTTCCCTTCGCGCTCGGCTACGGCAGCGCGAGCTTCTTCCACGCGCGGCTGCCCGAAGCGGTGAAGCCCGACCCGCTCGGCTTCACGCTCTTCTTCGCCGTGGCGATGTCGATCACGGCCATCCCGATCCTCGGTCGCATCTTCATGGAACTCGGCCTCTCCCACACGCGCGTCGCCGCGCTCACCATCAGCGCCGCCGCGGTCGACGACGTGTGCGGGTGGCTGCTACTTGGGCTGATCTCGCTGGTCGTGCGCGGCCAGTTGTCGGCCGAGTGGATCGGCGTCCGCGTGCTCGGCCTGGGGGTGTACCTCGCGCTGGTCTTCCTGCTGCTGCGGCCGGTGCTGAAGAAAATCGTCGCGAGCCAGCTCGCCAGCGGACGCGGCATGGGACCAGGGCTCCTCACGACGATCCTCGCGGTGCTGTTCGCGTCGGCGGCGGTCACCAGCAACCTCGGGATCTTCGCGATCATCGGCGGCTTCGTGATCGGCGTCGCGCTCCACGACGACCGCACCTTCGTGGAAGAGTGGAAGCGACGCGTGGCGCCGCTCGTGAACACCCTTCTGCTGCCGCTCTTCTTTGCGTACACGGGACTTCGTACCGACGTCGGAAGCCTCGGCGATTGGCGCGAGTTCGGCCTCTGCCTGGCGGTGATGGCCGTGGCCTTCACCGGCAAGCTCGGCGGCGTCTACGTGGGCGCGAGACTCACGGGCGAATCGCGCAACGAGTCGCTCACGATCGCCATCTGCATGAACACGCGCGCGCTGATGGAGCTGGTGGCGCTGAACATCGGCCTCGATCTCGGCGTGCTACCGCCGTCGATGTTCACCAAGCTCGTGCTGATGGCGATCGCGAGCACCTTCATCGCAACGCCGCTGATCCGCCGGATCATGCACGGGCAGCAGCGACCCGTCGATCTCCCGGGCGGCGCCGCGGTGGGCTCCGGAGTCGGATGAGCGGCCCCGTGCAGGTCTACTAGACGATATGGAGTGACCGCCGAATCGACGAATCGCGCCGCGAGATCGATCGCGCTAGCGGACGGTACGGCGGAGAACGCCTCGGCGGGAGTTCCGCTGTCGAGACCGTTGGGATAGCGGGTCGGGACGTAGAAGAGATCGAGTTCGCGAGCGGCGTCGGTCAGTGTTTCGAGCGTCGCATCCCGAGGTGAGAGTTTCTGGACGAGAGCGCGCACGTTGTGGCCGATCACGCTGCGCGCGCCGCAGCGAGCCAGCGATCTGCTTTATCCCGTGCGTCGTTCATGGATCGTCACTCCCTCGCGGGCGATCGCGTCGAACACGTCGAACCGACGCTCCATTCCGCGCTCGAACTCCTCGGGTGTGTAGATCAGCAGATCGACGGGAATCGCGATGGCGTCGAGAACGCCCGCGAGGAGTTTCCCGCGTTCGAAACGCGGTAGCACCGTCGGCAACACGACGACGAGATCGAGGTCCGAGTAGCCATCCGCTTCGCCGCGCGCCCAGGATCCGAACACGATCGCGCGCTCGGCGCCTGCCGCCTCGAGCGGCCCGCGCAGGCGCGCGGCGAGTTCGTCGATCGTGAAGCGCGCAGGCGCGCGAAGGACGGTGACTTCTTCGCTCATTCCGCCGTGAGCTTGTAGCGGATCGGCAGCCGCTTCACGCCGCCGACCAGCGCGGAGGCGAGGCGGTCGATCTTGCCGGAGACCTCGATCTCCTCGATGCGCGGCAGCAGGTATTTGTAGGCGATCGCCAGTTCGAGTCGCGCGACGTGCGAGCCGAGGCAGAAGTGTTCGCCGACACCGAAGCCGAGGTGGTGATTCGGATTGCGGTCGATGCGGAACACGTCGCCGTCCTCGAAGACTTCCTCGTCGCGGTTGGCGGACGGATAGAACAGCGCGAGCGCCTGGCCCGCCTTGATCGTCTTGCCGCGCAGCTCGAAGTCCTGCGTCGCGGTGCGCCCGAAGTGGATCAGCGGGCTGGTCCAGCGCACGACTTCTTCGACGGCCGAGTCGATCAGCTTTGGATTGCGCACGAGCTTGCGCATCTGATCCGGGTGCTCGATGAACGCGAGCATGCCGCCGGTGGTGCCATTGCGCGTGGTCTCGTTTCCAGCCACCACGATGATCAGGCAGAACGTCAGCACGTCCATCTCAGGGATGCGCTCGCCGTCCACTTCGAGGTGCGCGAAGAGCGAGACGAGATCGTCGCCTGGCTTCTTGCGCTTCTCCTCCACGAGCTTCGCGAAGTAGCCGAACAGTTCCGTCATCGCGGCCATGGCGGATTCCTGCGGCGTCTTGCCTGGCTGCTGGTACTCCGGGTCGCCGGCGCCGATCGTGCGGTTGGTCCAGTCGAAGAGCAGGTTCCAATCCGACTCGGGGACACCGAGCAGCCACGCGATCACCGCGATCGGCAGCGGCGCCGACACTTCGCGTACGAAGTCGCACTCGCCGAACTCGCCGGGGCCGCTCTTCTCGAGCAACTGATCGACGATCTGCTTGCCGATCCGCTCGATGTCGCCGTGGATGCTCCTGAGATAGCGGGGCGTGAAGCGCTTCGAGATCAGCTGGCGATAGACGCCGTGCTTCGGTGGATCGAGCTGGATCAGTGTCGGCGGAAACATGTTGGGGATTTCGGGTTCGTGCGAGAGCACCAGCCGCGGGCCGTTCAGGAACTTCTCGGGCTGCTTCCCGATCGTCACGATGTCGGCGTGCTTGGTGATCGCCCAGAACGGCATGCCGCTGGTCCGGTCGAACCAGTGCACCGGGTCTTCGCGGCGCAGCCGGGTCCAGACGGCGTGCGGGTAGCCGTGGGCGGCGTAGTGGTCCGGGTGGATCAAGTGGAAGTTCTCGAACGGATCGATTGCGCTGCTGGCCACTGACGTCTCCTGGGCTTGGGCGGGCGAGCATAGTGCAGCCAAAGGCGCGGGCGAGCTACGCGAGCACAAGACGCGTGGGTTGGCCCTCAGCGCCCAGACCACCCATACTCTGTCGTTGGGTGATTCGCGGTTCGATCTACCGGAGGCTCCGATGTCCCATTCGCATTCCTGGTCCCCTGCTGTTCTGGTTGCGGCCACCGCGCTGGCGGTCGTCTCCGCGCTGCCCGCAAATGCGAGCAGTGACGCGCAGAGTGACGCGTATCCCACCGACGTCTGTGTGGCCTACAAGCTGCGCGCGGCGGCGAACTACTGCCGCGAGGCCGTGCGGGCCTGGGATCGGGGCGACCCCTCGCAGCTCGCCGATCGGCGGCTCGGGAAGGCGCGCGAGCTGCTCGCAACGAAGTGGAACAGGGCGGAAGAGGCGGCCCTCGCGGCGGGCGTCTCCTGCGAGGACACCACCGCGACCTCCGCAGAGATGGCCAGCGTGCTCGATTCCGGAGCAGAAGATCTGGCGGCGGCGATCGCCACCTCCGAGGGGGCTTCGCCCGAGCGCGGCAGGCGGCACCGCCGCGATGAGTGCGACGAGCGCGACCGGAGCTGCAAGCATGACGACACCGATGCGGCCGAGCGCAACTGTGAGTCGACTCGCAACCAGCTCGTCGCGCGGGCGTGCCAGCAGCTGCTCTTGGCGGATGCCAGCCACCTCCGCCATCGCGACACCGACCGGGATCGCGAGAAGCTCGAGTCGCGCCGATCCACGGCGAACGCGCATCTCGCGAAGCAGTGGACGACCGGCGAGGCCAAGTCCTGCAAAGGCGGCCCGACCAGTGCCGAGGCAGTCGCAGCCGTCGGCGACGCGGTCCAGAACGGGCTCGAGTCGGCGCTGGTTTCGCCGCGTGTCTCGACCGATTGGACGATGGTCACGCCGGACGCCGAGGTCCCCTACGAGGGCAAGTCGCTCGCACCGACCTGCTCGGCCGGAACACCGTGGGTCTTCTTCGTGAAGCGCGGCACCGTCAACAAAACGCTGATGTACTACCAGGGCGGCGGTGCGTGCTGGGACTACATCTCGTGCCGACTGCCGACGCACAAGACGACGACGGGCCCGAACGACAATCCGGCGAACGCGACGAGTGGCTTCGCCAACCTCTCGAACCCCGACAACCCGTTCCGCGACTGGAACGTGGTATTCGTCCCGTACTGCACCGGCGACGTGCATTGGGGAGACGCGGTCGTCGATTACACGCTCGGCCGGCAGAGCATCACGATCCATCACAAGGGGTTCGTGAACGCGCAGGTCGCCGAGAAGTGGGCGCGCGAACACTTCGTGAATCCGGATTCGGTCTTCGTCACGGGCTCGAGCGCGGGCTCTTATGGCGCGATCGTGAACTCGCTCCCGCTGCAGCAGAACGTATGGCCGTCGTCGCACTTCGATGTGCTCGGAGACGCGGGCAACGGCGTCATCACCCAGCAGTTCCTCGAGAACGACATCGCGCGATGGGGCGTCGAACAGAACCTGCCCGCGTGGATCCCGGCGCTGAATCGACCGCTGGTCGAACAGACCGCCGCGGATCTGTGGACCGAGTCGGCGCTGTTCTACCCGCGCAATCGCTTCGCGAACTACGCCGCTGCATACGATGGCGGACAGGGTGGCCAGACCGGCTTCTACAACACGATGCTCAACCCGGGCAATCCGATCGCGTGGATCAGCTGGTGGGTGCCGAGCTGTGACTGGAATGCGCAGATGCGGGGGCTGGTGCAGGACAGCGCGTCGAAGGCGCCGAACTATCGCTACTACATCGGCTCCGGCTCGCGGCACACGATGTGGGGCAACAACAAAGTCTACACCGATACGACGGGGGGCGTCCCAACGATCGTCAGCTGGATCCGCGCCATGCTCGGCGGCACGCTCGACTGGACCAACGTCGAAACCACCGATCCCGGCCTGCTCCTCCCCGGCGACCCCCGCCCGAACCCCGCCGCCGACCCCTACACCGAAGACGACCGCATCCTCTGCGAGGAGTAAGGGGACGGTCCTCGACGAGGACTGGCTGAGGAGAAAGGGGACACACCTCGCCAGGTGTGTCCCTCTAGGCCACAGTTCGTCCTCGTCGAGGACCGTCCCCTTTCTCCGCTAGCTTTGCGGGGTGCATTTTCTCGACTTTGGTTTTGCGGGGCGGGCGGCGTTTGATGCGGCGTACT